>CAYNMM010000076.1:0-24937 GCA_964398355.1 uncultured bacterium
TCCATGAATGTAAAAAAGCTGGGGGGCAGGGATTCGAACCCCGACTACCTGATCCAGAGTCAGGCGTCCTGCCGGTTAGACGACCCCCCAAAATTTATGGCAGCGCCACCGGGATTTGAACCCGGGTCTCCTGGCTGAGAACCAGGTATCCTTGGCCGGACTAGACGATGGCGCCGCATGAAGTGCTATATTTATAAACAACAATCCATTGATTGTCAACTTCCCGGCGTAAACTCATCTGATAATTCCATCTCCTGTTCCCTGAAAATGAGTAAGAGTAAACTTCATGGCACAGGCGATACAAAGGAATATTGCGAAATTAAATTTCACGATATGTTAAATATGATCATTCGAAAAGAGTGGTACGAAATCTTCCTGCTCTCCCTTTTTACTAAATTTACCCTCACCTGCTACTACCAGAAACACTCACGGTTTGATTTGAAATCTATTTCCAATGTGGTGATTGCTACTTAATTTTTTCAAGAGCCATTCATAAGCAGGGAAGAATAATTTCCCCTGGGTAAGGGAAATTTATTTCGCATGCCATACCGGGAAAATAAACGGGGACCTCCTTTTTCTATCCACTATTTTCGATACTTTTCCCAAACTTGACTTGGGTTTATCGTTTTTCCATAATTGAAATATGAAGATCGATCCTTCCCTCCTTTACAGGGACGAGCTTACGAATATTTACAATCGCAGATTTCTAAGAGATAGAGTCCCAGACATTTTGCAGAACTTGCAGAATCGCGGTAAACCTTATGCCATTCTTTTCCTTGATATCGATAAGTTTAAACAAATTAATGATACCTGGGGGCATAAGGCTGGAGACCAGGCGTTAATTGAATTCACAAACATTTTGAAGAAATCGATAAGAAAAAAAGACATTTTAATCAGGTATGGTGGGGATGAATTTATTATTATTTTGCCCGAGACATCTATCAAGAAGGCCGAAGAGGTAGCGAGGCGAATAGTTAAAAACCTCAGTGTGCCCAAAAACTGGATTACTCGAAATTATATGCGAGAGACAAGTATTGGAATAGCTGTCTATCCGGAAGACTCAGAAGTCCTGAGTAAACTCATTGAGATAGCTGATGCCAGGATGTACTGTGCGAAAAAAAGAGGTCCAGGAATGATCTGCCAGGCGGAATTGCCTCCTGAATCTCGTATGCTTTCACTGGAAGAAAACATAATTGGACGAGAGAATATTCTGCACGAACTTTTTGAGCTTCTAAAAGCAACACGGGATGGACAATTCACAAATGTCTTTTTACACGGGCCTTTTGGCGCTGGAAAAAAAGAACTTGCAGAAATTATAATCGAACGTGCTCTGTCTACTGATTTCTATACCCTTGAACACATAACAAAGCCATTCTCAGGTTTCGAGAATTACTCTATGATCTTTGAATTTATCCAGAGACTAAGACAAATCAATCACCAGATGTTCAATGGAATTTTAAACAGTTTGCCGCGAGCTGATCGTCAGAGAGTAAATTATTTTGTTGAGTCTTTTTCCATAAGTAGAAAGCTTGAGCAAAGTCTGGCGGATTTTATGTCTAAAATGATCAGACACCTGTCTGAAAAGAAGCCATCCGCGTTTCTAATTACAAATCTTGAATATGTTGATCCAAAATCATTAAAAGTTATGTATCATATTTTTAAGGAGATTCAATCCACGCCGACGATGTGGATTCAAACATTTGATGATACAAGTCTCATCTTTAAAAAGGATACAAAACATTACATTGACGAGTTAAGCAAATTGCCCGGTTCTCATATTTTCGAAATTTCTCCTCTTGATAAAGAGAAAATAGGAAGGCTCTTATCTATTCTGCTTGGTGGACCTGTTTCGTCTGATATTGCCGAGCAAATTGCATCCGCATCGAAGGGATTACCCGGGAATGTCAGAAAAATTCTTGATTTCCTGCAGAGGAATCAGTACATAAAATTTGAAGATTCTCGCTGGAAATTCCAGAGGGGATTTGAGAAGACTTTGAAAACCTGGTACAAAGAGCACGTGAGGAGTTTGCTTGGAACTCTAACAAATAAGAGTGTTTTTATCCTTGAAGTTCTTGAACTTCTTGGGGATGTTGATCTCGATTTTCTCTATTCTATTGTTGGTGGGGACAGAGTCAGTTTTTATGAGGCACTTACAGATCTAACTGTTTCCGGTCTTATCAAAAATGACGGAAGCAGGATATCTTTTAAGGACAATATTGTGAAAGAGGTGCTGGCCAGAAGGCGTGTCCGACGCACGAAAGATATAGGTAAACTGATAGCCAGAAAGCTTCTGAAAATAGGGCAAAACAATCCGGATATACTTTTGAAGGCTGCCAGGCTGTTTAAGGAATCAGGTGCTTATTCTGAGATGCTTGAAATAGTGTGGGAAACAGTTGAATCAGGCCTCATCCGAGGATTTGAAGCGGATAGAATTATCTCACTTCTTGAAAAACTACCATCAGAACAGGAAATTATTCAATGGAAACGTAAATTGATAGATTTATTGAAGGGTACCGGTAATTATGAGATGATAAGAAGGATTGCTTCTGATACAATGGATACCATTAAGAGACCAGGGGTACAGTGGGCTACCTTTATGATTCTGGAGCTCGAAAGCCTCTTAAAACTTTCACAATATGGAGAGGTTGAGAGAATTACAAGAGAGAACGCTTGGTTTTTGAAAAGAAACGGAGATCTTGGGCACTTCGTAAGAGCTCTCTACATCAAAGGTAAAGCCTATGAACTGATGGGGGAGTACGAAAATGCTAAGAGAAGTTTTGTTCGAGCCTACAAGATATCGAGAAAGTATCGGATGGAACAATACGAAATTCTGAATTTGGCAGCGTTTGTAAATATTTGCTCAAGGATAAATCCTGAGATAAACACATACAAAATTTTCACTAAGAAATTATTACCAGCTATTAAATCCTTTCCATCTTACCCGGAGCAGTCTGAGTGGCTTTATCTTGAAATTTTAAGACTCTACAGTCATAACGATTTTATAGAAGAGATTATAAAACTGGCGGAGATTGACCTGGATGGAGATAGATATCTGTACGGCTTCAAACTTCTCTATCTTGCTGAGTCAAGCCTTAAGACAGGAGAAATTGTTGAAATGATAGACTATGTCGAAGAGTCATTATCAATATTATCGACTTATATTCCGAGATTCCAGCTAATTGACCACTTCTTACTTTTAAGTCTCGGGTTTTTCCTGCTGGATGAAAGAGAGAAGCTTCAAAACCTGGTAAGAGAACTGGAAAAATTCTCTGAGTTTCACCCCCTGTTCCTGTTTCCACAGGTCCTTTATCAGATTAGGACGGGGAAACTTGAACAGGCATACAACAAATTTAGACAGTTGTTATCCTTCAACAATTATCATCTGTCTTATGTAAGAAGTTTAAACTTCATCCTCTATTTCCTTATAGAGGCAGGTTTTACGCAGGTACCGGAGCAGGATTATGATAGTTTGTTAAAGGGCGCTAATTTTCTGCCAGTTTTTGAGAAGGCTATCCTATATTTCAATGGATTTGCATTGAATTTGAAGGGTAGGGGAAGAGAGTCATCAGGGAATTATCTTTCAAAAAGTCTTTACTGGATTAAAAAGGGGCTCTCTAATATTGCAGACAGGGAAATCAGGACCAGGGTGATAACAAGGTCTCCATTTATCAGTCAGGTCTTTCAGGGACTCAGGTCAGCCTCAGTTTGATGGAGATAAGATTGTCCCGAAAGATTCTGGTAATCAAATGTTCTTTTTGGAAATATCCGATCTGCTCTCACAGAGTAGAAGAATGAAGGATTATTCTTCTCCGGGGAAGGAAATACTCTCCAACCTTGATCCTACCCTGCACTTTGAAAAGACGAGGAAAAATGCCTTGAAACAACAACCGTAGTACCTTGCATTGCGAGGAGAAAAGGCTAAAAATACATTCATGTTTTCTTCAAAGCAATTTTCCTTAGACTCTTTCTTAGAAAAAATGAGGATATTCGAAAAAACTTTACCAGTACTCACAGTCCCTTTCACTTTGAGGAAAAACTCTTTTTATTTCCCCTTTCTGCTTGCGAGAAGATTTACCTGCAGTCTCCTCCTACTCAGCGGGAGAGATTATATCCAACCTCCCCTTCTGCTTGCGGTATGGAATTGAGGAGAGGGTAACAAGAGCTCCCATCGTTTGTTCATCTCTATATTCTCCTGCCGAATTTTCCTTTTACCTTCTCCCATATCCTTTCCCTCACAGTATTTACTTGTTGTGGAGGAGGGGATTGACGAGAGCTCCTCCACAACGCTATCCCCCCTCGAAGGGGAAATTAAAAGTTACATTGCTCACTTTCCCAGAGCATTTTGCGGACAGTTTCTTAGAAAAATTGACATACCAGAAAAGAGTTGTTATTATATTATCTCTAAAAATGCGGGAGTAGCTCAGAGGTAGAGCACAACCTTGCCAAGGTTGGGGTCGCGGGTTCGAATCCCGTCTCCCGCTCTCTTCTTTTTTAAATTATCCCCCATTTCACATACCTGCTACTTGATTTATAATACACATGTTCTATGAGATGGATTAGAAAAGGTGAAAAAGGTAGTGTAGAGGAGTTAAGCTCTACTTTATCTATTCCTCGAGCAATAGCTAAGGTTCTCTCAAACAGAGGGTTTTCTGTTCAGGATGCAAGGATTTTCCTTGACCCCAGGATTGAAGATTTATACCCTCCGTTTATGATCGAAGGGGTTGAGAAAGCAGCTCGCAGGGTGGAGGAGGCGATTTCAAATGGAGAAACTATTCTAATACACGGAGATTATGATGTAGATGGAGTAACCTCTCTTGCCCTGCTCTACAGGAACCTGAAAAAACTCGGTGCACGTAGAATTATTCCTTACATTCCAAGCAGATTTGACGAAGGATATGGTTTGTCAGTGAAAAGTATAGAGATTGCAGAGTCCCGAGGGGCCAGTTTAATAATCACTGTGGACTGTGGTGTTACTGCAGTAGAAGAGGCTAAACTGGCAAGAGAAAAAGGGATTGATCTTATCATAACTGATCACCATGAGCCCGGTAGTGAACTTCCAGATGCATTTGCAGTTATAAATCCAAAACTTGGTAATTATCCCTTTCCTGATCTTGCTGGAGTGGGGGTTACTTTCAAATTTTTGATGGGATTGTATATGATTATGGGACGTAAGACAACGCCTCTCTTCTGGGACCTCGATCTTGTAACACTTGGAACCGTTGCTGATCTGGTGCCTTTAATCAATGAAAATAGAATTCTTGTGAAATTTGGACTAATTACACTTAACAAAAGTTTGAAGGCTGGGATTAACGCATTAAAAAAGGTTGCAAGATTAAATGGAGAGCTTAGGACTTGGCATATTTCATTTATAATGGCGCCAAGATTGAATGCGGCTGGGCGACTTTCCCATGCTCAAAAGGCCTTTAGATTGCTTGTAACCACCGATGGAAAGGAAGCAGCCCAGCTTGCGAGAGAATTAAATGAAGAAAATAGAAGACGTCAGCAGATTGAAAGCAAAATTTATCAAGAAGCGAAATCTTTAGTTGAAGAATACAATATGCTGGATGACTGGGTGCTTGTTCTCGGTAGCTCTGATTGGCATGAGGGAGTAATTGGAATAGTTGCGTCCAAACTCGTTGAAGATTTTTATAGACCGACATTGATGATCAGTGTGAATGGGGATACTGCTAAGGGATCTGGAAGGAGTATTCCTTCTTTTCATCTATTCGATGCTATGAGGAAAATTGAAGATGTATTTGAAACATTCGGTGGTCATAAATATGCTGCCGGTTTTAAAATTGAAACAGAAAATATTGAAGATTTGAGAAGAAGAATAAACGAGGTGGCAAGGAAAATGCTCTCGCGGGACGATCTTGTACCTGAAGTTCTAATTGATGCAGAAATAGACCTGAGTGAGCTGGATGAAAATTTCTTTAATGTTTATGAAAAACTCTCTCCTTTCGGACAGGGGAATCCAAGACCGATTTTTTGTATTAAAAATGCTGAAGTGGTTGGGGAACCCAAAATTGTTGGAGAAAACCACCTTAAATTTGCCATAAGAAAGGGAGAATCTCATATTTTTGCTTTTGCACCGAGGAAAGCAGATTTGATTAAAAAGATCAGGCCCCTCACGCGGGTTGACCTTGTTTTCACTTTTACCCGTGACGAGTGGGCAAGAAATCCAAGGTATGAACTCAGAGTAATTGATTTGAGATTCATAGGAGGTGATGATGAAAGATCTAACTGATCTGATGAAAGAGGTTTTTGAATTAAAAGATGAGTTGATCTCAATAAGGCGAGATATTCATGAACATCCTGAACTTTCTTTCAAGGAGTTTCGTACAACAGAACTTATTGTTGATTATTTAAAAAATCTTGGAATAGAGGTTAGCAGACCAACACCAACTGGTGCTGTTGGTGTTATTCGAGGTAGTGGCGAGGGAAGGACTATTGCTCTCAGAGCTGATATTGACGCGTTACCGATAAAAGAGGAGACCGGTCTTCCATTTGCATCAAGGAATGAGGGGATTATGCATGCCTGTGGCCATGATGCGCATACTGCGATGCTTCTGGTTGCTGCGAAAATATTACAGGCAAATAGTGATAGTTTTAGAGGAACGGTAAAACTACTCTTTCAGCCTGCCGAGGAAAAGGCCGGTGGTGCTTTGCAAATGATCGAAGCAGGCGCTCTGGAAAATCCACGTCCTGAAGCAATCATGGGGATCCACGTGTGGCCCTACAGTGAATCTGGAACGATTGGATACACGAGGGGGCCTGCTATGGCCTCTTCAGACTTTTTTAATGTAGAAATTGTCGGGAAGGGCGGGCATGGAGCTTATCCACATATCACAATTGACCCTGTTAATGCCCTGGTACATACAGTTTCGGCTCTCAATTCACTTGTGGGGCGTGTTGTTGATCCTCTCGATTCCCTCGTTCTCAGTGTTACCACTATTCACGCAGGTACTGCGGGAAATATTGTCCCGGAACGTGCGAGTTTTGGAGGCACTGTAAGAGCTTTAAATGAAGATACACGGGAAAAAATTGAACAGTTGGTTAAGGAAATCAGTAAAAAAGTTCCGGAAAGTTTTGGAGCAACGTCAACAATTGAATATAAAAGGACAACAAAGGTTGTCGTAAATTCTTCGAAATTCGTTGATTTTATTATTTCTACTATGGATGAGGCCGGTATATTTGATAAGAGGGAAGAGTTACCCCCTACAATGGGGTCAGAAGATTTTTCATTTTTTCTTGAAAGGGTTCCATTTGGTGCATTTATGAGGCTTGGTGTAAAAAATGAAAATCTTGATGCGGTCTACAGTTTGCATTCTCCAAAATTTGTAATTGATGAGGATGCTCTTCCTTATGGAACAGCCCTGCACGTGGCTGTCGCATTTAAATTTTTAACAGAGGGGTGATGCCATGGATTATGTCTTCTTAAACGGTAAATTTTTACCGAAAAAAGAGGCCAGAATCAGTGTAGATGACCGTGGATTCCTCTTCGGAGACGGAATCTACGAGGTTATTAGAGCATACAACGGAAAACTTTTCAGACTGGATGACCATATTGAACGTTTGTTTAACTCAGCTCGTGCCATCAAACTTCCTGAAATTTATTCTTCCCGGGAAATAAAAGAAAATGTGGAAAAGCTCCTCGATATGTCAGAAGAAAAGGATGTTGAAATTTACATTGAATGGACTCGTGGAGTGGCTCCCCGTGAACATGCTTTCCCAGATAAGACGACTCCCACTTTCTTAATGATGCTTCTAAAACCCCATTCTTCCCCCCCAGAAAGGTATAGAAAAGGGGTCAGGATCGTGTCTTATCCCGAAATTCGGTGGAAGTATCCGTACATTAAAACAGTTAATCTACTTCCTAATGTTCTTGCAAAGCAATATGCGAAGGAAAATGGAGGATTTGAGGCAATCTTTGTCCATGAAGACACTGGGGTTGTTACTGAAGGTTCATCTTCCAACGTGCTGATGGTGAAGGAAGGCAAAGTCTTTTGTCATGAAACCAACGAATCGATACTTTTTGGTATCACTTTGAAAGTGGTTATGGAAATTTGTGAGAAATTGGGAATTGAATTTGTCCCCCAAAAATTTACTTATGATGAATTGATAAGGGCAGATGAGGTGTTTCTCTCCGGTACAGGTGCTGAGGTTATGCCCGTTGTTCAAGTTGATAGTAATACAATAGCTAATGGAAAACCAGGGGAGATTACAAAGAAAATTCTCGCCGAATTTTTGAAATTGACATGGCGAGAGAATAAAATCTCAGAATATATGGGGTAATTCAAATGGCTCAGATAATTGATGGAAAGGCTATTTCAAAAAAGGTGAAAGAAGAGTTAAAAATCGAAGTTGAGAAATTGAGAGTTAGGGGAATTGTCCCCAAATTGAGTGTTGTACTTGTAGGGGATGATCCAGCGTCAAAAGTTTATGTTCGAAATAAGGAGAAAAGTGCAGCTCAGGTGGGAATAGAGTCGGAAACGATTAAACTTCCTGCTGAAACAACTGAAGAAGAGCTTGTGAACCTTGTCAAAAAGCTCAATACTGACCCTGAAGTAAATGGAATCCTCGTCCAACTTCCTCTGCCTGACCATATTTCGAAGGACAGGATTATCGAGACCATTTCCCCTGAGAAGGATGCTGATGGGTTCCATCCTTACAATCTCGGTAGACTTCTTGCCGGAATTCCATCAGTGGTCCCTTGCACTCCAAATGGTATTATGAGAATGCTCGATGAAATTGGTTTTGAGCTAAAGGGTAAAAATGCAGTTGTAATAGGTAGAAGTGTAATCGTTGGAAAACCAGTTGCTCAGCTTCTATTGTCGAGACATGCAACGGTTACCATGTGCCATTCGAGGACCAGAAATATTGAATTTTACACAAAAAATGCTGACGTATTGGTTGTTGCTGTTGGTAAACCTGAAATTGTGAATGGCGAGATGATCAAAGAGGGAGCTGTTGTTATTGATGTAGGAATAAATCGCAAAGAGGACGGGAAGCTTGTGGGTGATGTACATTTTGAGAGTGCAAGTCAGGTGGCTTCATGGATTACGCCTGTGCCGGGTGGAGTCGGTCCCATGACCGTTGCTATGCTCCTTTATAACACCGTTTATCTAACAAAACAACAGCACGGAATTGAGGGTTGAATTTATAACCGGGGAGACATTCGGTACCCGATCAATGGCCACTGTTCTTAGAAAGGAGGGGGAATGTATTTTTATAGATCCAGGTGTAGCCCTCGCTCCTTGGAGATCAGGCCTGAAGCCTCATCCGATAGAAATTGAGACAAAGGAAAAACACTGGCAGAGAATCAAAGATATTCTAAAAACATGCGAATATATCGTTATTACACATTATCACTTCGACCACTTCAACATCAAGGAGCCAGAGGTTTTTAAAAACAAAATTGTTTTTTTGAAAGACCCTGATAAAAATATCAATTGGAGTCAGCACAGACGGGCATTTATCCTACTTAAAAATATTCGACCTATAGTAGAGGAGATTCATATCTCAGATGGAAGAGAATTTGACCTTGGATGGGTGAAATTGAAATTTTCTAAACCTGTATTTCATGGTGCTACTTCGAGATTAGGGTACGTGACCGAAGTATTTGTTGAAAATCACACGGGCAATTTTCTTTTTACATCGGATGTTCAGGGGCCTATTCATGATGATCAGACGGAGTTTATTATCAAAAATTCACCTGAAATAGTTTATGTGGATGGTCCAATGATCTATTTGCTTGGAAATGCATACGATAAAGAATCTCTCGAAAGGGCAAAGGAAAATTTAAGAAGGATTTTACAACTGGACAGATTGAAGATCCTTGTACTGGATCATCATTTGACACGTGATCTCGAATGGAGAAAATATCTTGAAAATGTCTTTGAGGAAGCAGAGAAAAGAGGCAAGAAGATACTTACAGCTGCAGAATTTATGGGGAAAGAAAACACTTATCTTGAGGCTCGGAGAAAGGAACTTTACAAGATGTTTCCCATAGACAAGAAATAACATATATCATCCCGTGTTAACAAATCCGTATTTACTATGTGGAAATTAATTTTTTAACTTGACAAGAAATTGAATCTCTTCAGGAGGATACTGTTTTATATGGCTTTTCGATTTAATGTATCTGGTGAAAAATCTCGGAGTTCCTGATGCTCGAGCTAAAAAGCTAAAAACTATTCAAATAATGTCGATTATTGAAAGGATTGGGTGTGGAGATTAAAATGTAAACCATGAAGAAGGGTAAAATAAATGCGACGGGAGATTGGGCGTTAATACTCGGTGCTTCAAGTGGATTTGGAGCGGCCACAGCCAGAGAGCTCGCGAGACACGGTTTTAATATTTTTGGAGTCCATCTTGATAGAAAGGCAACTATTAAAAATGCGGAAGAGATAGTGGAGTTTATTCGAAGTACCGGGAAAGAGGCTGTTTTTTTTAATATAAATGCAGCAGATGATAAGAAACGTAAAAAAGTTATGGATGAAATAGAAAATATTGTAAAATCACAGGAAGGGGAGCCTCAGGTGAGGGTTTTAATGCATTCTCTTGCGTTTGGTACGTTAAAGAGATTTATCGGGGAGGAGAAGATAAATCCTGCTCAGCTGATGATGACACTTGAGGTGATGGCCAACACCCTTGTTTACTGGGCGCAGGACCTGGTGGAAAGAGGGTTGATGAGGAGAGGTGGAAGAATATTTGCAATGACAAGTTCGGGCAGTCAAAAAGTTATGCACTACTATGGAGCGGTCTCAGCGGCAAAGTGTGCACTTGAAAGTCATATTAGACAGCTTGCACTGGAGCTTGCGCCTCTTGGCATCACTGCAAATGCTATAAGAGCTGGAGTTACGGATACACCAGCATTGAGAAAAATTCCAGGTCACGAAAAGATTATTGAGCTTGTTTTAAAAATTAACCCGTCTGGAAGACTTACGACACCTGAAGATGTGGCCAGGGCGATTGCTGCTCTCACAAATCCTGATCTTTACTGGATGACAGGAAATGTCATAAATGTGGATGGTGGGGAGAATATCTCTGGTGTTTAAACTTATGCTTTATCAGAACAATTTTTTCCCTAATTTAGAGAAAAATCTGGTATACGAAATTGTTAAGTATGGTGATATAACGTTTGTAAAAACCTGCGGTATCAGGTTGACACATAGGGAGGCGTTATTTAATAATAAACACCTACCTGCCGGGGTAGCTCAGTTGGTAGAGCACGGGACTGAAAATCCCGGTGTCCCCAGTTCGATTCTGGGCCCCGGCACTTTTTATTTCTAAAGGAGGTTTTTTATGGATATAACAGCACTAAACTCCACTCTTGAAATGTTATTGGATACTGATCCTTCTCTAAAGACGGTGGTAATTGTGAGTGTGGATGGGTTGCCTCTTGTAGCGAAGAGTAACATGGAAGCTGACGAGGAGAAGATTTCAGCGGTTTCATCTCTTGCTCTATCTGCCCTGGAAAAGGTGGCTGGTGAACTTGCTATTGGCGAACTCGAAAATGCAATAATTCGCAGTCAGGATGGGGTCGTATTTATTTACGATCTCGACAGGGAAGGAGCCCTTGTGGCAGTGGCTGATAAATCTGTGAAGCTTGGTCTTGCACTTTATGAGTTGAAAAAGGCAGCCGCTGATGCCCAGAATATTTTGAAAAGTACGGGGAGCTCTGCAACTGCTGGAGAATCGGTCTGAGTAGAGTACTTTTATTCGTAATTTTATTTTTAACTGCTCTTCCATTTGCTGTTCTGACGAGATTCTTTGGAGAGAAGCGTCAGTCTCTGGTGTTCCCAATTATTTTCTCAATAGTGTTTGTACTGCTTAATATTCCATTGTATAACAAGTTTTCACTAAGTTTTGAATTCTTCTACTTTTCCCTTTTTTCACTCCTCCTTTTAGGAATAGCTTATGTGGATTTCCTTACAGAGGGGATTCCTCAACTTTACACACACAGTGGAATAATTTTGGGTTTGATCCTGAGTTATTTTACAAACTTTCCGGGGTTGAAATCATCGCTCATAGGGGCAGGGGTCGGAGCCATCACGTTTGTAATTCTCAAGGTAGTCTCAGATGCATTAATGAAAAAAGAATCTTTTGGTCTTGGAGATGTCAAACTTTTAACAATGATTGGTGCTTTTGGAGGCCCCTATCTTTTGTTGGTGGGGATTATCGGGGGGGCTTTTATCGGCTTACTTTTCGGGGTATGGAGAATTTTAAAAACAGGGGAGAAAAGAGTACCATTCGGACCATTTATATCTATAGCGGCATATCTGGGGATAATTCTTCAGCCTCAGATACAGCAATTTCTGGCAAAACTCCTTGTCTCTTGACGCTGTTTGGTTAATACTTATTATTAAATTTCGGGAGAAGAACCATGAAGTTCGCAACCTTGAGTGATGCTATAGATTATTATAGAAAGCTGGCAAATGAAAATCCAGATAATCCCGTTATCATAAACACTCTTGGAGACCTTTTCGTAAAGTCTGGTGACAAGAAAAGAGCGCTCGATGAGTACAAACGTGCTATGAAATTGCTTGAAGAGAAAGCAAGTTACCAGAATGCACTTGCAATAGCAAAAAAAATTTTAAGATATGTTGGTAAGGATATTGAAACTATTATAAAAATTTCGAGACTTTATACTAAAATAGGCGAGTATGATGAAGCTGTAAGATTTGTTTCAATACTTAATCCGGAGGAGCTTTCTGAAGCTCAGTCGGAAGAAGTAGCTGGACTTGTTAATTTTTTACTATCATCTGCCGGGACCCCGGATGTTAAACTGAGACTTACCAAATTATACAATGCTTTGAGAGAAAAAATTGGGAATTTGATTGACACAGGAGAAGATTTTTCTCTCGGCTCAGAAGAAGAGATGTACAGTGAAGATGTTCCCCCTTTACTTGCAGAAACTCCACTCAAGATTGGTGATGAAACTATAATTGATCTATCAATTCCAGGTGAAACTGGAGATTTTTCACGTGAAAGTGTTGATCCGGATTTCTTGAAGACCGTTATAAAAAAACTTTCTGAAAATAAGTATGTGCAGTTTCCCGTGAATTACGAAATGCTCGATACACTTATAAAAGGGGGATTTTATAAAGAAGCCCTCTGGCTACTTCATAATACGAGTTTTGAAGAGAGAAACGGGTTCAACTGGAAAAAGATCCTCGTTAAATGCCTCGTTGAGACTGAAAGCAAGGAAGAGATTAGAAATACGATTGAAGACTTCGAAACAATTGAAATGGATGCCGAAAGTATCTATTACATTGGAAGAGCCTATGAACTGATAGATAATCAAGAGATGGCTCTTAAATATTATTTGAAGACCAAGACTTATTTTGGGAATTATAGAGATGTTTATAAGAGAATACAAAACCTCAGGAGTGGAAAGGTATGAGCCAATTGAAACTTTTAAATGAGCTCCTTGCAGCAGGGGTAATAAGTGAGAATGAGAAGGAAGAAATAGTAAAAAAGCAATGGAATAAAGGTGAGAGGATTGAGGATATTTTGGTGAATGATGGGTATGTGACGGAAGAAGAGCTTCTATCCTTTATCTCTGACAGGTACAAAATGCCAGTTGTGTCATTAAAGGACGTGAAAATTGATGAGGAGGCTACATATCATGTTCCCTCACGTTTATCGAGAAAATTCATCTTTATCCCGATCAGAAGGATTGATCGGGATTTAATAATTGCTTTTTCAGAGCCACTTGATGAGGATATTATTCAGGAGTTGAGGGCAGTTACAGATTTGAATATTGTCCCATTACTTGCAAGGAAATCGGAAATTGAAAATGCTATTAGAGAAATTTATTCTGAGAATAAGGGGAATGGGGGAGGAATAAAACCTTCAACACCTGTCCAGAATATTCCAACGAGAGAGTTTCCGGGCAGGTTTGAAGACTTTATTGCTGGACCGTGTAACGAGAAGGCGTTTAAACTGGCAAATGCATTTCTAAACTCAGAGATTTACAACCTGCTTATCATAGGGGAGACGGGTTCCGGTAAGACATTTTTACTGGGAGCCATAAACAGGGCGCTTAGAGACCAGGGGAAAAAGACGGCAATTTTTAGTATTCCTGATTTTGAAAACGTTTACATCAAAGCTAAAAATAGTTTTGGAATCGCTGAGTTGAGAGATTTTATTTTGTCATCGGATGTGCTGATTTTTGATGAGATAGAGTATGTTCAAAATAGGCCATATTTACAGGAAGAAGTTGCTTATTTGATGGAAAAATTTATGCAGAGTGGTAAGCAAATACTTGCTGCCACATTAATTGAGCCAGGGGAATTAAAGGCTGTTTCCAAAAAATTTATATCGCTCCTTAAATCCCTGATAGATGTAAGACTCGAAGAAATAGACAAAGAGACGGCAATAAAATATTTAAATTCGGATAGATTCAACCTTTCGCCGCATGATGTTGAGGCCATTCTTAAAGAGAATCCACGTACATTCAGAGACCTTGAAGGAATAGCTCAAAAGATACTTGCCATCAAGAAATTTCTTAGCTCCAGCTTGTAGAGATGTTACCGTTTTTTAGAAAGGGAAAACATTCTGGAGTAGTAGGTATAGATATAGGGTCCAGTCTGGTAAAAGTTCTTGAAGTGGAGAAGAAGGGAAATGCCGTATATGTGAAGAGTATCGGCTACGGTGAAACTCCGTCGGATAGCGTTGTTGCGAAAGAAATAATAGATAGAGAAGTTATTGCTTCGGAAATCAGAAACCTTTTAGATGATTTAAAAATTTCCAGGAAATTCGCTATAACATCTGTAGGGGGAAAAAATCTCATAATAAAAAATTTTCTTGTATCACCGGCAGAATCTCAGGAGTTGGAAACCAGGATTGTGGAAGAAGCGCAGAAAGTTTTGCCATTTGATATAGAGACTGTTTTCTGGGATTACTGGATTCTACCACCAAAGTCTGGAGGAGATATACCGGTCTATATCGTGGCAACGAGACAGGAAACAGTTTATATGATCGAGGACTCACTTCATTATGCAGGGTTGACCCTTGGTATTCTCGATGCCACTCCTCTCTCATTGATAAACACAATAAAATTCAATTATGAAATTGATCCACAGAAAAATTATCTGGTTATCGACATAGGGTATGATGGATCATCATACATCATCATATCTAATGGTCTCTATTATGATCATCAGGATGGGGACTTTTCGATCAAAAGATACATCGATTCACTTACAAAATTTATGAATATAGATCATGAAGAGGCGACAGAATTTCTCTTTGGTTCAGAGGTACCTGAGGAGCAGGTTGCGAGTTTTGAAACAATTATCAATGGATTAAACCAATCACTTGCAGACGAAATACAAAGGTATATCTCGATTTCAGGACTTGAAATTTCTGGTGTTTTTCTGACCGGTGGAGGAGTTAACATAAGAAATATTGAAGAACCTCTAAAAATGCTATTTGAAGATATTGAACTGACGATAGTTGAACCATTCAAAAATGTTGCCAACAAAGAAGAAATTGAGGAGAAATTTGAAATTTCAGATAGAGAACAGAGATTGTTCTCTGTTGTAATGGGTTGTGCCCTTAGGGGAATAGAAGTCTCTTCAGAGACGCTGATTAACTTGAGTCCATACGGTAGGGGGGAGAAAAAGAGGATAAAAATTCCACCTCTTGTTGGAAATTTAGTTGCACCGGGAGTTTTATTTCTCGCTACATTGATATTCATATTCTTTGCCAATAAAGCCCAGATTTCCACTTATAATCTACTCCTGAAACAGGAAAAAGAAATTCAGAATGAGAAGAAACTACTTGGAGACAAGCTGAAGATCCTTCAGGAAATTGACAGGAAGAAAACAGAATTGTCCAGGAAAATAGATGTAATAAAACAAATTGCTGGTGGAAGAGCTTTTTATATAGAGATTCTAAACAGTATAAACAGAAGTATTCCTCCCAATACATGGATTAATGAGCTAAAAGAAGATTCAGAAGGCAATGTTAAACGATTTTTAATTGACGGTGGAGCGTTTACGTCCATAGAAGTGTCCAATTTCATGAAGAGACTCTCAGATTCAAAAAATATTTGGAACAAAGTTGACCTTGTTTATTTGAAGAAAAACGAAATTGAAGGTGTGGGATATGTTACGTTTGAACTTGTGCTTTATCCACAAGTGAAAACCGGAGGTATGCCGCTTGGACCTCAACACTGATATTTTTAAGAAGTCAAAAAATGTCTGGACTGTCGTTATAATCCTTGAAGTTCTTCTTATTGGAGGCTTTATATACAAAATTTATCAACCACGGAAAAGGAAAATTAGTGAGCTGAGGACACGTATTAATCAGGAACAATTAATACTTCAAAAGTACCGAAAGAAAATAAAAAATTTTGGGAAAGTCAAGGCGGAGGCGGATTCAATTGAGCAATTATGGAATAAATTGAACCAGATTTTACCATCCCAGAGTGAAGTTCCACGCTGGATAAAGAAAATCGCACTAATGGGATTGAGGAATGGACTTGAATTCACATTGTTTAAACCTATGCCTATCAGTGTTAAAGGATTTTATTCGATTTACCCTCTTGAGATTGACCTACTCGGTACTTACAAAAATTTTGGTAAATTCATAGAAGATCTGACAAATTCTCCACAAGTCACAAAGATTACAAATCTTGACATAGTGTCGTATAAATCAAAGGATTACCCGGAATTCTCAATAAAGGCGCACTTTACACTTCAAATATATGTGTTTAGTGGTACAAAAATGGAGACTCTTTTGAATGAAGGTCAATAAGAAATTAATACTCATAGGAGTTATCTTTACAGGTGTGCTTGGTGCTTATAATGAGTTAACGGATATATATTTTGAGGAGCAGCCAGGTTTTGCAGAGATAATGCTAAAATTCAGAGAAGAAGTTGTCGATTACAGAAACTATCTTGAGAAAAAGAATATAGTTTTGTTTTTCCCTTACATGGATTATTTCAAAGATCTAAACAAGATCGAAGTAAACAAATCCAACGTGAAATTTATAAAAATCACTCCTGGTAAGAATCATACGGTTAAAATAGTCATCGCCGAGAAAGAGAGGAGTGAATACAAGGTTGAACAGGTTGGTAACATTGTTACTGTGCGTGTTTATCCCCCGAGTCTTACGAGTAAAAAGGTGGTTCAGGAGAGTATACCCACATTACCTCAACTGCGCCCCTCAACAATTATGCAGATTCTTAACATTAAACACGTGAGATTTAGACCCCCGGGGCGAAGGGATATATTTAAAAGTCTTGTTGGTGAGAAAACAGATTCTCTCCTTCTTGATCCATTTTCTGCAAAACTTGTCGGTGTAATAATTCAGGGGAGAAAGAAATTGGGTATTTTTGTTGACAAGTCCAATAGAACATACATCCTTAAAGAAGGTACTGAGGTGAAAAATGGTAAATTATGGAAGTTGACAGAAAATCAGGCTATTTTCCTTGTTGGGTTGCGTGGATACGCAAGAACTATTAGAATTAAGCTAAAGAATCCGATGGAAATATTGAGATGAAACTGATCAAATTGGGTTTGATAGTAGTGATACTATGTGCTTTCAGATTGAATGCGACCAATCCCAATGCACTTGTAACTCTCAATGTTGAAAATGCCAATGTCAAGGATGTATTAAAGGCACTTGCGGAAATTTCTGGTGCAAATATTGTGTTGTCGACGGATGTTAAGGGTACTGTAACACTAAATTTGTATAATGTACCATGGAAAACTGCGCTGGGTATAGTTACAGAAGCTGCTGGTTTGAGTTATCGGGAGAAAGACGGAATCATAACGATTACGTCAAAAGAAGAGTATGAGACCATGAAGTCTCTTGCAAAATTGTCCACAGCAGTTATAACTCTGAAGTATGCTAAGGCAAAAGAGGTAAAAACAATATGTGAGAAGCATTTATCAGACAGGGGAAACATTGAGGTTGATGAGAGGACGAACTCAATAATAATCACGGACTTGCCCGATGTAATCAAAGATATAAGGAAGTTGATAAAAGAGGTGGATGTACCCAACAAGCAGGTCATGATCTCAGCGAGGATTGTCGAAGTTGATTACGATGCAGCAAGGCAACTTGGGATAAATTGGTCAATTGGTAATGTTATTGATACCTTGGCGAAAACAAGAGGAGGAGTTAGTTTAATTGCTGGAGGGGAGGGAGAGCAGGGGCTTCAATTGACATTTGGCAAAGTACTGCCATCATACAATATCAATGCCATGATCAATCAGCTGGAGAGTGAGAGTAAGGCGAATATTCTTTCGGAGCCCAAGATAATGGTGGAGGATAATCAAGAAGCGATAATTTCCTCTGGAAAAATGATACCGGTCATTATGAGGGATCAGGCAGGAAATCCTGTTGTGTCGTTTTATGATGCTACGCTTAAATTATCAGTAACTCCCCATATAAGCCCTAATGATGAGATAACCATGGAGCTTGAGCCCCAGGTTGGAGACATTGCAGGGATCATGGAAGGTGCTCCAGGCCCAATAATTTCGATTCAACGGGCTAAAACAGTTCTCAGAGTAAAGGACGGTCAAACTGTTGTCATAGGAGGAGTCTTAAAGAGCCGACAGGCATCAGGTCATCAGGGAATACCATTCCTGCACAGATTACCGGTTATAGGTGCTCTCTTTGGCTCTCGATCAAAATCTGTGGAGAAAAAAGAGATTCTGATTTTTGTCACACCAAAAATTGTGAGAAATGAATAAGCTGATTGCTGCGATTTTTTTTATAATTCCGACATTCGCTTTCACACAGGTTGATTCTATTCCCCCTACTATTACAGGAATTTATGTAAATCCAAATCCTGTTTCTCCAAATAATGATGGAAGAAATGATTCAACAAATATTGGTTTTATTCTTTCGGAGCCAGCTAATGTAATACTTGAAGTGGTTGGAACCACCCCTTATTACCCCGGGGACAGCGGATATAGATTGATAGATTCAACTTTTATCCAATCTGGACACTATGAATATACGTGGGATGGGAGAATAAATGGATTTATCCACAATACAACTTTTAGTTTAATGATTTATGCTGTAGATACAGCTGGAAATGTGTCAGATAGTACAGTTTTTGAAGTTGTTGTTGATACCACCCTGCCAACTATTCCGGCTGTCACTGTTAGTCCAAATCCGTTCTCACCGAACAACGATGGAATTGAAGATTATGCAAATTTTGAATTTACAGTAAATAACACACATCCAACGGAGTATGATTCATTAATGTTGCCCAATCACAGAATAGCTACCCTTATTGTTACCCAGACTGGATATGTGCTTGTACAGGGAAGTGATACGCTTAAAATTGGTGACCACATAGTGAGGCCCCCCAGATTTCCACCGTTCCCCGTTTACTTTGCAGTAAAGGTGGATCAAATGACAGTGGATGGTTTCTCCTTCGGATTCAAAGATTGGGCTGGGAGAGATGTTTCTGTAGAAGTTGCGAGTAGACCCATAGAACTGATTAGGGTAGGAGATTTAACGAACAAAATGACTGCAAGTTCTTTGCTTTCTATATGGCCGTCTGATAGTTTGCAACAACCTACTGATTACGTGCAGATTGGAATTTATGCTTTTACCGGAAATGCAAGTTTAAAAATTGTAGATGAATATGGAAATGTTGTTAACACAGTAAATTTCTGGCAAGCATTTAGAGGTGATGGAGATTATATTTACCAGTGGGGTCCTGGGCCAATCAACGATGGTAGATATACCTATGATATACAGGTGGAAGATGAGGCAGGGAATGTAAAGCATGTAGGTGGTGAAATCATTGCTAACTCTGTTCCAACAACGGTGGGAAATATAGTGACTTACCCATCAAAGATATCACCGGCTAATCAGGATGGCTTGTTTGATGTTACAGAAATTCGATATTCAATTTCCGAAGAAGCAGTCGTGAATATCAAACTCTATAACTCCACATCCAGGTTAGATTCTACGACTTATGTCTCGACACTTTTAAATGATACGTTGGAATCTGGTGGGGATCATTCGATCAGATTTAATGGAAAAATAAATGGCCAATTTCTTGCTCTTAATTCAGATAGCACTTATGCAATTGTCGTCACAGCTTATGATCCAAATACTGGAGATGCAGATCAGGGAGTTGGGTATATTGAAATCGACAACAGAGGTCCATCATATATCCTGCTTGATACACTTTCCATTCCAGAGATAACTTCTTCCTCCTCTGATACAATTGTGGGATACACCGAGCCACGGTCTCTTGTTAAAATATTTAAAAATGGTGAGCTTGTGGGACAGGTGTTTTCTGATTCCGTATCCGGGAGATTCGAGTATCCCATAAGTTTTGAAATTGGGGACTCTCTAATTTATGCCATAGCCTTTGACGACGTTATGAATCAGGGGGATACATCGAACGTTGTAAAATTTGTTTACGATCCGATTCCGCCGTCTGTTGTTAATACATTTCCTGAAAATGACAGTTATATAAACTGGTCCTTTGATACTCTTCTGGCAGTTGTTGAGGACAATATTTCTGGTGTAAACCCTGACACATTTACTGCATATCTTGAACATGATGGATTTTCTCTTGCTACGGATACAGTTTTCATGAGAACAGATACGCTTTTCCTTGTATTAAAGAATCCTATTATCCCAAGTGCAGGAATGGACGGAAGATACGACTTTATTATTAGTATTTTCGATTCCGCATGGAATGAGACAAGAGATACTGTTAGGTTCATCTTTGATTCTGAAGGTCCTGAAGTGGAAGTTTCACCAGGGGATAGTGCCGTTGTGAGTCAACTCGACACTGTCAGGATCTATGTCAGGGATTCACTTAGTGGAATGAATCGAGACAGTACAAGGGTGATTATGGATGGTCCCACTGGAAACGTAAGTGGTAGTTTATTGTTTGTCTCCGATACAGAATTTTTCTTTTGTCCAGATCCTCCACTCGCACGAGACGGATCTGTGGATGGAGAGTATGAATTAATTGTGAAAGTCTATGATCTTGCAGGCAATGGTTCCTGTGATACTTTCCATATAATTTACGATACGCAGCCACCTATCATTGATGCATCATCCCTGTCCAGCGGGCAGGTCATTTCGTATACACGGGTTGATAGTATTCTTATTGTATTTTCTGATAATGTATCTGGCGTGGACATGAATACTGCGAGGGCTACTCTTTACAGAGATACCATTCCTGTAAATGGTCAATACATTTATAGAATTCCTGATACACTTGTATTCTTGCCAGATCAACATGTATTGCCTGGAGATGGGGTTTATATTCTTAAATTGTATGTGAGAGACATGGCATCCAATACACTTGTCGATTCGATAGTGTTTCGTGTTGATACAACACCTCCTGAGCTCCTATTTAGTTACCCTGCACAGGATACGGCTTTGAGAGATACTCTTGACACACTGTATTTTTACATTTCTGATAACGAGGGGTGTGGAGTAAGCGATGTGAGTGTGAGATTTTTTGCTCCGGATTCCACTATTATACCAGGGAATTTAGTAAACAGGGGTGACACACTTTTTACTTTTATCCCAAACTCCCCACTGATACCAAATGGTGCCATGGATGGGCTTTATACAATAATTCTTGAAATGACTGACTTGATAAATAACAGTCTTACGGATACTTTACACTTCATTTACGACAATATTTCTCCTTATGTCATATCCACACATCCAGACTCTGGAGATACTGGTGTAATCCTGAGAGACAGTGTTTACGTACTTATCTCGGACAGCAGACCTGGAATAGATACAAGCTCGGGGATCGATTTTTCTCGTTCTCATATCTTTCTCCTGTATCCCGATTCCACTGCGGTTCCTGGTAGAAGGAGTATTCATGATAATGGGGATGGGACTTTTACTCTTTCCTGGATCATTGATTCATCGGCAAGAATATACGGTGGAGATTATATTTTGGAAATTAATTTAACTGATGGAGCATTGAATAAAACAACGAAAATTGTAAATTTCACAGTTACCGCAATAGAGCCCGTTGTGATAAGTGTGTATCCCCAGGCAGGTACTTGTATAAACATGATTGATAGTGTCTTCGCACTTATTTATGACCGTACAGGCACAGGGGTCGATACTTCGTCTACAATTCGTGTGGTAGCACCAGATGGGAGTTATATCCCCGGAAGAAAGAGCTTTTCTGGTAATGATACTCTCAAATACATAATTTTCCATTTTGCAACCCCACTAACGATAAATGGGACATACCAAGTTGAAATTACACCTGTTTCTGTGAATGGAGTTGCTGGTCATGCATTTCATTCAAATTTTGTTTTCGATAATCAACCTCCTGTGGTGGTGGAGGAGTATCCACAGGGGGACCTATACACTCCTATTTCCTCCTGCTGGCTTAGATATCAGGATCTTACAGGATTAGATTTGACATCTTCTTCAATTATTGTTGCCTACGGGAATGACACAATTTCTCATACCTTTTCTCAAAATGGTGATACGTTATTCTGTAATCTTCCAGCGAGTTTATCATTTATAGGGCATTACACGGTTCATTATCGACTTGTTGATCTTGCCTCGAATGTTCTTGATGACTCCTTCACATTTGATATTTCTCCCCCTGTGATTTATTCAACGGATCCTGGCAGTGGAGATACAGTTAGAACCCAGTTATCCCGGGTCATAGTTTATTTAAAGCCTGTTACTGGTTCAATTACTGGCTGGTATATCAGGGTTCTGAGAGGTGTTATGGATACGATACCAGGAGATAGTGTAATGCTGAATGACACAACTTTTGCCTATACGTTTGCCAATCCACTTTCAACAGATGGGAGTGATAATGGAGATTATCTTATAAAATTTGGAGTGACGCTCAGCAGCGGTATATTGTTTGAAGGACAATCAGGTTTTTATTACCTGTGTGACAATGTTCCACCAGAGAAACCCGTTCTTTTGGACACACTTCCGGCAAGGACCACAAGTGACACAATTACAATCCGGGGACTGGGGGAGCCAGGAGCAAAGGCATTTCTAAAAGTGAATTCCGTACTCAGGGATTCTCAAAATATCGGGTCGGATTCCATCTTTGTGTTCCGAAATGTAAATCTTGTTTTTGGTCAGAACAATTTTATAGATATCTTTCAGATAGATGAAGCTGGAAATGTGAGTGACACACTCCATCTTTCAATATTTTGTGGAAATCCTGTGTTCGAGGTGATCCCTTCAAAACCGTTTTCAGATATATCTCATGAATTCTTGATTTCTCTTCCACAGAGTGGGAAGGTAACTCTTGAAATTTATACTGTCAGGGGAGACAGAGTTTACAGTTCAGAGGTTTATATGCAATCGGGCAATTATCAGCATTTAAGCTGGTCTCTAAAATCTGAAGACGGTGAAGACGTTCCGAATGGAGTTTACATTTATGTGATAAAGGTTAAATACACAGGTGGAACTCAGTCAATGAAGAAGGGTTTAATAGCGGTTGTAAGATGAAGAAATTATGGATAAGCATATTTATAATTACAGGCCTTTCAGCTTTTAGCGGAACATTCAACGCGTTGAACTACGATCCACGATCGCTTTCCATTGGTGGAGCTGACGTTGCATTCCCGGGTATTGGAGGGGCCATTATTTCAAATCCTGCGAATGCAGGATATTTTAAAGGGAAAGAATTTACAGGGATGTTCGGAAAGTACCAGGATTTCCCCATTTACAATGGACTTTTGAATTATGTGGTCGAGGATAATGGAGTAGCTGCTGGCGGTCTTTATTGGGAATATACAGGGTACAAATTGTACCATGATGATTTTAACTGGTCTGAAAACTTAATAGGTTATTCATTAGGGAAAAAATTTGGATGGCATCTGAGTCTTGGATTGGGAATAAAGCTGCTATTTGTAAATTCAGACTTTGAAGGTGGAAAGGCGTTCGGTGGAGCTATTGATGTCGGCGCAACAGGTGATATGCTAAATACACTTTTCTGGGGAATAAGTGTCCACAATCTTTATTCAAGATTGAAATGGGATACAGGGAGAAAGGAAAAATTACCACTCGAATATTCATTCGGCCTCGGTATTCTCCAGCTCTGGGACAGATTATCCCTATCGTTCCAGATCAATGGAGCAAATGGTCTTGAGTCTGCAGGAGGTGGTATTGAAATGTGGATTGTTAAGAATTGGTTTGCTCTAAGAGTGGGATTAATTGACAAAATTGTTGTCCCGTCCCGCGAAATTCCAACTGCTGGATTTACTATATCTATTCCATCCGGTAAAAACGTCCTTTCTTTAAATTATGCAGCTATTTACGACGAGGAAATTCTTGGATTTGTTCAACGACTTTCATTAAATGTCTATCGTTATTAATCCCAAAAGGAGGTAAAGTATGCGTGAAATGACAAAAAAATCCCTTGAAGAAGCCTTTGCCGGTGAATCAATGGCGCACATGAAGTATTTGATTTTCAGTGAGGTAGCTGAAAAAGAGGGATTACCAAATATAGCAAGATTGTTTAAAGCAATAGCTTATGCAGAGTACGTCCATGCAAAAAATCATGCACGTCAACTGGGGTATATTGGTAATACTATCGAAAATTTACAGGCTGGTATTGACGGTGAAAACTTTGAAGTTGAGGAAATGTATCCAGCTTATGATGCAATTGCAAAATTGCAAGGAGAAAAGGGGGCGGAGAGAGCTATTCATTTTGCACTTGAAGCTGAAAAGATCCATGCGGAAATGTACTCTGAGGCAAAAAAACTCGCTGAAGAAAAGAAAGATATGGACATAGAAAAAATCTTCATCTGTCCCATTTGTGGATATACTGAGATTGCGGATACAGCGCCAGAAAAGTGCCCTGTCTGTGGATTTCCTGGGGATAAATTTGAAGTATTCTGATAATAACTGCTGTAAAAAGGTTATAAAGAAAAGGAGAGCCTTTAAGGCAATAAAACCTTTTAAGGTATCAGAAAAGCT
>CAYNMM010000077.1:0-4141 GCA_964398355.1 uncultured bacterium
CGAGATAAGCCTGTAAAAATCCAATGCTCAATCCCAATCCAAGAGCCTTATATCCTGGTAATGTGATACCACCAACAGAGTTGGACGTTGTATCGTAACTTGAGATTCCGATTATGGCTCTAATAGAAGAATCCTGGTGAAGGCTATCGTTTTGAATATAAATTTCAGGTGTGTCAACACTCTCTATAGATACTGAATTAAAGTTTGCTGTTTCGGCGATATATGTGTAACTTCCAGAAATTGTCGTTTCAAATCCTTGTTCATAATATGCACCTATTTTCAAAAAACCAAGTGATATATTAGCTCCCACATTGAAAGCTTTTCTTGTCCCATCATAATCATTTAACATATTTATCTTCACTATCGTATCGGAAAATACGGCAGAAGCATTTAAACTTCCTTCGTAGGTGGGAGAAGTTCCTGTGATAGCTGTTATCATCGTTGTTTTTGCAAATAAAAACGGAGCTCCATCACCTGTATATTTAACAATTTTAAATCCTGCTCCTATCGAAATCGGACCGAGTCCAATGCCAGCACCAAAGAATATTGGCCTGGCTTTCAAGGAAATATCCCCCAGTCCAGTTATCTCTGTTTGAGAGGAAACATTCATATCCCAGTGCATTTCGACCGGGACGGCTCTATTTAAAGAGTCTCTGTTTGTTAGTAAAAGCGTATCCACTATCGTTTGTGTAAAGGATATTGGTTGTGTTGTGTTTCCATTTACACCGATAGTAAATTCATAAGGTTTTAAAATTCCAAAGCCCAATCCAAGTAATGCGAACTTTGTTCCGACTCCAAACCCATAAATTCCTCCTGCATCTTTTATTTCTATGTCAAGCGGCATTACCAGAGCAGAGTTAAATTCGGAACTATCGAGCAGTGTTACTTCTGAATTTATCGTGGAACTATTTGTAAATCCCATACCAAAGTCAAGTTCCATGTGTGAAATCCTGCCGTAAGAGGCCGGATTTGTGTATCCCCCCAGTACTGTTGATGTCGCTGCAGGATTTACATAGTCTGGCGATAAAAAGCCCATGTTTGCTATTGGAGACGAGAAAGTAAAACTGGTTGTTAAAGGTGAAGATTGCTGTCCATTCAGAAGACCAAATAAAATTGTAAGCACCGCAATGTTATATTTAATCATCTTCATCCTCCTTTTGTTAATTTGTTTCATTATAAACCATTTTTACAGGTTCTCCTACAAAATCAGGTTTCATAGAGAAGATTTTTGTAAAGAAAAGAAATGTGAAAGTCCAAGGTAGGGATGCAAACTAACTATATATGAGAAATTAACAAAACTTCTGAAACTTATACCGAAATTGTACAAAACTGGAGATGAACGCAGCCCCAAGGTAAATTTCAGATTCCTCCATATTGGATATTCCATTAGAAATCTATATGAAACATTTGAAACAGCATTGTAGAAAATATCAAAATACAACATTAAATCATTTAAGATTCCCATTTTACTCGAAACCGCAATTTCACCAGTTTCATTTACACTTTCATCCGTAACCACTACGTTGTGTAACGAGATACCAAATAGCAAGGCCTTTCCGTAGGGAACAATGAAACCGGCTCCCATACTAAACCCACTTGAGACCCCTGGTTCTCCCTCAATAAATACCTGTCTCAGTTCTCCTGAGATGCCAATTTTTATGCGATCTTGAAGTGACAATGAATACCCAAGATTGATTGAACTCACATATAAATCATCCGAATTGATTACCTGAGCACCGAAACCCATCCTTCTAAAGGACACACACGAAGAAAAAAAATTTAAATTAGGTATAGAATAAAGCTCACCGTAAAGGGCTGAAAAAGTAAATTTTTCGTTCAACATGGCAGGATTATAAAAAACTGCACTGGATTGATCGAAAAGAAAGTTTCCCCAATTTGCCGGAGCAATAAGATACTGAAAAAGTAGAATGAACACTATCACTGGCCTTTTATTTCCTGGAGTTCTTCCTTTTCGAAGTACTTTTCCGCCCTCTTCAATTCAGGTGCAATATGGATATTGCAGTATTGAGTGGGTTCATATCCTTCTCTGAAGATTTCGTCATAGGTTTCAGGACAATAGGGAGTAGGTAAAAGTCCGGAAGTGGAACAAACCTCTTTATGAACAATTCCCGAAGGTTCAACAAAATCCAGGGGAGGAACAGTATCAAGTACATCTTTCATATATGTTGCCCATATCGGGAGTGCCATCACAGCACCTGTAGCTCCTTTAAAAATTGTTCTAACCGAATCATAACCGACCCAAACTGCAGTAACAAGATCAGGGGTAAATCCAATAAACCAGGCATCACGATAGTCATTAGTTGTCCCGGTTTTACCGGCAGCTGGTCTTGTAAAATGGTAATATTTTCTGGCCCCCTTCGCTGTACCGAAATCAAACACACTCTCCATCATGCTAATCATCTCATAAGATGTGACACTATCAAGCACCGTCGTTAGAGTTGGATCAAACTTTTCAATAACATTACCACGGCTGTCTTCTATCCTTGTTATGAAATAGGGTGTAGGTCTAACTCCATAGTTAGCAAGTGTAGCATAAGCAGTTGCAAGATGAAGAGGCACTACAGTCGCCGCTCCAATAGCAATCGAAGGATACGGTGGGATAGAATCTTTTATTCCCAGTTTTCTCGCATACTCAATCACAGTTTCCGGGCCAATATCAAGTATTAGCCTCACAGAGGCAAGATTCCTCGAAAGTGCAAGCGCTTTTCTGAGTGTTATCTTTCCAAGGTATCTTTTATCGTAATTTTGCGGGACCCAGTATGTCTTTTCTCCATTCTCATAAGTCTCGAGTGTAATTGGTGAGTCATCTATGAGATCGGACGGATTGTATCCGTTGTCTATTGCAGCTGTATAAAGTATAGGCTTAAATGCTGATCCAGCCTGACGCCGCGCCTGGGTAATCCTGTTAAATTGAGAGTCCTTAAAATCTCGTCCACCAACAAGTGCGAGGATCTCACCTGTCTCTGGTTTTATACTCACCAATGCTCCCTGTAAATACTTTGGGGGATTAAGTGAGTCCCTAACATAATCAGCCTTTTTGGGATTTAGTTTGTATTGATTTTCAAACACAGTCAGAATTGAATCAACCACTCTATAGGCTGTATTTTGCATGTCCATGTCCAGGGTTGTATAAATCTTTCCACCAGCCTTATAAAGAAAATCCTCACCAAGCAAAGGGTCATTAACCACATATTGCCGGACCATTTCCAGAAAATAAGCCGCCGCATCCTCAAATTCTTCTTTCTCACTCTGATTAACAAATACAACAGGTTGAGTAATAGCCTCCTCATACTGTTCTCTCGTAATGACATGATTTTCATAAAGTTTTTTTAATATAAAATTTGCACGTTTTATAACTCGCTCAGGGTGTCTGATTGGGGAGTAGAACCAGGGATTCCTTGGAATTGCGACAAGGATCGCAATTTCTTTTGGAGTTAACTCATATACGTGTTTTCCGAAGTAATATTTTGATGCTGCTTCCACACCATAAACTCCATGACCGAAGTATATCTGATTCAAATATCTTTCAAGTATCTCCTCCTTCGAGAAGGCTCTTTCAATCTTTACAGTGAGAATTGCCTCCTGAATTTTTCTTTTAAATGTTCTTTTTTGAGTAAGAAACATATTTCTTGCAAGTTGTTGGGTAATAGTCGAGGCTCCCTGTTTTATCCTCATGTATCTAAGATTTACAAGAAAAGCTCTGGCAACATGTTTCAGACTAATTCCCCAGTGTTTGTAAAAATCTTTGTCTTCAATAGTGATAAAGGCCTTTTGCATCAGTGATGGGATACTATCCAGAGGCATCATTATTCTTCTCTGGAGGTAAAAACTGTGAATGAGCTGACCATTTCTATCAAAAACTTCAGTCGTTTTAGGAGGCTCAAACCTTTCAATGTAAGCCAGAGATGGTAAATTTCTTGACAGTGCAAGGATGATTATGAAGCTGAAAATCAAGGAGAAAAGGTATAAAATTATCCCCAATTCTATTCCTTTTTTGAGGTCACTCATGGGATTGAAAGTATATAATTTGAACGGAGCGAAGTCAAATGAAGTTATTTCTTGTAAGACACGGAGAAACTGACTGTAATCGTGCACTAATTGTCCAGGGCTGGGTACATAC
>CAYNMM010000078.1:0-15570 GCA_964398355.1 uncultured bacterium
CCATCGGGGATCGGGAGTCAGACATTGAAGCTGGTCTCAAAGCCGGTACAAGGTCAATAAGGATATCAAGATTTCCTGTAGAAACCAGAGCCGAAGTAATTGTAAGTTCACTATTGGAGGCGGCAGATTACATTGAAAAAAATCAGTAAATCTCGATATTTCGCTGTCCTAATACTAAAGGAAGTACTCGAAGACGGTAAATGGGCTAATAAACTCCTTACTTACTACTCATTTAAATTAAACGATCTGGATACAAGTTTTCTTACCATTCTTGTCAATGGTACTGTAAAGTTCAGGCTGTTTGAAGATTGGGTACTTCTGAGTTTCATAAGCAAAAGGAAGTTCTCTAATTTGACACCCTGGATCAGGACTATTTTAAGATTGGGAGTTTACCAGATATATTTTCTTGAGAGCGTCCCATCGTATGCTGTGGTAAACGAGAGTGTGGAACTGGCAAAAAGATTTGGTCATCGCGGAACAGCAGGGCTTGTAAACGCTGTACTGAAAAAGATTATATTAGAAAAGCCATGGCCTGATGAAATCTGGATAAAATATTCCCATCCGGAATGGCTTTATAAAAAGCTTTACGAAATTTTTGGACGTGACATGGTCAGAAGGGTCATGCAGCATAATAATGCAGCTCCCCGGATATTTGTGAGAGTAAACACCTTAAAAATCGAACAACAAGAGTTTGAAAAATTACTCCGGTCTGCAGGGATTCAATTCAAAAAGCTTGATTTTCCCCCTGTTACATACATGCTTGATAAACTGCCACATCTTTCTGGGATTCCCGAAGAGGTTTATTATGTTCAGGATTTATCTTCTCAGGTAGTTCCCTATCTTGTTAATCCTCGAAACGGGGATTATGTGCTTGACATGGCGGGGGCACCTGGAGGAAAAATTACTCATGTTTATCAAATGAACCCCCGTATTAATGCTTATAGTGTTGAACTTCACCTATCCCGTGCAAAAGAAATAAAAAGATTATCAAAGAGACTGGATGCAAAAATTCATGTAATAAACGGTGATTCCACTTATATTGATTTTAAGAGAAAATTTGACCGTATATTACTCGATGCCCCCTGTTCCGGTCTTGGTACCTTGAGAAGGCATGCAGAATTAAGGTGGAGGATGCGGCCAGAAAGAATAGACGAGCTGGTTCAGATCCAGAAATCATTGATTGAGAATGCGGCTCGGCTTGTGAAAGCTGGAGGTGTGATCGTTTATTCCACCTGCACGATCATCCCTGAAGAAAATGAGAAAATTGTTGAATGGTTTCTGGAAAGACATCCAGAATTTATACTTGAAAAAGCGGAAGACTTCATACCACCTGAATTTACGAAGGGAGACTATCTGTTTGTTAACGGTCTTAAATGGTCCTCAGATTTCTCTTTCGCTGCAAGATTGAAGAAAAAACTTTAACCTGAGGGGTAAATTTTCTCCGATTAAAAAATATCGCTTATTCCATATACAGGTGGAAATTCGACGGCCTTATAGTTGATACTTATAAAATGGTTGGATTTCTTCTAATTTTCCTTGTAACATTTGTGGAGTATTCCGATTCCCTCGATTATTTAATGGAAAATCCAATCAATGTGAATTTTGCTTCAATGTATGAACTCGAGGAAATCCCTTTTTTGACTGCCGACGAAATATATTTAATAAAGAAATTGCGACCGTTTAAAAATTTTGATGATTTTAAAAAAAGATTGCACCTGGATCCTATAACCGCCAATCTTGTGAGACCATACATCTATTTCTCCAAAATCTCTATTAGAAGTGTGAAAATCTCCAGTTATGTGCGCAAAAAAGAGAATATATTTACTGAAGATAACTATGTTACTTTGACTGGTGGAGGCTTTCGGGCGTTTTTCAGAAGAAAGGATGATGTTAATTCTTATAAAGTCCGATTCAAATCCAGAAAGATCTTTCTTGAAATTGGTAACTTAAGAATAGAACCGTTATCATTAGCTCTAAAACCCGTTTTAAGATTTGATAGCTCTACACGAGTTTCAGCTTTTATGGATTTTTGCGGAGTAAAGTTTTTTGGAAAGAAGGATGAATTTTTTGTTTCAACACCGTCCCTCAAGCATTTCAACCTATGGCTCTATTCTGGTTTACGAAGATATGCGGGTATCGATTACAAAAATTCTTTGAGGAACACCAGATGGGGAGTGAAACTTGTGATGACTAATGAAAACTTTATGATGAAAAGTCAGCTATATAGACGAATTAATAATTTCAGATTCAAGGTAAATGTTGAATACGCTACAGCAGGTTTTCTACGTCCCCAGAGCTTTGACACTCTGTATTCCTCAGTAAGTACTACTGCAGGATTTCCGATTGGTCCTGCTTACATAAAGATTAGAGAATACACGCTATTTAAAAGTCTCAAGCCGTATAATTTGTCCAGTTTTTCAATTTTTATAGGGAATAGGATCTCTTTCATGTTGAAAACCTCCATTTATGAGGATGAACAGTGGAATTTTTTCACTGTTTATTATTCCTTTGAGAATGGAGATACACTGAAATTTTATGAGAAGGCGGTAAGTCCAGGGAACTCTTACGCCGCTGGTATTGAATTCAAATTCTGGCTGATTTCTGCTGGTTTTACTGTAATTGCCCCTGATATAAACGACTATATAACAGTGTATGAGAGTGGTATAAAATATCCCGATTATGCTGGTTCGAGCGTACCAGAGTCTCGGTTTTACCTTCTTTTTAGAAAGAGTTCTGGGAGATTTAAAGCTGGTACAAAGTTTGTTATAACTCATAAAAATGAGGTTGAATTATCGGGAGGTGTGAGTATTCAATGGCGATAGTAAGGACAAAGGCGATTTTGCTCAGAAATTATCCATTTGGGGAAAGTTCTGAAGTAGCGGTACTTTTCACAGACGCCCTGGGGAAAATCCGTGTCTCGGTGAAGGGAGCAAGGAAGATGAAATCTCAGATGAGAGCCAGGATTTTACCGTTTTCTGTCTCCGATGTTGTTGTGTACGTACATCCCAGGAAAGAAATTTACAATATTAAAGAGGCACAACTTGTGAAGATCTTTAACCGCGCCAGGGATATGCAATTTCAGAAAACAGTTTCAGATGTGTTAAACATTGTAGATTCCTATGTTGAAGAAGGACCTGGCGGAAGAAAAATTTTTGAGCTGTTGATGAATTTCCTCGAAATTCTCGATAAATCCGATGGTAGAGAGACGGTTCTAAAATTCTCCTTTATTTTGAAATTTCTTGAATACGTTGGACATTCCCCTTTCCTCGAGAAGTGTCTAAAATGTGGAAGGCCCTCTGAACTTGATTATTTTTCTCCTGAACTTGGAGGCACAATCTGCAAGAATTGCGCCGTTTCTCAAAACGAGCATTATCTAATCAGAATTAACGATGGGATCAGGAAAACTCTATTGTTTATGCGTGATAAACCCATGACCTCAGTTTTGAATCTCTCATTAAACGAGGGTTCTATTCAGCGATTGATCAGGGAATATCTGGAATACCACCTTGGTGTTTCGATCTAAATTACAGGTTCGTCTGGAACTATCTGAGTATACCTTCCTTCAGCAATGTAGTTTAACACGATCCCAAGAAGAATAAATATGCTCCCGATCACCTGCAGGGTTTTAACCCCCTCCCCAAGGATGAAATAGGCAAGTATTGCCGAACCTATTGGTTCACCAAGAATTAAAACCGTTACAAACGTCGCAGATGTATGTTTTAAAGCCCAGTTGAATGATGTGTGGCCGATAATTTGAGGAATAATGGCGAGGAGAACGAAATATTTAAAAACCTCCACCGGATAACTCTTTATTTCTGTGCCAGTCAAAAGGCAGATAATGTATAAAAAAGCAGCTGCTGACATATAAACTGGAAATACATAATCAAGTAACTCAGTATGTTTCCTTGTACGTCTTCCAATGAGAAAGTAAATAGAAATCATAATCGAACCGAGTATGGAGAGGAGATCACCCTTTAAGTTTCCTATACCATTTAATTTATCAGAGTAACCAACGACAATCCCTCCGAAAATTGATACGAATATTCCGATCCATGCAAGAAGAGAGGGCATTTCTTTTAAAAATATCCATGAAAGTAAACCAACAAAAACGGGATTCATTGTAACCAGAACTACGGAGCTTAATACAGAAGTATATTTAAGAGAACTGATCCAGAATGCAAAGTGCAACGCCATGAAGAGACCTGCAAGTATCTCATATTTCAGATCAGGTGGTAGTCTTTTCCCCTTTAATGCGTATACCGGTGAGATAAATATTGTTGCGAGGAAAAGTCTATAAAAAGCAATTACAAGGGCTGGAACCTGTGGTATCAACTTGATAAATATACTTGCAAAGGAAACGGATATTACACCGATTAGAACGACAATAAATACCTTGAGTTTGGACATTTAGATATTTATGTGCTTTTTCTCATTCCTTGTGAGATCCAGTTCGCTGACTCTCATAAATAGTTCGAGAGTATTCCAGACCTCGGCCTGTAATAGGTGACCTCCCTTTACCTGACCATTTTTCAAACCCACAACAGCATGAATGTGGTAAGGAGGATCTGCATTTTTCATAAAAGAGCCACTTAAAGCCAGTACCTCCACTGGCTCAGGGATCAAATGCTCAATGTATTTCCCCGACTCAAAGTACCCAAGTTTCACGTTCCTGAACATACCGAGACCAGAAAGAATGATTTTCAATGGTTTGCCTTGTGATATTATTTCTTGCAATTTACCTACAAAGTCCTCACCGTCATCAAACCTCGCTACTATGATGTCTCCATCTTCTATATATCTCATGATTTGAATTCCTCCTCTCCGACACTTTCAAGTGCGGATTTAACCATTGCCCTCAGGTTGATTAAATAAGCCTCTATTGGCTGGAAGATTTGCTCTTTCTCATAGTCTTCCATGGTAATAGTTTTTACAACTTTTTCAATGTCACCAAATCTACGATACAGTGAGATAATTCTATTCCTGAAACTTATAGTTTCTTCAAGGTGCTGTTGAATATGTCTTTGAATTTGACTCTTTCCTTTTACTACACCCGAGTGTGGGAGACATAACAGCTCAATGTCCAGGTTCTTTAAAAATTTTATAGAATTCAGATATTCTCTATAATCGGAAAGAAATTCTGCCATGATGCTCCCGGATCCTGTATATACTCCGAGACCATCACTGCCAAAGACAGCTTTATCGGGAGATAAGTAATAGGTAACTGAATCCTTAGTATGTCCAGGTGTGTAAAAAATGGTCAAATTTACGTCATTGCCGAGGTCGAAAACATCCCTGTGTTCCGGTGTAGTGTCAACTTCTATTTTATCTATTTCAGCTGCCGATCTCCAATCTTCCTCAAGTTCAGGTTTGAATCGCAAAGACTCTTTGTTCAACTCCCTTATTATCTCCATTGCCCGTGGATTCTGGAAGACTTTTTTTGCATAAGGATGAGCCACAACCTTCACCTCAGGATTCACTCGTTTGATATATGAGACAAGACCTACATGATCGTAATGTGAGTGGGTCAGGAATATATAAGAGAGATTTTTAAAGCCTCCAATCTTTTCCTCAATCTGTCGGGTCAGTTCTTTTACGTATACACTCATTCCTGCATCAATAAGTGCCTTTTGTGGGGCATCGATTAGATAAAATGTAATGAAATAATCTCCAAGGAAGTATACATGATCTGAAATTTTACCAGGCTCGAGTATTCTCATATCCTACCAGTTGAGAGTTTGGTTATCATTTCATAAATTTTGCCAAGATCCCTTTTCTCCTCTTCTATAACTTTTTCAATGGCAAGTTTTGATTCCATGTCGTGAATATATTCGAGAAGTTCCTGATAGAGTAGAATGGCGTTCTTTTTGTGTTCTTTTGCAAGATTCAGGGCATCAATGGGATTTTTCAAACCTTTTAGTATCTTATCTTTCTGTTTGCGGTTCACAAAAATATTCTCATCTATAATGAATCTGAAAAATTCTTCCATATCAGGAGGACCACAAAACTCATCTGAAATCCCCTTCTCTTCACAAACTCTGGATTTAAAACTCGAGAAGACCTCAAGATGTTTCTTTTCTTTCTCCACAAGTTCTTTGAAGAGTTCTTTTATTTCAGGGTTGTCCACAGTTTCCACCACATAGTTGTAGCAGTAAACTGTTTCCTCAAACATTGATATTATCAGGTCAAGTACATCCAGGAACTTTAATTTTTCATTCATGGTTTCCTCCTTCTTTTAGAACCCTTGCCTTAATTTCTTTTAATCTCTGTTGAGTTGCATCGATAATTTCAAATTGAATGTTACCAATTGTAAATTTTTCTCCATTTTTTGGAACTCTATCAAGTTTTTCGAGTATATAACCTCCGAGGGTATTGACCTCCTCGGATTCAAGGTTAACCCCCAGAATTTTCGATGCAGAATCGAGATCTATTCTTGCTTTAAAGATGATACTCCCGTCGTCCTGCTTTCGGAATAGAACTTCCTCTTTGTCAAATTCTTCCCAGATCTCACCGACTATCTCTTCAATTAAATCTTCCAGTGTAACGAGCCCGGTCACACTTCCAAATTCATCTACGACCATGGCAATAGAGATGTGTCTTGCCTGGAAAAATCTCAGAGAGTCCAGTACTTTTTTGTTCTCTGGAATAAAAACCGGTCGCACCATCAGATCCCTAACTCGATACTTGTCCATTTTATCCAGGTGTTTTAGAACTTCTTTCATGTGTAATATTCCAAGTACGTTGTCTGCTCTTTCCTTTATTACAGGCATTTTCGAAAATCCATGTTTCTTGTATATCTCGATTGCTTCTTCAAGAGACATGTCAACTTTAACCGTAACCATGTCAACTCGTGGAATCATAACTTCTTCTACCTGCTTGTCGGAGATGTCTATTAGGCGCGAAATGATCCCATGCAGGTGATTTGAGATGACACCATTCTTTGTAGCCCTTTCAAAGATTTCATTTAGTTCCTCTTTATTCTCAACGTTGCAGAGGATCTGTTTAATCCATCGCATTTTCTATTTTCCCACTCCCTTCAGGAGGTGTCACAAGCCCTCCTGAAACAACCATTTTTATTGCATCTTCTATCCCTATGTCAAGATATTTTACTCGTGATTCCTCAACAATTATATACCACCCTGAAGTCGGATTTGGTGTGGTCGGTATAAAAACATTCAAGAATTTTGTCCTTTTCCCCCTCCATTTTTCCGCATTTGTTATAAAGCCTATAGCGTAACTGCCTTTGTAAGGGAATTCTACGAGTACCGCTCTTGTAAAAGTCCTATTCTGAACCGTGAAAGCGTTGACCAGTTGCTTCGTCCCTACATAGATACTCCTGATAAATGGGATCTTCTCGATAAGTATCTCTCCGTAATTTAATATTTCTCTTCCAATAAAGCTTGATGAGAAGATTCCAACCAGATATATGATGAAAATGAGTATAACAAGTGAGATTATTGTAAGGAAAAAGCCTGGAATCCACCTGAGGAGCGGAAAATGGGAAAGTATGGAAGCAAGTTTTCCTCCAATAGCGGAAACGATAACCCATATTACATAAAGTGTTATTAAAACAGGAGCTAATGTGATTAAACCGGTAATGAATGTCCTTCGGAAAGGTGGAGGCTCGACTTCCTTTGCCTTGCTTAAGAGTTCCTCTATTTTAATCTTCATTTCTTATCCCCATCCTCCTTTTTATTTCTGAAGCTGCGACGAGTCCTGATATAGCAGAGTGAAGTAATCCTCGTGTAATTCCAGCTCCATCTCCAATAGTGAAGAGGCCTTTAATATCTGTCTCAAGTGACTTATTGACCTTGACTCTGTTGGAATAGAATTTGACTTCCACACCATAAAGTAGAGTATAGGGTGAAGCGACCCCAGGTGCAATTTTGTCAAGGGCCTCAAGCATCTCAATAAGGTTAACAAGATAGCGGTACGGAAGGACAAACGAAATATCTCCAGGGATTGCACTCTCGAGCGTAGGTTTTACTGGATTCTTCGAGATCCTTTTATCCGTTGATCTGCGACCTCTCATGAGATCTCCAAGTCTCTGAAGTAGTACACCTCCCGAAATCAGATTTGCAAGCTTGACAATGGACTTTCCAAAAGAGATTGGATCCTTGAAAGGCTCTGTAAAGCTGGTTGACACAAGTAATGCAAAATTTGTATTCTCAGAAGTGGGATATGTGTTTGAAAATCCGTTGACTGTTATAACATCCTCAGCGAATTCCTGGACCACTACACCATTCGGATTTACACAGAATGTTCTGATTTTATCATCAAATTTCTGTGAGTAGTATACAAGTTTTGGCTCGTACACCACCTTTGTTAGATGATCCATAATCGATGCAGGAAGTTCCACACGCACTCCAATATCCACAGGATTGGGATAGGTTTCAAGCTTTAATTTCCTTGCCTGTTCCGCCATCCAGGTAGCACCAGCCCTTCCTGGTGCGACTATGACAAATTTTGCCCGATACTCATCTTTATTTGTTCTAACTCCGTAAACCTCGCCATTATTAGCAATTATATCCTCCACACGTTCATTGAAATGCAGACCAATACCGAGTTTTTCCACATAGTTCCGCATCTTTTCCAGGACCTTAAAACCACCATCAGTTCCAAGATGTCTGATTGGAGTGGGTACGAAGAGGAGTCCATTCTTCTGTGCCTCGTACTTGATGTGTTTTATCGCTTCGTCATCAGTTCCATAAAGCTCATGGGGAGCCCCAAATTCGAGCAGTCTCTGGTCAACACGATTCATGAGTCTAATGAAGCTGTCGCTCTCGATATATTTTCTTAAATTTCCACCTATCTCATGGGAAAGGGTTATCTTTCCATCAGAGAATGCCCCTGCTCCACCAAAGCCTGATATTAAAGGGCAAACTGGGCACCGAAGACAGATTCTTCGATAATCGAGAGCGGGACATCTCCGTCTATTGAGATCAGGACCTTTTTCCAGAAGTATTACATCTATGCCTGACTCTGCAAGCTCTATCGCAGAAAAAAGACCTGCTGGTCCCGCACCAACTATTATTACATCGGTTGTTTTCATCTATTCAACAATGGAAACCTTCATAAGATTTGTTCTACCTTTAATCCATAACGGGTATCCTGCCACTGTAACGTAGAGATCTCCACTTTCCAGAATCTTTCGTGACCTTCCAATTTCCTCAGCGAGTTCAAAAATATTTTCAACTCTCTCTATCTTCTTATCTGTAACGTGGTAATCCACACCAAATAAAACCAGCATCTTTCTGGCGACTTCAATCGACGGTGTGATGGCGAGAACCGGCATTTTAGGCCTTAATTTTGATATAAATTTTGCAGTAAATCCACTCTTCGTGAAAACGATTATGGACTTCGCACCAAGTTCCACGGCACTTTCCACCGCAGCACGTGAAACAGAACGTGCAATTGGAGACCTTTTAAATGATATGCTCTCAAAAGGTGGTAGAGCCTTTTCTACAGTAGATGCTACCTCTTCAAGAACTTCGACAACTTTTACTGGAAATTTACCAATGCTCGTTTCCTCGGTAACAAGTAGAGCGTCTGAACCGTCAAATATAGCGTTTGCTATGTCTGAGACTTCGGCCCTCGTTGGTGTTTCGTGGGTTACCATCGATTCGAGAATCTGAGTCGCCGTTATCACAGGCTTGGAATACTCTTTTGCCAATCTGATTATCCTTTTCTGGGCAAGTGGTACAAGTGGAAGTGAGATTTCTACCCCCAGGTCTCCCCTTGCTACGATGACACCATCAGACTCCTGCATTATCTCAGGAAGATTGTCCAGTGCAGCTTTACACTCAATCTTTGAAATGATCCAGGGACTTTCCTGACCTTCCTGTAAATGTTCATGGATAAAATTCTTCACCTTTCTAACATCTGAGGCAGTACGAACAAAAGAAAGAGCCACGAAATCAACTCCTTGCTCAAGTGAGACGAGTAAGTCAGATTCGTCTTTCCCGGTCATGATTGGAAGGGATTTGAGAGCACCTGGAACATTCACTCCTTTACCACTTTTGATTTCTCCACCTACGAGACAGACGGCCTCTAAATAGTTTTTAGATTTTTTGACAATCTGGAATTTTATCTTGCCGTCATCAATTAAGATGAGATGCCCTGTCTCCACATCATTTATGAATTCCTTAAAATCCACAACAATATACCTGTCAAATCCAGTCGTCGATGTCGTGGTAAAATAAACCGTCTCACCTTTCGAAACGTTCATAGGGGAAGGGTTGAGGTCTTTAACACGAACTTTAGGTCCATGAAGATCTGACATTATTCCAATTGGCCTGCCGAGTTCCTTCTCGAGTTCCCTGATTAGAGAATGGTATTCTCTGAATGTGTCATGATTTGTGAAAGAAAAATTGAATCTAAAAATGTCCACTCCACTGAGGACCATATTTTTAATGGTCTCTCTATCAAAAGTGCTTGGTCCGAGTGTTGCGATTATCTTCGTTTTAGCCATTTTTTATTTCCTCTAAAATTTTTGGTAAAATCTCTCCTGCTGGTGCCATAAAGGAGAAATCTGCTATGGCAGTGACAGGGGTACGTTCAATATTTACTTCAATAACAACTGCGCCACTATCTTTTGCCTCGAAGGGTAACTGGGCCGCAGGATAAACAACAGCCGATGTTCCTATAACAAAGAAGAATTCAGAATTTCTTGCAATTTCAAAGCTTTTCCTTAAAGCATCTACAGGAAGCATTTCCCCAAACCAGACCACATCGGGTCTCAAAAGGCCACCACAGACCGGACACGTTGGGAGTGTACCCTTCTCAAATTCAAAATTCGTGAAAATCCTGCCACACTCAGTACACCTTGCACGCAGGATATTGCCGTGGAGTTCAATCACATTTTTTGATCCGGCCTTTTGGTGTAGATTGTCTACATTCTGCGTAATTGTGTAAAATTCGTCAAATAGATCTTCAAATTCTTTCAATGTGTAATGTCCGGGATTGGGTTTTGTACTTTTTACAAGATCTATTCTCCACTTGTACCATTCCCAGACGAGGTTCGGATTTTTTATGAATGCCTCTGGTGTTGCGAGGTCTTCTGGTCTGTACTTGTTCCATAGACCATTTTTCCCGCGGAATGTGGGGACGCCGCTCTCACTGGAGATGCCAGCTCCAGTGAGAGCGGCGCCCTTCTTCATCTTTTTTAAAATATCTGCAAGTTTTCTGATCTCCTCTTTCATTCGCGACTCCAATAAACCCTTAATAATTTTTGGGTGTCTGAAAAAGACAAATCAAGCTCCCCTTGATGCGCCTTATGAACAGCTTTTCCGAGCTTTTTAGCAAGTGTTTCCGTGGTTGTTTCTATCACAAGACCTCTATCTGTTTCTTTGATGCTCATAATTCGTGCCAGTGGATTCCTTTTCTTCTCATATTCAGCTTCATTGTTTATAAGATTCAAAATCTCCCCTTTGTTCTTCTTTACGTATTCTCCCTCCAGCTCAACAATTCCAAGTGGATAGTGATCCTCTATTTTCCTGCATGCGGGACATTTCTTGAAATTAACTCTATCTCGGTCTTTCATTAATTCTTCATAATATTTTTCATCCCAGAACCATCTTTTGTTGTGGTAAATCAATTTGCAAGAAGGACAGATTGTCGGATCCTTGTACTGACTTTTATCCATATAGGGATCATGGAGCTTCATATCGTAGAGCTTATCAATTCTCTTCATCATCCTTCCTCCAGTTTCATTTTGTACTTCTTTTTTTAGTTTAATAAGCTGCTTGACCCCTGTCAAGGATAGTAGAAGGTAAAAAGTTGCGAATTTTCGGGATTTTTGGATCTGTTTGTGTGATAGCAAGTTTCAGCTTGTGGTCAAAACAGGCGTAGAGATTTAAACTTTAAGTCATGAGACAGGTGAAAGATATACTTGATGTGATGGATCATGTTTTGAGGTTGAAACGTTTTAACCGTTCAGGATGGTGTTATTACGGTGTCTTTGCCCCGGAAAGTATAGCTGATCATAGTTTCTCAGTTTCATTCCTTTCTATGCTACTCGTTGAATTTTTCAGAGAGAGAGGCTATAAGGTAGATGAGACAAAGGTTCTGAAGATGGCCATTCTGCATGAGATTGGAGAATCAAGACTCGGAGATCTTCAGCTTGATGCGCGACGTTTGTTGGGGATGGATTACATTTCAAAGGTCGAGAGGAAGGCAGTTAATGAGATACTTGAGGCATTTCCTGAACTTTCAAAGATATGGAATGAGTTTGAAGATGGAAAGACATTGGAGGCCCTTATAGTAAAGATAGCCGATAAGCTGGAATTATTGTTACAAGCGCTGGACTACGAGAAAAGAGGGGCAAAAAATCTTGATAAAATTTTCGATGAAACTGAAAACAGAAAAAATTTTGGGAAATTACCATTTATCGAGGAGTTTGTTAACGAAATTTGCAAAAAGAGAGGAGAGAAATTATGAGTGTGAAAATATCGCCATCCATTATTGCAGCTGATTTTACAAGGTTAAAAGACGAATTAAGATCTACGGAAGAAGCTGGTGTTGATATGCTCCATCTTGATATAATGGATGGAGTATTTGTTCCTAATATAACATTTGGCCCATTTATTGTGGATGCAATAAATAGGATGACCGAGCTTCCTCTCGATACACATTTAATGTTGATTGAGCCCCATAAGTATGTTGAAAGGTTTGCAGAAGCTGGATCGGATATTATAACTTTCCACATTGAGTCAAGAAGTAAAGCGAGATTGGTTATTCGGATGATAAAGGATCTCGGCAGGAAGGTGGGAGTTTCACTGAATCCCAGGACACCTGTAAGGGTGCTTTATCCGTACATGGAAGAGTTTGATTTGATTCTTGTGATGGGGGTAAATCCGGGATTTTATGGCCAGGAGTTTATACCAGCGGTTATCCCGAAGATAAAAAAGCTTGTGGAAATAAAGAGAACAGGGCTGAAATTTGAGCTTTCTGTTGATGGTGGAGTGAATGAAGAGAACGCATCGATGTTGATTGATATGGGGGTAGACATTCTTGTAACGGGTAAATATTTTTACTCAACAATGGACAGAAAAGAGCTCGTGGCTCACTTGAAAAATCAAAAATAACTAATTATAATAAGCTTCAAACTCTTAAGGAGGCTCGATGTGGTAAAAATCAGACTGCAGAGAACAGGAAAGAGGAACAGGCCATCATACAGAATAGTGGTGACTGATTCAAGGAATCCAAGGGATGGAAAGGTACTTGATATTATTGGGTATTATGATCCACTGAAGGATGGAAATTTCAAGGTGGACATGGAGAAGTTAGAGGCTTGGATATCCCGCGGGGCTCAGATGACCCCGAGAGTGAAGAGTATAGTTAAGTTATCAAGAAAGGGTATGCCCACCACTACTTAAAAGGAGGAGTAAACAATGGGAGACCTCAAAGAGCTTATCGAGTATGTAGCAAAAGCATTAGTTGATCATCCAGAGGAAGTTTCAGTAAAAGAGATTCCTGGAGAGAAAACAGTGATCTACGAGCTGAAGGTTGGTGAAGGTGATCTTGGAAAAATTATTGGAAGAGAGGGAAAAACAGCGAAAGCGATCAGGACAATCATCTCAGCCGCCGCAATGAAAAAAGGTAAAAGGGCCGTTCTTGAAATCCTCGAGTAATGTAAACTTGGGTGAAATACAGAGGCCCAATAATTATTGGAAAAATTTCCAGGCCATTTGGTTATAAGGGTGAAGTTAAATTTATTTCTGAAATATCTGAATTCCGAAAGTTCCGAACCCTTCGGGTTCAACTTCCAAGGCTCGGATACAAAAAACTTGAAGTAGAATATTTCAAACCTGCGGGTGGGCATACCCTTATTATCAAATTTGCTGGCATAGATTCCGAAGAACTTGCTGGCCAATTGAGAGGGCTTAATGTATATGTCGAAGCGGATGAACTCCCTCCGCTCAGGGATGAGGAGTTTTATTTTTTTGAACTCATCAACTTTGATGTTTATGATGAAAATGGCTCTTTGATAGGAAAGCTCGACTACATACAATCTACCCCCGCACACGAAATTTTCGTTATCAAGACGCAGAAAGGTGAGGAGTTATTGATCCCGGTTGTTAAGGAGTTTGTTAAGCAAATAGATAAAAAGAACGAACGCATTATCGTAAAGGTACCTGATGAAGGATAAATGGAGTTTCGATTTCATCGCAATTTTCCCTGAGCTCATTGAACCGTTTCTCAAGGTGGGACCATTGAAGAAGGTTATTGACTCTGGAACCCTGGAAGTCCGGTTTTTTGATCTGAAAAAGATAGCTAAAAACCCTAAGCAGATTGACGATTACCCATTTGGAGGTGGACCAGGTATGGTTTTAAAGCCGGAGCCAATAAAAAAAGCACTTGAAAAAACCGGTGGTGGTTATGTAATATATTTTTCACCCCAGGGTATTAAACTCAACCAGTCTCTCGCACATAAGCTCATTGAAAAGAAACATATTGTTTTTATTTGCGGAAGATATAAGGGGATTGATGAAAGGATTGTGGATAAATACGTGGATCTGGAGTTGTCTATAGGAGATTACATACTTTCGGCGGGTGAGGTAGCCGGGATTGTTACGCTCGATGTACTTTCCAGACTTTTACCGGATGCAATGGGAGACCGGGACTCTGCAATGACGGATTCGTTTGAATCCAATATTCTGGATGCGCCGTACTATACACGGCCAAGAGATTTTGAAGGTGAAAAAGTGCCAGAAGTTTTGTTGTCGGGCAATCATAAACTTATAGAAAAATGGCGAAGAAAAGAGGCTTTGAAAAGAACACTTTTAAAAAGACCAGATTTGCTTGAAAATATTGACCTCTCTCCAGAAGATAGGAGGTTGTTAGAAGAAATCATTAAGGAGGTATTGGCTCATGAAGGACCACATAATTAGGGAGATTGAGTCGGAGTTTATGAGAAAGGATATTCCTGACTTCAAAGCGGGTGATACTGTGAGAGTCTACATTCGTATTAAAGAGATGAAAGAGAATCCCAAGACCAAGAAGGTGGAAGAGAGAGTCAGACTTCAGCCTTTTGAAGGTGTAGTTATTAGAAGAAGAGGGAGTGGACTTCAGGAAACTTTCACCGTTCGAAAGGTAACACAGGGAATTGGAATAGAGAAAATTTTCCCTGTTCATTCACCTGTTATAGAAAAAATCGATGTTATTCGCAGAGGTAAGGTTAGACGCTCAAGAATTTACTATATCAGAGAAAGAAGAGGAAAAGCTGCAAGAATTAAAGAATTAAGATAAGGGGGGAACGATGACGAAAGAAGATATTGTAACTCAGATCTCAATGAAGACTGGACTCACAAAAAAGGATGTGAAGGTCATGGTGGAGGCCTTCCTCGTTACGCTGAAAGATGCGTTTCTCAACGATGAAAGGGTTGAACTCAGAGGATTTGGTATTTTCACTACCAAAATAAGGAAGGGAAAGAAAGGTAAGAATCCTCGTACAAATGAGGATATTTACATTCCAGATAAAAAGACGGTTGTTTTTAAACCGTCTAAAACAGTCACAAGAATGTTAAATCCAAAAAAGGGAGGTAATTGAATGCCCTGTGGAAGAAAAAGAAA
>CAYNMM010000079.1:0-8584 GCA_964398355.1 uncultured bacterium
GCACAGGTGCTGCACGGCTGTCGTCAGCTCGTGCCGTGAGGTGTTGGGTTAAGTCCCGCAACGAGCGCAACCCCTGCCCTTAGTTGCCATCGGCTCCTATAGGGAGGCCGGGCACTCTAAGGGGACTGCCGGCGATGAGCCGGAGGAAGGTGGGGACGACGTCAAGTCCGTGTGGCCTTTATGCCCAGGGCTACACACGCGCTACAATGGGCGGTACAACGGGTTGCGACCCCGCGAGGGGAAGCTAATCCCTTAAAACCGCCCCCAGTTCGGATTGCAGGCTGCAACTCGCCTGCATGAAGGCGGAATCGCTAGTAATCGCCAATCAGCATGTGGCGGTGAATACGTTCCCGGGCCTTGTACACACCGCCCGTCACGCCATGGAAGCCGGGAACGCCTAAAGTCGCTCGCCCAACCCGCTTCGGCGGGAGGGAGGCGCCTAGGGCGGGCCCGGTGACTGGGGCGAAGTCGTAACAAGGTAGCCGTACGGGAACGTGCGGCTGGATCACCTCCTTTCAAAGGAGTAAAATCAAACTTTCCTTTCTTACCTCCTTCACCAGAGACATACCACTTTTTTATTCCCTCCTATTTGGGCCTATAGCTCAGGCTGGTTAGAGCGCGCGCCTGATAAGCGCGAGGTCGGTGGTTCAACTCCACCTAGGCCCACCATATTATAAAAATTTTTATTCGTTCCCTTTTAATTCTTTGCACTACAATTGAAAACGTGTAAATATTGCCTCTTGATATATCCCTGTTTAATATGAATAGCACTCAGGAAGAACCTATGTGTTGACAATTTTAGGATTTATTTTGCAAATTACTTGAATTGTAATTAAAGATATGTTCATTCTGTCTCGATCATTTAAAATTTAATTATGTGAATGCCTGGAATTTCAGGAGGTGATAATATACTATCAGGTAAGTTTCTCAGTACTCTAAAACCCTTCAATTTGACATCTACAATTACGTTAGCCTGATAAAGAACAGCCTCCATAGGTGTGGTATCCCTCATAAATTTGAACTGTATGCTGTCAATAGATTCTATTTCTGGATAAAACCAGGCAATACAAGTATCCCCTGTATGCTCTATGCGGTCAGGTGAATTTTTTCTCACAAGATTGTAGAAAAATTCTGTTTTCCCCATTTTTCGCTGAATTATCAAAGTGGAATCGTGGAGGTTTAAAGTTTTTATAAGTGTATCTTCGATAAATATTAACTCCGTGTCAGGAGAGAAAATCTCTATACGCGCCCTACCATTTTTGAACCATATAGTCCCTCTCGCTTTACTATTACCAATTGTTCTTGAGTGTATAGTTTCCATGAAATTAACAGTGAAAATTTCTATATTTCTCAATGTACTCAATGCCTTTTTACATGGAGAAAAAGAGAAGATTACAAGTGAAACAATCAATTTTATCATTTCAAAATTATAAACCTTTCAATTTGAGTTTTCTTCTCTGTCTCAACCCGGATGAAGTAAACTCCATCGGGTAAATTTTTAGTAGATATTCTGAATTTCCCAGGTCGTACATTAAGTTTCTTTATGACTCTACCATCTGCCGAAAGGATAGTTAATTGGCAGGATTTTGTAGTCATACCAGTAATTTCCTTGGGAGCAATCCCATAAACATAAAAAATTCTATTTTGAGTTTTGAATGTATTTTTCTCAGTTATCCCGGTTTGTCCAAGATAAATAAATGCCAGATAATCGTATGGATCCCCCTGGACGAGTTCAACGAGTCTTTTCAATCCATTTGGTGACACCAGGAATGTCATTCTCCCCGCAGATTCATGGTTATAACCAGGTGGTAATGGAACATAGAAATATTTTCCGGTCATTGTTCCTGTCGTCGGATCAAATTCGTAAATAAGATTACTATCGGCCCTTTCTACAGATAACCATAAGTGACCTGTAGTTGTGTCACAGGTAATTCCTTGAACATAGATGGTGTTGGACCAGTTTGCGAGGATATTCCCAAGAGAATCGATACAATAAATGTTATTATTACTATCTGTAACATATAAAGTTTTTGTCCGGCGGTCGACAGTGATTGCTTTTATTTCTACAACTGGTATCTCGAATGAGTCAAGAACATTTATCTGGTTGCTGTCGATGGTAATCCGGTAAATAAAATTTCTGTAAGATGCAAGAAAATTTGTACCGTCGAAGGTAAGATCACTCCATCCCCAGCCTGTAAATTGAACTGGTTGATGCAAAACTCTATAAACGAATCCAGTAGAGTCCAAGACATAAAGTTTATTAGGATCATTTTCTCTATTTCCTCCTGTAACGTAAAAATATTCTCCATCAGTGGTCACGCCAAGATTTTGAAAATCTCCGGTCACAGGGTCAAGTGGGAGGAAATTTGTAAGATCACCAATATCTATGCCTGTTCTCGCAAAGGAAATAAGAGTATCATTTGAGGGATTTTCGTCGTCTGTCAGGTTCGTTATCATTATCACCTTGAAATATGAAGAGTCAGGGAGTGTTACAGAGCCAAAGGATACACTTTTTGATTCACCAGGTTGAGCAACAGTAGATGTATTCCCAATGAAAATTGTATCGTGAGACGAGGTATCCACGATCACAAGAGATACACCAAACGTATCTGTGCTAAGGCCAAAGTTCTTCACATTCCCAAGAACAGCTATTGGAGAATTTGGTTCCACTAATCCTGATGGGGTAACAATTCTAATCGGTGCAACGTCATGTGAAATGGTGTATGGTTGTAGGCCAATAGTCCAGAAATTGTCAATATACCAGCCTTCATAATTTACGCCATTGCCGGACGCAAAATGTAGTCTAATTCTTACATGTTGGCCTTTGTTGAGAGGAATCGTGAAGCTGACAAATTCCCATCCATCCGATCGTCCGGAGAATCCAGGCTGATACGAAAGTGCCTGAATCGATTGATACGGATAACCATTGTCAGGGTATACAATGGTCCAGGTTCTTCCAAAATCTGTGGAAATAAGAATGTTGCCACCATCCCATCTCCTTTCCATGTGATACCAGTGGAAGAATCCGAAAGATGGGCAAGAGGTAGTTGCAACGTATTCTGGAGAATCCAGAATCATGTTCGAATTATCATAGTAATTGCCATTAAGAATTGTTCCCCATAAGTTCTCACCGGATAAGGCCGAATCTGGTCCACATTGTGGAGATCCCCATTCCCATCCAATTTGTGGAATGGGGTTAAATCCTCCACAGGAGTCCTCGAAGGTCTCGATTGACTCGGCACAATAGAATAAACGTTCATAACTATTGTTGGAAGTTTCCTGATCCTGCATTGCATGGACATGGAAATAGAAATTGTATTTCCCGCTTCCTCGAAAGTGAAAGCAGGGGAAAATATGAGTTGATACATTGTCTGGGCTAATTTCACTCTGTCCTTCATACGTATAGAGCAAAGAATCATTGAGTGAAATTTGTAATCCAACATCAACAGTTTCCACCATTTGACCGTAGTTTCTAAGTTTGATAAGAGGGACGATTGAGTCAGAGACATGGAAAATTGCGTTATTCCCTGGTTCCACGTTGAAAATACCCACGTCATGTGTGAAGCGGGGCCTTAAGAAATTAATTTTTAAACTATCAAATATTTCGTGGGGAGTTCCTTTGTAAGAGTACAGAAGACAATAACCATTTTGCCCGTAATCTCCCTGTACCCCAACTGTGGCACTGTCAGTATACTGTGGATCAAGATGAAGATATTGAAAAATAACGCCTCCGTCTGGCTTAAGTATAACTTCGAAGGTATTACCATTTGATCTCAGATAAACAGGAACGTGACTCCACTCAACGATGAAGATGCTGGAATCGCCATAAACAAATACATTTCCACCTTGATTAGGGGCAAGGTCTATCCAGAATGGTACAATCATGTTGTCGACATTGTAGTAAGGTAATGGGTAATTCCTACTTTCATAAATACTTGAATCGCATAAGAACCCATTTGAACCAATGGTGATTTTGCTTAGCAAATGATTATAGAAAGGGAAAAAAAACGGTAGCTCTAATGATACGAAATCATCGTCACCAAGCTGTAGAGGAGTACCTGAATCCGAAATTTCTATCCAGTTAAAATCTGTATCCTGAACTGCTGTATAGCCATACCCATCCGGTCCATCCGCAAAAAGTATCCCACTTAGAAGTAGTATAGGTAAGAACCTTTGCGTTGAAATGATATTACCTATCACTTCGGTACAAGGTATAAAATCCCTTCTTTATGTTTCAGGATTTCCTTTTTGTCAAGTGAAATTTTCTTGTAACCGCCATTTAGCCACAATTTTATTTGGTCATCATAATGTTTGCTCGTAAAAATGCCGGAGTTTCCCGAAGCAATAACTGCAAGTGAGTTATTGATATTGGAGAGATCCACAATCTGACGAGTGGATGGGCCAGTTACCATTTTGAAAGGTTTATTCCACTTCCATTGGGCTTTGTTGATGCTTATGTTCGAGCCTGAAACCGGGTAAGGACCGCGGTTAAATATTTTTCTAAGTACAGCTTTGGCCCCAAATGGGTGATGGAACTCAAATGTATGGAAATATCCCCACTTCCAATTTTCAGGATTGGTCCCTCTCTTTTCTTTTATCTCTGCAATTGCTTCCCGAAATGCCTTTATTGTTACATCTTTTCTCATTTCAACTCTCTTTGTTTTAGTATTATCGAACCAGGAATCGTATGGATCGAGATAAATTCTGTATAGAACCGTTAGCGGAATATTTCCCATTGATAAAAATTGTTCATAGAGTGAGTCACCAAGTTCATCCTTGAACGTTTCATCCATTATGTGTTTAAGTGTAAAATAGAATATTGTTACACCGACAGAATCTTTGTCCTCGTTACAGTTCCAGTTCTCCAGGATCTTCTTGGCTATGTTTTCTAATTGCGTTCCTTTATAGGAATAAAGGTCTTTCACCATTCTACCCTTAAGAATAAAATCCCATGGGGGTGTATGATCCATCTGGAATTTCTCAAAATCGTTTACCGAAAATTTATCCTTGCTTGTCAATAACTGGTTGATTCTCTCAATCCTTGCGGCTGGTTCCCAGTAAACAGTCATGTAATAAGGAAAGTCCCTTTTTACAACGCAATTAGCCGTTGCTATGTAACCCTGAGGTGGGTTAAACGTCTTTGGATTCTTATCAAATGGTATAAATTTTTTCCAGTTTGCACCAGGTGAGTCAGCTGAAATAGGTAGATAATAAGGTCCAGGTTTTCTATCCGGTATGCCTCCACCCGTTACATATCCTATGTTTCCCTCAACATCGGCGTATACAAAGTTTTGCGCAGGGACCTGGAAGTATTTGACGCCATTAAGAAATTCATTCCAATTTCTGGCTTTGACAATCTTCATTATGGCCTTGAATTCGTCAGTTTTCATATAGCCTGTCCATTTCAGGGCTATAATCTTGTTTTTAATCTTTTTGATGTCAGAAACAACAGGTCCATGTACTGTCCATTTTGTTTTCAAAATGTAGGGTGCCGCTCCTTTGATTTTTATAGTGTCGGTTTTTACAATGAAATTAACCCAGTGCCCGTTGTACCAATACTGATCAGGATTTTTGGGGTTGACTTTTTCGACGATGAGATCTGCATCATCCATCATCACATTTGTTAAACCCCAGGCAATATGGTCATTATGCCCTATTACTACGAATGGAAGAGCAGGTAAAGAAACTCCGTATAGATTGAGTCCCGGAGCATTCAAATGAACCTCATACCATAGAATTGGCATTTTTATAGATAGATGGGGATCATTAGCAAGAATAGGTTTTCCTGTAACCGATTTTTTGCCAGAAACCACCCATGAGTTACTTCCAGATACACCCAGACCAGAGAAGATCTTTTTAAACTGTTTCATTCCCATAAGAATCTGATTTTTTATAGGTATAATCTGAGGAGCATTGGATGGACATGAAGGAATTATCTCCGAGAATTTTAAACTATCTACCTTATTCCTGATCTGATAAAGGATCCAATCGTGTTTGAATCCCGATGACAAATCCCACCCCATTAATCTAATGTATCCAAGTGATTGCTTAGCCTTCCATGGTTCAGGCTTTATCCCCAGAAGTTTAAATTCTGGTGGTAATTTTCCCTCTTTCATGTAAGTGTTGACTCCTCTGGCATACATTTCAAGAATGTGTTTTTCCTCTGGGGTTAAAGCCTCCCACAGGGTGTCTATGATTTTATCAAAGCCAATTGTCCTCAGGAAAATATCAGTGTTTAGCATTGATTTTCCAAAAATTTCTGAAAGCCTGCCTTCTGCAGCTCTTCTTGTAAGTTCCATACTGAAAAGTCTATCTCTCGCATGTACGTATCCCTGAGCAAATACCAGATCGTCAATGTTTTTTGCGTAGATGTGGGGGACGCCATAATTATCAAATATAATTTGAACAGTGTCTTTAACCCCTACTTTATATATTCCATTTTCCGGTGGTGTTATTTTCCCGAAATACTGAATCAGAAAAAATATGCCTATTGCGACAATAACAGCCAGTGTTATTAGAAAACCTCTTAAAAATCTCATTTACCTTCCTCCCTTAAATTAATCTTTATAATTTTCCCTGTTTCAAGTTGGGGGACATAAAGAATTCCGTTTTTACTTAAGCCAATATCCGCAGGGGTTTTCAATCCATCTTTCAGGATTTTCTTAAAAATTAATTTTTCTCCTACCTTTTCTAACTCGACAACCTGACCGCTCAGGTAGAATGAAGCATAAACTTTTTTTCCATTGCAGACGATGCCGTCTCCTCCCTTAAATTTTTTATTTTCATAGAGTTCAATCAATTTCCCCTGTTTGTAGGTATAAATTCTGGCTGGTATTGTAAATGTTATAATCAGCATTGTACCATCTTCACAAAAACATATTCCATTCGGTTTTTCGATATCGAAGAGTTTCTTAGCTTTCTTACTTCGAAGATTAATTTCATAAACTCTGTTTGTATAGGTGTCTGAAACGTAAAGCTTGCCTTTGTGCACGGCAAGGTCATTCAAGAATCGAGCATTCAAAGCGAAACCTTGAGGGCTGATGAACACCGATTTTCCACCGGCTGGATCAATCTCCCAAATTTTGTTAACGTCAGCTGCAAAAATTTTGCCATTGTAAAAGGCAAGTCCCTTTGGATCAACCAATCCATAGGCGACTGTATCTCCCTTTATCGTCAAAATTGCACCGTCACCTGCGCCAAATCTACCAATATCAGAAACATAAACAGTTTTACCTACCGGGAGGACACTTTCTGGATGGGTAAATGAAACCATCATCAAAATAAGAATTTTTAGCATAATGTTCACCTCCTTAGAATCTATTTTATCGTATGAAATATGAAAAATCTATGATGAAGGTTAGAATAAAAGTACTCCAAAAAGTGCTGAGCAGATATAAAGTTACGAATGCTTTTTTAAAACACTGATCTCATCAAAGAAATGGTAAATCTGAGTAAGACTGCGTGTTGGTGTTAGAATAGGAGTAAGAACGACCCAGACAATAACGACAAGAAAAGACGTTTTGTTCTGTATGAATGTGTAAATTATAAATGAGAAGTAACTCAGGGCCATCCAGAGCATTAATGGGGCATCGTTTTTCAACAGAATGTGAGCTATAATGAAAGCCATGGAAATCAGCACACTGAGGATAGGATTTAAGAACTCATTTGCGCACAGGTAATAGAGAATAGAAAAGGAGAAGATTATATCTACGTATACATCAAGGTCACCAAGGAGCGTGTCTCCTGATTTTCTTGCAAGAAGTCCATCAAATAGATCAGAGGCCCAGCCTGTTACCACCAGAATTGACGTGTATAGTACAGGTATATTATGAAAATAAGAGATGACAAGTGAAGTGAAAAATCTATAAGCAGTAAGACTATCTGCGAGTATTTGAAATTTCCTGGAGAATATACCCATTCTCTAATATTAACATAAACCTGATGCAAATTCCAAATCAAGTTAGGAAAAGCGTGGAGAAATCTTGCCTTCCAGAGCGAAAGATCTAATATCTAACATTATTCATGTTCTTCAGATTGGTCTATAAATTTCTGGGAGCAACCGGGAATGATTTCCAAGATTCCTAACAAAAATTTAATTTATACCGGTGTATTCGCTACAAATGAAATCCTTACTTCGATCTTCAAATTCAAGTTAATTCATTTGTCACACCGAAACTGGTGTCAAGTTCGCCGATGTGCTCAGGTATTTAGAGATAAAATTTTTTACATCTAAACTATATAGTTAAAATTGGAGGTATAGAATTTTATCACAAATGATGTTATATTATTCGGTCTTATGAAGAGGTATTTTTTAAAACATCATGGTGTGTGGGTAATATCAAATGTTTCATTTGCTCTTGGATTCCTTTACACACGGCATTTTGAGTGGCACAATTTACTTACCTGGTTGGGTTTCATGTTAATTCTGAATTCCAAACAATCTCTTTTTATAAAAAAATACTTTCCATTTATTTTTCAGAGCTTTTTAGGCTGGGGATTACTTGCAATTTCTTTGAGGGAACCCACTATTTTTATTGTCTCGATCGTAATTGCAATTCCATACGTAATTTATTACCTAATCTGG
>CAYNMM010000080.1:0-3651 GCA_964398355.1 uncultured bacterium
GGTTGGGAAAACGCCAAAAAGGAATGGAAGGATTTAGCTCTCTGTTGAAAAACGGATTTTTGACGAAATTTTAATACTAAGTATGAAAGCTTTTAAAATAAATGCACCACAATTATAATAAAATCACAATGGGAAAAGAAATCCTCAAATTCTCAGGTGATTTAAGAATTGAAGACCTTGCCCTGACATTACCCAAAAATGAGATAGAAGTGATTGATCTTGAATATGTTAATTTTATTTATTCATCTGCTATAACTGCCCTCGCTTCATATCTTTACGAGAAAAAGAAAAAAGGGAACCCGCCTATCGTAAAACTTCCCCCACAGCCCTATAACATCAAAGGCTATTTGAAGAGAATAAAGTTCGACGAGTTTTCCGGATCCGAGATCGATGTGTCTCAGCAGGAACACCCACCAGATGGTCGGTTCACAGAACTGACTCTAATTGACTCTTTTGACAAAAAAGAGAATTTTATATTTGAGCTGGCAGAGATTTTTTCAAACGAACTTGAGAAAAACTTAATACATGAAATTTTATCTGCGACATCGGAGCTAATCGAAAATGTCCTTATACATTCTGGAGACAACCCATGGTGTATAGCCATGGCTCAGAAATATCGCTCTAACATAGAAGTTTCAATAAGTGATAGAGGAGTTGGCATCAGAAGGAGTCTGGCAAGGAATAAAGATTTGAATGTTCTCTTTGATGCCCTTGCTGTTCAGCTTGCTGTCCGGAAAGGTATCACACGAGACAGCGAAAAATTTGCAGGTGAAGGTTTGTGGAGAGTTAAAAATTTTGCCGTAAATCAAAAGGGATTCTTCTGGATCTGGTCTGGAAATGGTTTTTATTCCGCTTCTCCGTGGACACAAGGCGCAGGCTCAGTTCCAGGCTACTGGCAGGGCACGAGCGTCGGATTTTACTTTAAAAGACATGAACGGAGGTGGTGATGAGCAAAATTGTCGTGAAAGAAATTATAAAAAGCCCTTTCGCTGACGACAGAGAGAAAGGAAAAAAATTAAGGAAAGAAATTGAAAAACTGTTGGAATCAGGAAAGAGTTCGATAGTCCTTAACTTTTCGAGTATTGAGACAATAACAATGAGCTTTAACGATGAGGTTTTTAGAAAACTGCCAGATAAATGGAAAAAATCAAAATTTTTTATATTCGAGGGACTTACGCCTGAAAAAGTATCTGAGATAAAAAAGTTACTCGGCCCGAGTAGAATAGAATTAAAACTAAAAAAACTTAAAGTCTCCGGATATAAAAATCTTGTGGATTTCGAGTGGGATAACATAAAAGATTTCAATGCCGTTTTTGGCCCAAATTCATCTGGAAAGTCGACCATCATTGAATCGCTTGACCTTCTCATTTCTGCTCACACAGGTGATTTAAGCAACTTATTTAAGGACCTATACATGAAATTTTTAACTCATCCTAAATCCATCGTCTCAAGTGGTAAGGAGAATATCAATATTGAAGCCGAGTTTGAATACAATAATTTAAAATTGCAATTTACCTTGACGATTACATGGACATCGGATGAAAAATGGATGTGTGTCGGCAGTTTATCTTCTGATTCGCGCGAGATTTATACATTTTATCAAATTGAAGATGAGAACATCAATTACCAAGGAAATTATGAGGATTGGCAGGACATATTTGAGAGAATCAAAATCGTGAAATTAAAACCTGATTTGTTGAAAGTTCCCTCCCCTAAGTTTGAGAGAAAATTAAGGAAAGACGGAGGTAATCTTGCTTCTTTTTTGAACTATCTTAAAGAAAAATTTCCCGAAAAATATCGCAATGTGCTCTATGGCATTAAGGCGTATGTTGCAGAAATTTATGACATAAAAATAGAGGAATTCCAATTTGAAAATAAGACATTTGTGAGACTGCTATTTGAGGATAGCAAAGGCTGGCATCCTGCATCCTCTATGTCTGATGGGACTTTGAGGATACTTGCTTTCCTGTCATTTATAAATCATCCCCAAACTGACATTATCGTGATAGATGAACCAGAGAATGGGTTTCATCCCGGCAGACTTAAATGGTGGATTGAGTCACTTATAGAGAACACTCAAGACCAAAAGCTACAGGTGGTTTTGATGACTCACTCTCCAATAATTGCCGAAATCACCCCAAGAGAATTTTGGTGGGTTACAAGTGTATCAGATGAGGGATCCCGTATTGAACGTGTCCCTGACTTTGTGAAAGAGGTCCAGGAAATCCTATGAAAGAAGTGAAGATTTTAGGAGAAGATAGATGCCACATCCAGTTGATTGAGGCGATATTGAGGAAAAGAAAAATACGAGGTATAAATCCTAAAAAATTCAAATTAAAAGGGGCTGGGAGTGTCTCAGAAAAGTTTAGAGAACAACTAAGGAGTGAGATATATTTTGACGGTGAGATAATCCTTCTTGACGCCGATAGGAGAGAAATAGAAATTCCTGAGATTCAAAAATTAAAAAGAGATTGTCAATGGGATGTTTATCTAATGGTAATAGAACCTAATTGTGAAGGTTTAATATTGAAGTGGATGGGAGAAGAGTTTTCAAATCCCAAAAATAGGTTCAAGGAACTTTCTATTGACCATGGGATTTCCGATTATAGTGCATTTGTAAATTATGCTGTAGATAATCTTGTAAATTGGGGGTCTCTTCCAGATTCAGTTTACGAGTTTTTGAACTTTTTAAAGAAGATTAAAAATCTGAAATTGTAGATTGTGATGGATGCTCAGAAAATAAATGGATAATTCAAAAAGCAAAGACTTGATAGCCAACTACCTTTAAATTATATTCTTCACAAAATAGGTTAATTTACATAAGTTTGTGTTATACAATCTAAATCTTCTCTCCAGGGATTCCAATCATGCAGTATTCTTAAGACATCCTCTTGAAACAACATTTGCCTATTAATTTTAAGTTGTTCGACAAAATTGGCTAATTTTGTCGAATATTATAAAGATACTCGACAAAATTGCAAATCAAACCCGCGTGTATTCAAAAAATATTTAGGAGTAAGGCTATTCAACAAGATTGCTTTCCTTACGATGCAAAACCTTATGGTTGTATTTTTAAAAATATTTCCTCCTCGCAAAGCTTGGCTTTGTGGGGAAGAATCGTCCTCCAAATCCTCCCCCGAACCTTGAAAAGGTTTGAGGGGGATTAAGGAGGAGGTCAAAGGGCTGATATGACAGGGTAAAGCAGGTGGGAGGTTTTATTGCCCTCCCCTTAATCCCCTCCCGTAAACGGGAGGGGAGTTTGTAGGTGACTTTCTCGTAAACAGGAGGGGAGTTTGTAGGTGACCTCGCCGTAAACGGGAGGGGAATTGGGTGTAATCCCCCCGCAAGTGGGAGGGGAGTAGTGGGTATAAACACATCCGTATAACACTTTGAGTTGTAATAAAAGACACTCCATAACCCCTCCCCCACTTCACAAGGAAGGATAGTCCTACAACCCCTCCCCCGAACCTCGAAGAGGTTTGGGGGAGGATTAAGGAGGGGGCAAAAGGGCTGATATGACAGGGTAAAGCAGGTGGGAGGTTTTGCTGCCCTCCCCTTAATCCCCTCCCGCAAGCGGGAGGGGTGTTGTGTGTGATCTTTCCCGCAAAGTGGGAGGGGAGTTGGGTGTAATCCCTCCGCAAGTGGGAGGGG
>CAYNMM010000081.1:0-18114 GCA_964398355.1 uncultured bacterium
TCACTCCATCCACTCTCATTGCCAGCCAAATCAAAAGCCTTCACCCGCCAGTAATGCATTCCCTCACCCATCACCATCTCATATCCATTCGTGTCCACTGTGTCCACTATTGCTCCATCCACCTCCAGAACATATCTCACAGGCGTTGATTTAGTTTTTGGTATGAGTTTGCTCACCGAGCTCCAGTTGAATTCAATTAGAGAATCTCTAAACCATTCTCCGTTCGTGGGGAAAATGAGTTGTGGTGGTTGAGGAGCAGTTGCATCTACTGTGAATGTTACAGTATCTGACCAGTCACTTATATACCCCCGAGAGGTAATCGTTTTTACTCGTAAGCTGTATGTCGTGTCATATGGAAGAGTTATTGAGCATGTAGTGTCATTGGTTACAACAGAATCCCACACTATTCTATCAATGCTGTATTCCAAATGGTACAGGTAAGCGCCTGGTACATTCCTATAAATGACGGAAACGGTTCTTGTATTGAGATTTTGTCCGTCTTGGGGACTGAGGATTGTTGTTGGATTGGTCGAAATTCCAATGAAACCAGCCATTCCTTCGGAGGGAATAGCTTGAGCGTGAGGGTTAGAGACAACAATATCATTTAAAGTAAGTGCGATCGAATCATCCGGTGCTGTTTCATATTGCACACGAAAGTGAATAATACAAATTTGTGTTGTGCCCGGAATTATTGAATCTCCAGAAAGGCTGACCCCTATGAATCTTATTGAATCTGTGAATATGTTGTAATTCAGTGTGAAAGTCGCTGGAAGTGACGTGATAACAGTATCTGGGGTTAATTTATTACTTGGGTAATTTAATGTAAACTGAAAACCACCTACCGGGTCTTCTGGATTTTCAATGAATACAAAATTTTCGGATACTTCTCCAGGACTCACTGTGTCAGGGGTGATTGTTACAAATACACGCGGAGATCCTGGTAATATTCTCAAAAAGCCGTTTTCAATTACCACTGGAAGTTGTAGCCCTTGTGGTGAGGAGAGTACTGCATTTGTAATAAAAATTGGAATTGAGTCTCCCGGTTGAGCGTTCGCACTGATGTTAAAATAAAAGTTGGCGATAACTCTTGTCCCTTGGAGAATAGAATCTCCTTGAAAACTGACGATTAATGTGATCACAGAATCTCCGAGTTGATTAAAATTGAGGTTAAAACCTGATTCTAAGTCGGCTCCAATTGTTGCATTAACAAATTCCAGTGAATTATCGTTAAAGTGAAGAGTAAACTGGATGCCACTAACCGGATCATTGTTGGTTAGATTGACAGGGATACAGATGTTGGAAGCACCGGGCTGAGCTGCAACTGAGGAGACTTGTAGAGTATTTTGAGCATTAAGAATTCCGGTGATTACAGCTATAATTATGAGAATCTTTTTCATAGTAAACTCCATATAGTTAACAGGGCGGGCGGCGCTTGAAAGCGCCGCCCGCCCTGATCGTTTATCTTATAATCAACTTCCTTACACAACGATATCCCTCTTCGCCTCTCATTTCGATGAAATAGATACCACTCTCGAGCCCTTTTGTCTGGATATTCATTTTGTGATATCCCGCACTCACAGCCGAATTTGCAAGGTTTTTAATCAACCTCCCGCTTACATCATATAGATTCACAGCAAGGTTCATTTCTCTTGGTATAGCATATTCAAGTGTTACATGATCCACTGCAGGATTCGGAGAAAGAGCGACAATTCCAAACTGTGGGGCTTCGATTGTGTTCGAAGTTATATCTTTCCCATTTGGATCAGAAATCACAACATTTTCGACTGTTGCCGCTCCATCAAATCTCATGATTACGCCATTACCTTTCTCTATAGTAGATCCATCCAGCCCGATAATGAGGATTCTAACTCCGTTGTCAGTTTGGTTAGAAAAGATCCTCATTCTTCCCAGTCTGTCAGTGAAATAGAGATTCCCCGGATCTCCAATCAGATCGAATTGAATTCCTGACACTGGAGCAGTATTGGAGAGAATGACTTCATTCCCATTCAAATAGATCATAGCCTGACCCGGTGTTACAAAACGTTTGCCGCCATGCAGTATCACATTAATTATAGCAACAACATCTACAACGTTTACTGTTCCGTCATTATTCATATCAGCAGCCCACTGTTCGTAAGGTGTAGGTGAAGGAGGTCTCAAGATAATGATATTTATAGCTCTTACAGCGTCAACCACATTCACTATTCCGTCCTGATTTAGATCACCTTTTCTCCCCCTGATGTAAACCCATGCTCCTCCATCTGATACGGGTATTGTATTTGCATGGGGATCAGACAGAACAGAAGAGCTCAGGTCAATGTATGTTGAATCTCCAAGAGAAGCGTTGCTATCAACAACAAATGTTACAGTGAATAAAGTGTCGGAGCCCGGTAAAATCGAATCCCCCTGCATCGATACTATTACTATTCTTACAGAATCACCGAGGTTATTAGCACTAATACTGAAATTTGAGTACGAAGGATTAAGTTGAACATTTTGATATGAAATTACTGAAGGGTCGTAATGCAAGGTAGTTTGTATACCAGACACAGGAGATTGATTTTTAAGTTCGATAGCGACGGTCATATTTTGTCCAGGTGGTGCCCAACTTGACAACACTCTTAAAGTATCGTTTACATTCGGGCTACCAGAACCAATATAAATCCATCCATTTGAAGTTGTTACATTGATCGGGTAACCACCGGGATCTGAGAGAATGGCATTTGTTATTTCTAAGAGTGATGAGTCACCAGTAGGAGCTGATTGAGAAATGGTGAATACGAGATTCAGAATATTACCAGTACCAGGTGTTATTCTGCGTCCAGATGTGGAATAAATCATAATCATTAGTGTATCATTTGAGATCAAATTTTGCCCCAGATTCATTCCTGTTCCTCTGTCAACAAGATAGACGCTGTCAAGAGACAAAACATTGTTGTCAAAGTGGAGGTTGAACTGTAGTCCACCAACAGTATCAGAGTTTTGTAATTCTATTGGTACAGTGATACGATCACCAGGATTCCCCTGTACACTGACAACACGCATTGAATTTAACAGCTTCGTTTTGTTAATTTCAGTTTTTTTAATCTCTTTAGTGAATTTCCTGATTGGTCGAATAAAATTCAGTGGTTTACCACCTGACAGTGCAACATTTACGATTTGTATTACATCCAATACATTAATAACCCCATCATCATTCATATCAGCAGCCCATCTTTCGTAAGTTGTTGGAGGAGGTGGAATGTGGAGAGCTATATTCACAGCTCTTACAACATCCAGAATATTGACATGACCATCTTGGTTTAGATCTCCCTTTCTCCCTCTGAAGTAAATCCATCCGTCAACAGATTCACATGGTATCTGGTTCCCCGCTGAATCTGAAAGTACTACGCCAAATAAATCGAGTAAAGTTGAGTCTCCAAGAGTAGCTGAGCCTGATATGTTGAATTTTATTCTAATTATCTCATCATTACCCGGTGCTATTTTTTTCGCATTTGGTGAATAGACCATTATGATAAGAGTATCCTGGCCTATGATGTTATGTCCTATTTGCATCTGAGAAGCCCTGCCCACCAGAGTGATACTGTCAACAGAAAGCCATGTAGGATCAAAGTGGATCTTAAATTGCAGTCCTCCAACGTTTTGAACATTCACAAGTGAAACTGGCACATAGACCGGGGAGTTAGGGGCACCAGAAACCGATGATAATTTGAGAGTATCTTCTGTCGTAGTGTTTGTGATATTAACTGCAAGAGACTGTGACCATGCTCCTATGTTATCGTGAATATCTTTTGCTCGTGCTTTTACATTATAAGTTCCAGGTGCTGTCCAGACATGAGAAGCGCTTACGCTTTGTCCAGAGGAATAGGGTCCCAACCAATCTGTAGTATTTCCGTCTCCCCAATCGAATTGAATATAAACATTATCTCCGTCAGGATCATTTGCTGATGTAGTATAGGTTAATTGTTGCCCGACCGTACCTGAAGTGGGACCAAGAATACTGTTGATAGTTGGGGGTGAATTAGACTGAGAAACATAATCAACGTGAACATTGTCAACTTCAAGAATATCGTCAGATCCTCCGAACCCGAAGTATCCGCCTGATAATGGAGATGAAGGAACTCCTCTACCCAATAGCTGACCATCGAGATAAGCGAGAACAGTATCACTTCTAACCTCCATTTTGATATGGTACCACCGATTTGTTTCAAAGCTTCTGTATCCCTGGGCTAAAATCTCACTACTTGTTGAAGAATACTGTGCTATTAAGCGCCACCTGTTGCATCTTTTACAAATATCCAGCCAATAATGAGTTCTATTTTGTGTAAGATTGTTGTTTGAATAAATATAAACGTATATTCCGCCGTATGAGTCATCGAGTAATTGAGCTATTCTGAAGTCGGCTTCAAAGTAATAGTTACTCAAAGTTGGTGTGCCGTTAAGAAGCATTGTTGCATTCTGGTCATGTGTAACTATTCTTTCAACGCCGTTCACCACTTGATGGGATGGTTGGCCTCCTGGACTGGATCCAACCCATGTGTACCAGAGCCAATCGCTGTCGTCTCCATCGTTAAAGTCGTCAGTGAATGGGAGTTGGAATTGTGTTTGTACGCGGTCAACATGTATATTATCAACCTCAATGATGTCATCACTACCACCAACCCCGAAGTATCCTCCACTAAGCGGTTGAGAGGGAACACCATAACCCAAAAGCTGACCATCCAGATAGGCAAATAATGAATCTCCCTTAACTACAAGTTTCATACGGTACCATCTGTTCAGACTGATAGTTATGTATCCCTGTGCAACCGTTTCTCCATGACCATCTGGATAGTGTACCCCGATACTCCACCTGTGGTCTCTGTAGCATAAGTCAAATATGTAGTATGAATTTCCTTGGTTAAATCCTCCGTTAGAATATGCATAAAGACGCAATCCGCCGTATCCATCATCTAATGTTTGTACAATTCTTTCATCCGCTTCAATGTAATAATTACTGAGGGTAGAAGTTCCATTCGCAAGCATCGTACTGTTTTGATCGTGTGTCACAATCCTCTCAACACCATTTACAACTTGATGAGAAGGTTGACCGCCTGGATAAGGCCCGACCCAAGTGTACCATATCCATCCGTCATCATTCCCATCATTGAAATTCTCACTGTATGGTAGGTGAAACTGTCCCATCAGAGGGAACATTACCACCATACTTAGTAGTATTTTTATTACAGTTTGTTTTACACTCATAATTACCTCCTTTTTTCTCATTTAATAGCAAAAAAACCGCCAAAGACATTTTGTTGACATATGTATAAAAACGGATTTAAAGAGTGTTCCAGTTTGGGATGATTATTCCAGATCGGAAAAATTACATCTTATTTTTAAGTTCTTTGCTGTATAATGAGCATTACCAAGGTATCAGATAGAATACGATTATGCCATCAAAATTTCCCTTTTGATAAATAAATATAGATGGCTTTAGAATTTTAAGTAAGATGCAATTTTTGCAACTAATTCTAATTTTCATAAGCGCTGGAAATGGTATTAGAGTAGCGAGTGAGAATCATGGTATTAAATTAGTAAGTAAAATCGTTTTCGATGGAGAAATTCTTAGTGGATGCTTGATGGTAGACAAAGAAAACAATGTACATGTATTAGTTGCTAATCTGTCTTCCGTTAAGTCTTACGATCTTCAAGGTAATATTGAGTGGATTGTTCCTGGTTATACTTTTTTTGCACCATTTGAAATTGTTCCTGATGTGCGGTCAAATTTTACATTATTGTTGAAATTAATGAACAAGGACTCTGTGAAAATCGGAGTAGTACATTTGAGAACGGGTTCTATAGTTGACAGTTTCTTTCTCAAAAATTCACTGAACAAATTTCCTCAAACCGTTGGTATGGGAGATAACTATTTCTTGAGTGTATTTAGAAAAGATTCTCCACTTGATACACCACGTATAGAAATTTTGAAATTGAACAGAAATGGTAGACTGGAAAGAAAAGCGACAATAAATGCTGGTTTTTATTTAAGAAAATCGGTTATCTTGGAAGATGATATAGGTATTTTTGGTGTTTGGGCACCTTTAAACGGCGAGGCTCCTGGAATTGCTGGAATCAGTGATTTACATGTGGGAGTAATAGAGGTTTCGCTAAGAGACGGAAAAGTTTTAAACAGGTTAACATTTCCATTCAATTCCTTTTCCCGATCGAATGTTATCTCTCCCGTTTCGGGAGATCGGATATTTGCAACATATAGGGGAAATTTTAGAAACGAATTGTCCACATCTGGGATATACATGTTAAAGATTCCAGAATTAAAAGTTATTAAGCATATTGAAGTCAAGGGTAATATTTTCTTTGCTAATAAATTAATAAATGGAAGAATAATTGCAGGGGGTGAAGAAAAAAGTCTGAAAGTATATCTTTTTTCAGTACCTGATTTGGAACTTTTGAAGATTATAGATATGAGACCTTTCTTGGAGGATAAGAAATTTAAGATATTGCCAAATACAAAAGTTCGATATTTAATAGTCCCCTATATTTTAGATGTCAATAATGATGGGAATGATGACTTAGTTATTAAACTTGGCAAACTGCTTTCTTGTGTTGATGCGAGATGGGATGAGTTATCGGATGAAAATGGAAAATTTCTATTTTACACGCAACTGCTTATTATACCCGGACCGGATTTTGATACAGTTTATCCGAACTTTCTCAGTGATTATCGTGAGATTGGAACTTCGGTCGTAGAGTCCAAACGCATAATAGCTTTTTTTGCAAAATCTTCACCATCAAAAGTTTTGATATACAGGATGTATTAAGAATGGTCTTTATTATATTTCTTGTAATATCACAGGGGCTATTTTTTAAAAGGACGGGTATCAATGTATTTCACCCCATGCTGTATCAATATGTGTATAAGGACACAGTAAATGTAATAACTGTAGATGGTTTTATTTTTAAATTTGTATGGAACTATAACGGTGGTAGAACAAATTACAGACTTGTTGACTCATTATATACTGGATTGACTGACCTGAATTTTGCAAAGTTTGATGGGGATGATTTATGGCTATCTAATTCAAGTGCTGGTTATCTTCTTAAGACATCTAATCCAGTCAAAATTATTGATGCTCAGATAATTGATGTTGGTAAAATTTCAGACATGACCCTTATATTGACGAAAAATCATACCTGGAGTTTTAAAGAAAACAGTAGGTTTAAAAGATTGGATTTAACTGGCACATACTTTGCTCCCATCAATGACACAATTGGTCTCATAGTGGGAAACGGGAGAGTTTGGTTAACTAATGGAGCTAATTATTCGTTAATTTACTCAAACAGCAAATTTAGAGTTAGAAAATGGTACAAAGATTTACAGAATAACGCTCCGTTTATAAAAACAAAGGTATGGGAAAAGGGCAGGAAAGGAATCCTACTTTATTTTGGTTCACCGGAGGGAGAAAAGATCTCACGAATTCTTTACTTAACTTACTCGGGTCAGAGATTTGATACACTGGATTACCCGGGATATTTAACGCAAGTTGAGTATAGCAAAGGTAGATTCTGGGTTTTTTTAACATACAAAAACAAAACATTGCTTAGAGTAATCGATGAAAAAACATTGGAAGTAGTAGATTCATTTAGATACCTTCCGTTCCCGACTGAAGTTTTGAAGTTAAATGATGGCTATTGGTTTATTTTTGTCTGGGGTGGACCCACTTACTTATTTAAAAATGTGAATAAGTCCTATAATTATTGGCCATGGACTTATAGGGTATTTTCTAACGCTTCACTTGTTGATTTTGATAACGATGGAGATAAAGATATAGTTATTCTCGGAACATCTATTTGGAGTGCCCCTTTGGAGAAAAAAAATTGGAGAGTTGTATTCCTTGAGAATCAAATATCTGAATATAAGGACAAAGCTTTTATTTATTATGAGAACGCAAAAAAACATAGCAATATTTTTAAATGTAACAAAGGACTGCTTGAAATTGATCTTGCTCTTGAAATTTTAAATGTTTTGGAACCAGATAGTCTTCATTCCTTGTTCGAATGGCGAGATAAAATTTTGAGAAATTTAAAATTAAGGAATCGGTTAATAAAGATTTCCAGAATTTTGTTTAAATTGTTTTTAACAATTATCATCCCGGTAGGTATAGTTTTGATTTTTTATTTGAGATATAGAGAGGAGAAGGAAAAGACAAAGACGGTGCCTTCTTCTTCAACTATTGTATTACTATTATCTCTGGACATATTTCACAAATACCCCTCAAAGTGGCACCCGATTGTGGAAAATCCTCGTATTATCAGAGAAAAATTCGAAGAGATATTGAAAGATGTTTCTGAAAATCTTCAAATTTTGAATACCGTTAAGAGTGAGTTTATAGATGCGCCGAGAGAGTGGAGAAAATTCTTTAACGATCTTTTTATGACTTTATTCAGGATTAAAATTATCCTTAAGATCTGCCGGAGGATTAGAATTTTCCAAAATGTGTGTTATAAGGTATTACAGGGAAATGTTAGGAAAATAGGTCGCTTAAGAGATAAATTTAAGGATCTTTCTCAATCAGCAAAGGTAGATATAATTTCCGGAGCACTTTTACCAGCTGTTGAGAAGATTCAAAAGGAGATATCTCATACTCCAATTAAAATTTCTACCGATATTAAAACAGAATTGCCATACTTTTACTATCCTGATGAAATAGCTAAGTTAAAATCCGCATTTTATAATATTTTAAGTAATGCTGTTGAAGCTTTTGACAATTTCGTTCCACAATCTGATCCTGAAATAAAAATAAAAGTCAGATCCACTGTTTCGGAACTCACTATTGAAATTGTGGATAACGGTAAGGGTATACCTAAAGAGATAATGCCCCAAATATTTGAAGATGGATTCTCTTATGGAAAATCCGGGAAAGATCAACGGGGGACAGGGCTTTTCTTTGCCAGAAATGTGATAGAAAAATATGGATCAATTGAGATCCATTCTGAAGTTGGTAAAGGGACAAAGGTCATTATAAAATTAATATTTGGCAAGAGGGAGGGTCATCATGATATTTATACTTGACGATGATGGATTCCATGTCGATATCGTAAAGAAAGCATTTCCAAATAAAAAAATCCAACATTTCACCGACTCTGTAAGCCTGCTGGAAGCGGTAAAAAAATCTAAAAATGTGGAGCTGGTTGTTATTGATCTTTACCTGGATTATGGGAATGCTCCTGAAAAATTCATAGGTAACAACCCCAAAATTGAAGGAATACTTGTAGCTGACAAATTGAGAAAGTATAGAAAAAAACTGCCAATTGTGCTATCAACAAGATATGCGGATCAGGAAATTTTCTGGCGTGCGAAGTATCTCAATATTATTCCAGTTGAAATTCCTGAGGAAGCCACGGTAGGTGTACAGAAATTGAGAGAATTGTTTCCCGAACTTGCAGAAAATGGAGCAAGAATGAAAGAGTTGTTTAGAAAATTTGGTGAAGCTGGTTTCATAACAAGCTCTCAAAGGATGATCGAAGTTTTGGAACTTGCTGACAAGTGGAAGGATCTTGATGAGCCAATTTTGATTACTGGTGAAACCGGAACGGGAAAAGATACACTTGCCAAAGCCATTCACCTTTTATCCTGGCGTAAGGATGAACCGTTTATTAATTTTGTCATAAGTGCCTATCCCCGTGAGAATTTACATTCAAAGCTCTTTGGAGTTAAAGGTGGAGCATTTACTGGAGTTAAAGAGAGTCCTGGAGTACTTGAATCTGTTAAATCTGGCACACTGGTTCTCAATGAGATAGGTGACCTTATGATCGAAGCTCAAATCGAGCTCCTTCAGGTTATCGATGAGAGAATTTACTTTAAAATGGCTGATCATACACCAAAGCAGTTTAAAGGTAGATTTATCCTTCTTACAAATAAAGATGTGAAAAAGCTCGTTCAGGAGGGTAAATTTAGAAAAGACCTATACCGAAGGATTGAGGGGTTTCAGCTTGAGATTCCTCCACTCAGAGAGCGAAAGGAAGATATTCCTCTTTTGCTTCAACATTTTGCACCTGAGCTTGTTTTTACCAATTCAGCCACAGATTATCTTTTAAATGAATTTCCATTTCCTGAGAACGTTGGAACTCTCAGAAATCTTGTTAAATATCTTCGGACGACTTTGACTGATAGAAACATTGTTACACTTGACGATATTCTCGAAGCGGTTAACAAAATTAATATAAGGAAGGGAGCCCAGCTCGATGATAAGGATTTAGAGTCAAAACTTCCTGATATTGTGCTTGATTTCATTCTACAGAAAGGAATAACTCTCAAGGAATTTCAGGATCTCGTTATTGAGAGGGCTTACGAGAAGTTTGGAAGGACGTGGAAGAAAAATACCTGGGGGAAAATAGGTATACCGCGAACCACTTTTTATAGACACCGAAGTTAAGGAAGATATTTTCTCCCCGGTATCAGTCCATGTCATTCACTCACGGATAAAGATGTAAATCAAATTTGTTGTGCATAAATAATTCAAACCACGGAGCCATGAAAAATCGCTCCGGGATAAGTGGTGTTATGATTTTTTAATTTCCATCCTTACAATGTGCAGGGATCTTTACCATCTTACCCCGTAAGATAGGTGTTTTGTGGAAGTTTCTGCCTTCCTCTCCCGATTCCGCAAGCGATGTATTGTGGGAATACTTCAGACTCCCTTTTCCAGAAGACAAAAGATCTGTGGGAGAAGATTGAAAAGGCAATTTACACTCCTCCCACTTCGTGGGAGGAGTGTGTGAATAAATCTGATAACAAGCAGGTGGTGAATGGTAAAATAATCTCAAACGCCCTTATACATACTCCACCCTTTTGCGAAAAATTCGATCAGATCCTGCTTGATTGTCAAAAAATCATATTACTTTTCCAGCCTTGAGAAGGGATTTAGCGGCAACAAAGCGCATGATTTCGGATGTTCCAGATCCGATATCAAGTAATTTGGCGTCTCTCATGTACCTTTCAACGGGGTATTCTTTCGTGTATCCATACCCACCGAGGACCTGAATTGCGTCGAGGGTGATTTTCACAGCCGTTTCTGATGCAAGGAATTTAACTGATGCTGATTCAAAGCGATTATCCTTTTCCTCGTTGTAAGTCGCTGCATACATGTAGAGATAAGTTCTGACAGCGTCGAGCATGGCACCGGCATCAGCTATCTTTTTCATAATCATTTCGAACTGACCAATTGGTTTTCCAAACTGTTTCCTTTCATTGGAGTACCTTACCATCCAGTCGAGTGCTGCGAGAGAGACCCCGGTTGAAATGGCAGAGATTACCATTCTTTCAATCTCAAGGCTTTTCAACATCTGGGGATATCCCATACCCTCTGTGCCGATTATGTTGGAAACAGGGACTTTAACATCCTCAAAAAAGATCAGTCCTGTAGGAGAGCCCCTCATCCCCATTTTGTCAAGTTTTTTGGCAATGGTTACTCCCTCCATTTCCCTTTCGATCAGGAGCACGCTCATCCCTTCTTTTTTCTTGGAAGGATCGGTGTAAACGAATACATAGAAGACATCTGCAACCGGCGCGTTGGTAATGAACATCTTCTGTCCATTAACGATGAAGTAATCGCCTTTACGCTCTGCCCTTGTTTTTATACTGACAGAATCTGAGCCTGCGTCAGGTTCGGTGAGTGCATAAGCTCCAATTAGCTTTCCTGAGGCGATACCGGGGAGATATTTTTTCTTGAGTTCATCATTACCCCAGTAAGCGACATTGTGGCCGAATAGAATGGAAGTTACCATCAGAGAAAGGGCCACAGAGGCACTTTGCTTGGCGATTTCTTCCAGAACTATAACAGCGGCGAGAGGGTCAATACCAAAACCACCGTATTCTTCTGGTATCATTATACCCGTGAATCCAAGCTCTCCCATTTCTTTGAAGATGTCTTCAGGGAAGTAATCCTCCTCATCGATTTTGGCTGCGATGGGTGCAATACGGTCTTTTGCAAAGCGGGCAACTGTTTCCCGCAATATCTTATGCTCCTCCTTCTCAAGACCGGAAATAAGGTCTCCTAACATAAAAACCTCCTTTTTGAAATAATTTAGATTTCAACCTCTCTTAAATACTTTGCCGCCTCTTCTGGAGGCGTTGGATTAATGTGAAGACCGGATCCCCATTCAAACCCGGCAATTTTGGTTATTCTCGGTATCAACTCAATGTGCCAGTGAAAATCAAACTCCAGTGTTTCCCAGTAGTCTGAATGACCGGGTCTTGGGTGTGGTGGCGGAGCTGTGTGGAGAACCATGTTGTATGGTGGGTCATTCAGAAGTACTTTTATCCTCATCAGCATTTCCTTTAATGCTACAGCAAGATCGTAAAGTTCCTCGTCCGGAAGAAGAGCAAAATCGTGGGAGTGATACTTGGGAAACAACCAGGTCTCAAACGGGAATGAAGATGCAAAGGGTTCCCACAAAACATACTTGTCGCTTTCCCACACTATTCTGTCCCTTAAAACCAGCTCCTGTTTGATTATGTCGCAAAATATGCATCTTTCTTTTCTCGAATAATACTCTCTTGCACTGACGAGCTCGGCTTTGACAACGGGTGGAAAAATGGGTGTTGCTATTAGCTGGGAATGGGGGTGAGAAAGAGAGGCGCCAGCATCCTTTCCGTGGTTTTTAAAGACCAGGATGTACCTGAATCTCGTGTCCTTGCGGAGGTCAAGAAGTCTTTCTTTATAAGCTTTGAGAACTAGGGCTATGCCCTCTGGTTCCTGGTCTGAAAGTTCTTTGAAATGATCAGGGGTCTCAATGATCACTTCATGGGCACCGATGCCAGAGACGACATCAAAGAGCCCTACACCCTCTCTTTTGAGTTCTCCCTCAATTCTCAAAGCGGGGTACTTGTTGGGCACAACCCTCACCTTCCATCCGGGTGTGTTGGGTTGCCTCGGCTCATCGGAGATAGCAAAGATCTCCGGCGGTGTTCTGTCTTCGTTACCATAACAAAATGGGCAGGAATCAACCTTAACCTCTTCCTCCCGCTTGGTTATGTATTCGTGCGGTCTCCTGCCCCGTTCGACAGATATTATCGTCCATCTCTGCCTTATTGGATCGTATCTTAATTCCGGCATCTTATCCTCCAAGTATTGATATTCTTAATCTGGTCTCAAATTTGTCCTCTATTTCCCTGAAAATAACAAATATTCCTGTCTGCTGATACACAAGATCAATTCCGCTCTCTGATTGTGATACTGTGAAAATCGGGAAAATTCTGAAAAGTGCTGTTTCTTCTGTTTTAATTTTTAAACCCGTGTCAAAGATCACATCGTTAAAAATAAGAGTGTTACCCCGGGCTTCGATTTTGTCGTTAAAGTTTCCCGCAATTTTTCCGTCAATTATGACACTGGATTTTTTTGAATTGGCTGATGGAAATGAAAAGTTGAATTCTACTGCAAATACTGAGCCAAGAGAGTTCCCCTCCACCAGATACCATGCATCAACGGTGAGATCATTTAGAGTGATGTTTTTTGAAATCTTCACTTCCGAAGGATTACTGCCCCTGTAAACTCCTCCCGACCGTTTTAAGGTCGCACCTCTTTCTTTGAGAGTGTAGGAGTATGGCTGGTTGACAAAATCCCCAAGCTCCCGGAACCTGAGAGTTTGAAGCTCTTCTGATGAGGGTATCCCATCCAGGAAGTGGTCAAGTAGGGAGAATTTTTCACTCCAGTCGTAAACGAGATATTTTCTCTTACTGCTTTCAATCGTGCGATTCATTTCGTGGATGGAGTGAACCTGACTCTCACCATCACCGGATGATTTAAATTTCGTATGGTAGTGCTCAAATCTCCGCATTAGTGTGTCCTGAAAATTAAGTGCCTGGTTCAGAGATGAGAGTTCTGTGATTGCACCACCATAGGACGGTTTTATCTGAACAACAGCCTTTCCATTCCGGATATATATTTCATCAAATCCGTCACAGTCAACATCAAATTCATCTACTACCGGCTGTAATTTTCTTTCAGCTTTCAGCATGTTTGAATAGTTTGCCCTTCTCAGGTGAGGCAGGTATAGACCACCGAAGATACCGTGCCAGTATGCATCGTTACATTGAGCTCTGAAAAGATCCAGTCTCTCGTCCATGGGGACCCCGTGTTTCTCAAGTTCACGGGATATATAGATCATTTTCTTGTGCATTCTGTTGGATTCAGAGTATTTCACGAGAAAATTCTGCCAGATCCCTCCTCGGACAAAGATTTTGTTTTCCTCAAAGAGTCCACTTCTTTTCAAATTTTCCACAAACTCGGTGAATTTCAGTGCCTTATCCGGGAAAAGGGACCATTCACTCATTTCGAAGTAGGATGAGGTTGGGAGATAAACCCTTCCTGAAGGTGGATTTTCGTTGAGGAAGTTTTCAAAAATGTCTGTCTCGACAAAATCAAGGGATAGGATGGTTTCAATGAATTTGTTCAGCCAGCCTTTTTTGTAAACCCAGTCGAATGTGCCTGGCCATATACCAAATTTTTCTCCATCGTCAAATATGATTGCAGCTTTTTTGCCATTTTCGTAAAGATTTTTAAGGTATTCTACAGTTTCTTCCACAGGTCTAAAGGGTGTAAGATAGCGTAATTGCTCATCAATGGGGAATATTGCGAGAGTTTGACCTTCCCATTCAGTAAGGAAGTAGCCGTGAAGTTGCGATTTGTCGAATCCGGTTGACAGAAAGTGATAATCATCAACAAGCACATATCTTATTCCTGCTTCAATAAGAGATTTAACAAGTGATGGATCCCACACCCTTTCAGTTAGCCACAGACCGTCTGGTTTCTGGTGGAATTTTTTAACAATATATTCTTTTGCGTATAGGATCTGATATATGCGATCGTGGTCTGGGATGGAAGCAAGTACAGGCTCATAAAATCCACTGATCAGAATTTCAACCTGCTTTCTCTGCACAAGGGTGTTGATTTTTTCCACATACTCCGGGTGATGGGAAACCAACCACTCAAGAAGAGGGCCTGTCAGGTGAATGGAAAATCGGAATTCCGGATACTGGGACGCAACTTCAATGAATTTGAGATAGGATTTTTGATAAGCATACTCAAAGACATGGTCAAAATTCCCGACAGGTTGATGACAGTGAATACCGAATAAAAACTTGATCATTCTGAAGTTATTATAGGAACTCATGACTGTTTTTTCAATTTTGTTAATCAGGGTCCAGGTTCATGGCTTTGTTTGAGATTAGGGGGTTTGATTTCAGAACAAAGGATTTTCGCCAAGAGTTTTTTGAGCAGAGCTTTAAAAGCATCTTTGGGCACTTACAATTCAGAAAGCTAATATCTGAATAAACTTTACCTGAAACTCAGTGTTCTTCAACCGGTAAAACGATGATTTCGGTGTTGCGCCAGATAGGCTTTTGCCGATTTTGAATAGGAATTAAAGGGTCATGTGAAGGGGAGATTTCTAATTTGTCAGGACAAGAGAGTTTACAGGTCCAACATTTTTGAGCCCTCTTCTTATGCACATGTGGGGCAAATGAAGGTATTTGAGAAACATTTTGCCAGTGGTTACCTGTCCTTTACTTTGCGGAAAAGTTCACTTTATTTTTCTCTTCTGCCTCCAAAGGAATTCACATGCAGTTTTCCCTTCCACGAAGTGGGACTACATTCAAATTTCCCCGCTTGCAGGGGTATTGAGGAGAGGGTTCCTCTTTTACCAGACCAATTTTCAAACAGCCATGTTGGGCAAATTGACTCGTGATTACTGTACGGTTAAAATGAAACCTATGAGATATTTTGTGATTTTGCTAATCCTGATAGCCACAGGTTGCGGTGAAGAAAAAAGTTCCGAAGTGACAATCCCGCTTAAGGGGGACCAGGAAGTTTATAGAGTGGAAATCACCCAGAGCAGGCTTGATAAGAAGGTCTGGAAGTTGCAGGCGATGAGTGTTTTCGAAAATGGGGATACCATAAAGTTTTACAGATTTAAAGTAATATTTTATGGACCTGCCAATGTACCATCGTCTGTTCTCGAGGCAGATTCTGGTTTGCTTAACAAGAAGACGGAGAACATGGAAGCATTTGGGGATGTTAAAATATTTTTTAAAAAAGATTCCACCCGTGTGTTTACCTCGCATATCGTCTATGACTCAAGAAAAAGGTTGATTAAAGGTGATAAAAATGTGAAAATACTTACTCCTGATGGAGAGGTGCTGGGAACAGGTTTTGTAACTGATCCCGAGATGAGACACATAAAAATTTTTGGAAAAGTGAGAGGATATGGTAGAAAAGGATGATTATTCTGATCTCATAGAAAAGATCGCAAAAAAAGTTGTTGATTGGCGGCTTACCGCACCGGCAATCGTTATTCTCGAAAGTTCGAAGCCCATTTCTTTCGTTGCAAGCCAGGTGCTCGTTTTCTTTGATCCGATTGTAAAGAGCTTTTTTAACATCAGGGACTATGAGAGATTTTATACGATGATAGAAGACAGGGAGAATCTGGAGCGGCTCATTGTTGCAATTGAGAAAGAGGAAGAGAATAGAAGAAAGGCTAAAACGCAAAAACAGCCTTAAAATAGGATGATGTTTAAAGTTGCCACATTCAACGCAAATTCGATAAGAAGCAGGCTCCACATTATTAGGAGATGGATAGAAAAAGAGCATCCTGATGTGCTTGCCATTCAGGAAACGAAAGTGGTTGATGAGCTTTTCCCTGTAGATGCATTTAAAGAGATTGGCTATAATGTGGTTTTCAGAGGACAGAAGGCGTACAGTGGAGTGGCAGTTGCAAGTAGATTACCAATTGAGGATGTTCAGTACGGTTTTGATGAGGAGCCGAAAGACGAGCCCCGCTTGATAAAAGTTGTTATTAAGGGAATCCCCATTGTTAACACCTATGTTCCACAGGGGAAAAAGATAGATCATCCGGATTACGAGTATAAGTTAAGGTGGTTTTCCAGATTGAGGGAGTATTTCTCAAGGCATTTTTCGCCGGATAGGCCACTTTTGTGGGTTGGCGATATAAATGTCGCACCCACTGAAATTGATGTGACAAACCCTAAGACGAAGCTCAACCATGTGGATTTTCATATTGATGTTAGAAGGGAGTTCCAGAAAACCCTTGAATGGGGATTTATCGATGTATTCAGGAAGCATAGACCAGGTCCCGGTGAGTTTACATATTGGGATTACAGAGTGCCGAAGGCACTTGAGAGAAACATAGGGTGGAGAATTGACCATATCCTCGCAACAAAGCCGCTTGCTGACAAATCGGTAGATTCCTATGTGGACAGGGAACCGAGAAGCTGGGAGAAACCTTCAGACCATACTTTCCTTGTTGCAATTTTTGATATTTAGAGGACAAAGAAAATGCCGTCGGTTGACTGGGAACTTTTATTGGAATTTGTGGAAGACAGCTTCACAAGGGAGATCCTCCTTAATGTCAAGACAGGGGGCTTTACAGTGATTTCTTCTTTTAGACCAGAAGAGGAGGATTATGTGAATCTGGAGAATATTATCGGGATACAGGGAATTCCTCAAAGGCTTATCCTTGAGGAGATGGAAAGATTTGTAGAAAGTATAGATGACGAAAAGGTGCGAAAGAGACTTCAAAATGCCCTTCAGAGGAAAAATCCAATAAGACAGGTAAAACGCATCCTCAACTTTTACCCGGAATTACTTGAGGAATGGAATAAAAAAAGAATCTCTTTGCTTGCAAAGTGGGTTTTAAAGGAACTTGAACAGTATCGAGAAATAATAGGTTATTTAAATATAAACGAGTTAGAAAAACTTGTAGATCTGTAATATTTCTCTGTATGCAGGAATGTAATTCTTGTCTTAACCTCGTCCGATAAACCTCCATCAAAACGAGAGTTTTTATTTGTAGAATTGCCGGATTTATACACCAGATTTCATCCGGATATTTACAATAACCCCACACTCCTTTAAAATAACATTCGCAGGAGTTATGAGATGTTAGTGGGAGGGAATTTAAAAGAGACCTGCATACAGGAAGTGAATCAAAAGAGTTTTGGAGGTATATTTCATGAAAGTCCAGATTGACTTGAAACATCCAACATGGAATTTTTGGGTTGATAATGGATCGGTTGTATTGTACGATCTATTCGGC
>CAYNMM010000082.1:0-66577 GCA_964398355.1 uncultured bacterium
TTCCCTGTTTTCCACAATTGTCATTGTCCCATCAATTCTTCACTCTCCAGGCGAATGTGAGGTAACCTGTGTGTGATATCATTCTTTCTTTTGGTCGTGTTTTTCCTGGTCTTATAAGCATTTCCCTTTCAAATATCTCAACGCATTTTAGACGAATAAATCCTTCGTTTTTTAAGGCATCATGGGTTTTCTGCACCTGTTCTATGGTGGGAGAGAGGGAAACCCACACTCTACCTGGTTTTAAAACTTCTGAGACAGACTTTACCAATGTCCATGGCTCAGGAACATCGATGAAGGCAGCATCAACAGGTTCGATATTGAATCCTTCAATTGCGGGATCTATATTGAAGAATTCTACGCGATCATCAAGTCCAACATCTTTTACATTCTTTATTGCATTGTTGAAGAACTCTTCACGTCGCTCAAATGTGTAAACTTTCCCTGTTGTCCCAACAATAGTCGCAAGGATTATTGTAAGTGCTCCTGAGCCGGTACCGGTTTCAAGAACTTTTGCCCCGGAGCCGATCCCCGTTTCTATGATCATATAGCCGGCCTCCTTGGGATAGATAATTGTTGTGGTTCTCTTTACTCGCATGGAAAGTTCACGAGTGTTGGGATAAAGAATGTAGAAGCTTTTCCCGATGTGTGTCTCGAGTCTTGTACCAAATTCGAGCTTTTCCGGAAGAGTTAACACACCAAGGTGGGTTTGAATCTTTTTACCCGGCTCAAAAGTTACAAGGTACTCTGCTTTTTTCCCTCCGTAAAGGAGGATCTTTTCTCCTGTCATTAAATGTTCTCGACGACGGAGAGTGTTTCGAGCAGGGTTATAACAGCGTCCCTCCCTTTGTTGCCCATTTTACCGCCGGCTCTATCCTCCGCCTGTTCAAGCGTGTCAGCGGTTATAACTCCGTAAGCAACTGGTATACCCGCATCGAGCATAACTCTGGCAATCCCTTTAGTCACTTCCGCAGCAACATAGTCAAAGTGAGGAGTTTCTCCCCTGATAACGGCAGAGAGTGCAACAAGACCGTCATATTTGCCCGATTCTGCAAGCTTTTTTAACACGAGAGGAACTTCAAATGCCCCAGGAACCCAGAAAATATCGACAAGATCCAGATCCCCTCCAAATTGTTCTACCGCATCAAGTGCACCATCGACCAGTCGAGAAGTAATAAAGTCATTAAATTTTGAAACAACTATCCCAATTCTCTTACCAGCGGCATTTATCTTACCTTTATATTCAGCCATTTTTCTTCTCCTTTACGACTTTAAACCCTCCTCTTTTTTCTATCTCTCCAAGGAGGTGACCAAGCTTATCCCTCTTAACTTTTAGATAAAACAAATTAACATCGTTGGGTTCGATAATAAGTGGTACTCGTTCGACCACCTTCAATCCATAACCTTCGAGTCCGATAATCTTACGTGGGTTGTTTGTGATTAGTCTGATTGTAGACAAGCCAAGGTCTACGAGGATTTGGGCTCCTATGCCATAGTCTCTAAGGTCAGGTGGAAAGCCGAGTTTCTCATTTGCTTCCACGGTATCGTATCCCATGTCCTGGAGTTCGTAAGCCTTGAGTTTATTGACAAGTCCGATACCTCTACCTTCTTGCCTCATATATAGTAAAACACCGAGTCCTTCTCTGTCGATCATTTGCATGGCGGTGTGAAGCTGGTCTCCACAGTCACATCTTAATGACCCAAAAACGTCACCTGTAAGACATTCGCTATGAACACGAACAAGTACATTCTGTTTCCCTCTGACATCACCTTTTACAAGTGCTACATGAACTTCTCCAGTAATTATATCCTGGTAGGCGTGTAGTCTGAAACGTCCATATTTCGTTGGGAGGTTTGTCTCAGCCACCTTTTTCACAAGTTTTTCTCTCTGGATTCTGTAGTGGATTAAATCTCTGATACTGATGATTTTCATACCAAATTTTCTGGCGATTTCGATCAGTTTTGGTAGACGTGCCATGTGACCGTCATCGTCAAGGATTTCACAGAGTACGCCAGCTGGCTTCAATCCAGCGAGACGGGCAAGATCGATGGACGCTTCAGTGTGTCCAGCGCGTCTTAAAACACCACCTTCTTTACCCATCAAAGTGTAGACATGCCCAGGCCTTGCAAAGTCTTCAGGACCTTTGGATGGATCTACCGCCTGTAGAATGGTGATGGCTCTATCAAATGCTGAAGAACCTGTCGTTGTCCCTTTTTTGGCGTCGATAGGAATGCCAAAATTTGTTCCGTGTTTGGAAGTGTTCGTGAGTGGTATGTCGAGCTCAAGTTCATGGAATCTATTTTCATCCAGAGCCAGGCAGATGAGTCCTTTTCCATGCGTGGCCATAAAGTTTATGATCTCGGGTGTTATCTTCTCTGCCGCAGCTATAAAGTCACCCTCGTTTTCACGATCCTCATCGTCAACGACAATGACCATTTTACCTCGTTTTATATCTTCAATTGCTTCTTCAATTGGTGAAAATATCTTTTCCTTTTCCATAGCACATTTCCTGTATTGCAATTGATTTGGCTAAAATTATACCTCATAGAATTTTTTTTCTCAAAAATTCATAAAATTTGGTGCAAATTGAACATTTAAGAAATGTGTAATTCTCTGATAGAAAAACTAACTTTTAAAAATTTGGGATTTAACTTATCATAAGAAAAAAGGAGGAAACCATGGAGCTTGGACTTGAAGGTAAAGTTGCTATAGTTGGTGGAGCGAGTAAGGGGCTTGGAAAAGCTGTTGCTCTGGAACTTGCCAGGGAGGGAGTTCGGGTTACTATTGCAGCGAGAAGTGAGGATAGACTACAGCAGGTGGCTGAGGAGATTCGAAATCTCGGTGGAGAGGCTTTACCTGTGAAAGCAGATTTCAATATGCCTGGTGATATCAGGATGGTTGTGGATAAAACCTCAGAAAAGTTTGGAGATGTTGATATTCTTGTAACAAATACTGGTGGTCCACCTGCCGGTAATTTCTTTGATATTTCTGACAAACAGTGGATGAGCACATTTAATCTGACATTTATGCATGTCGTTAGATTCGTGAGACATGTTGTTCCTCACATGCAGGGAAAGAGATGGGGAAGAATCATTAATCTAACCTCAATGACTGTGAAACAGCCAAAAGATATGCTGATTCTTTCAAACTCTATCAGAGCCGCTGTTATTGGGCTTGCCAAGAGTCTATCTTTTGAGCTTGCAAAGTATAACATTACTGTGAATAACATTGCTCAGGGAGTATTTGAAACTGACCGTATTGTGGAGTTAACTGAAAAGCGCGCTGAAAGAGCAGGTGTAAGCTACGAAGAAGCTTTGAAAGAATGGACTTCCAATATACCATTGGGTCGCATGGGGAATCCCGAGGAACTCGCTGCCCTTGTGACTTTCCTGGCTTCAGAAAGAGCCGGTTTTATAACAGGTGCCACAATCCAGATTGATGGTGGTGAAATTAAATTTGTACTTTAATATTTCAAGAATTTTCCTTTTAAATGATCTCCAAGGATAAAGTAGAATCCTGGCTTTAGATCGCTGATGGTTACTTTCTGTGTTCCTCTACGGACAAATATTTTTTTCACGAGTCGGCCAGCTCCATCATAAACACGGAAATTCGAATTTTTTCTAAGTGGTGCTGATAAAAGTAAGAAATCTTTTCCAGCACTCGAGATGAGTTTTAATTCTTTGAAATTATTCTCAGAAACACCAAGAAAAGTATGTTCTTCAAGGAGCCACTGATTGGGATCGAAAATAATCGTCGACGGGTGGCCTTCAACAAAAACTGTAAAGGTCTGGTGATCGAGACTATCCCACACGGTCACGTAGGAAATTCCGCGATCAGTTGAGATTTTGAACTGTATTGGCATCTTGTAAGTCGGTACACCATAGGCATGGGATTGTACCTGGTCAATTGTAATGTCTACCCCAAAGGTATCACCTGAGACGGGATAAGATGTGTATGAATACTGATAGATTGGGTGTCCGGGTGCATAAACCCATTCGTTGAAGAACCAGTCAAGATTTTGTCCAGAAATTGAGTCAACTACGTGTATAAACTCTGATGTTACCGCATTGCCATAGGCATACATCTGTCCATAAGCCTTTAGAATCTGGAAGAATGTGGAGTCCCCAACAATATATCTCAGCATGTGTAAAACACTTGCCCCTTTTTGATAAACAACTACTCCCCACATGTAGTCTGGATTGTAAATAGAATATGGTGGGTAGGGTTCATTATAGAGATATTCATGAAAGATGTGGGTTATATAGGCTCTGAGTCCTGAATTTCCATATCTATGTTCAGACCATAAAGCCTCTGTGTAGGTTGCAAATCCCTCGTTAAGCCAGATATCTGCCCATGTCCCAAGCGTTACCCAATCACCCCACCACTGGTGACCCATTTCATGAACGATTACCCAATCCCAATTCGTCCCCCAGTTTGCATTTGTGTTTATAAAAGTGTTTGTCTGATTTTCCATAGCACCACTTATAGGAGTGGAAACATGACCGTACTTCTCTCCCATAAAGGGATATGTTCCGTAGATCTGGGATAAGAATTCCAGCATGTCCGGTGTTCTCGAAAATTTAGGTCTCAATCTTGCGGTATCAGAGACCTCAAAATAATTTAGAATTGGTAAAACCTGTCCGTTAATAATTGCTGAATCCCGCAGTACGGCAAATTGGTCAGAGGCTGCAAATACAATCAAATAATTAGCTATTTCATAACTTTCCCGCCAGTGAAAGGTTACAGTATTGTCGTTGTTGAGTGTGGAGTCTACGAGGCTGCCATTTGCCACCACTGTGTACCCATCGGGTACAGTGATAAATTGATCAACAGTAGCCTTGTCGGATGGTAAATCGTAAATTGGTACCCATCGTTTTGCCCCATAGGGCTCATCATCAATGAATACGAGGTGACCACCGTTGTAAAAATGTAGTCCTCCACCGAATACACCACCACCAGTCTGAGCCGGACCATGATAGTAAACAATAACCCTTCCCGTATCGTTATTTCCAAGAGGGGTCTGGAGGGTTATATTCAATACGGAATCACCTCTGCTAAAAGATGCAGCACCTATCACACTGTCAATCTGGTAACCAACGAGATGGAGGAAAATAGAGCTTAAATTGTTTACTTTACTTGTGAATTGAACTTCGTTAAAGGCATCGATACTTTCATTTGGAATGTCAAGTTTCACATGTATGTCATAGTGAATTACGTCAAAATCGTGAAGAGTGTCTTCGTATGTAAGATTCTTAAATGCTTTTAGAAAGCGTGCCTCCGATTTCCACAATAACTTATGCTGTGCAAAGGTTGGAATTTGAAACACAAGCAACAATGCAAATAATGGGTTCATTTATTGCCTCCTTTCTGGTTTAATTTAAAAAATTATAATGAAATGACATGGTCATTTATAGGTGTTTCAGGTTGTTTTTAGTGGCTTTTCCTTGAATCGGGATAGGTTAGAATGTTAAGTGAAAAACTGATAGTTTGGTTTTTTTCCAGCCTTTTCCGTAATACTTTGCATTACGTGGAAGGTTAAAAATTAAGCTATTTTTTTCAAATCAAATTTCTTGAACACCTTTTCACGCTCATTTGACAAAGACTTAGAGGTAGGTTAAATTACCAGCACTTATGAAAGTTCTTGCCTTTGAAACTTCCTGTGATGAGACATCAGTTGCAGTGGTTGAGGACGGGTTCAGGGTGCTGTCGAATGTCACGCAGACTCATGTGGAACATGCGAAATTTGGCGGTGTAGTTCCGGAGCTTGCCTCCCGTGCACATGTAAGACTTATATACCCATTAACTCAACTTGCTATCGAAAAGGCTGGTGTAACTTTGGGAGAAATTGACAGAGTTGCATTTACAAGAGGTCCTGGACTAATTGGCTCTCTCCTTGTCGGTGTGGTATTTGGAAAAACTCTTGCCCAGGCACTTAATGTGCCATTCCTCGGAATAAATCACCTTGAGGGACATCTTTTTTCAGTTTTTTTAAGTTATCCGGATTTGGAACCTCCAATCCTTTATCTTCTCGTTTCTGGTGGTCATACGGAGCTCATTTATGCGAAAGATTTCCTCGTTTATGAATATCTTGGAGGTACGATGGATGACGCAGCTGGGGAAGCATTTGACAAAGGGGGAAAACTGCTCGGCCTTCCATATCCATCGGGTCCCATCATTGATAAGCTTGCAAAAAAAGGTGATAAAGATTTCCATCGGTTTCCCCGGGCCAGGACGTCCGGCTTTGATTTCAGTTTTTCGGGGCTTAAAACCTCTCTCCTGTATTATCTCAGAAAAAAAGATAGAGAATTTATCCAGAGTCATCTTGAAGATATTGCGGCGAGCTATCAGGAGGCGATTGTGGACATGCTTCTTGAAAAGACAATGAAGGCTTTTAAGAAATTAACACCTCCATCACTTGCCGTTGTTGGTGGAGTCTCTCTCAATTCGCGTCTGAGAGAGGTTTTCACCGAGAATTTCGGAAAGATGACTCAAATTTTTTTCCCGGAGCCACAGTATTGTACTGACAATGCCGCAATGATTGGAGCTGCGGCTCTGTTAAGGTTTAAAAGAGGTGAGAAATCTGAACTCGAAATTAGTGCATCCCCCAATCTCCCACTCGTCTAATTTATCCACTATTAGTTCCACCTTTTGAGATATGTTAGATGCTTGAAGTCTCTGATACTTGAGGTTATTATTTCCCGCTCATGGATGCGATTGAAAGGATTGTAAAAAGGATAAAATCTGAAGAAGGCAGAATTGGCATTATCTCTCACTTTGATCCCGATGGTGACGCGATTGGTAGTGTTCTCGGTATGTACAATTTTTTAAAAAAATTTAAAACAAATGTAGAAGTAATTTTGAAGGATGAAGTGCCTTACCTGTTTGAATTCCTACCAGGATCAAAAGAAATTAAAAGGGAACCGGTAGGATTTTACAATTTGATGCTTTTACTTGATGCAAGTGATATAACAAGAACAGGCTTTGATAAGATTGAATACGGTGATCTTGTGAGGATAGATCATCATAAAACTGGGACAAGCTATAGTGATTTTGATTACCTTAACGAGAATGCCCCCAGTGCCACGGTTCTTGTCCTTGATATTCTGAAAAATTACGATGAATCCGCGATCACTCGTGAGGTCGCTGAGCCCCTTTATACAGGTTTGTTAACGGATACAGGTGGCTTTAAGTATGGTAGAGATTTTACGATATCCTTTGAAGCTGCCCTATACCTTGCAGGAAAGGGAATAGATTGTCAGGATATTGCCCAGAAGATTTTCCTCAGGAAGAAATTGCGTGTTTTTAAACTCCTGTCACTTGCTCTCGATACCCTCACGGTCGTAGATGATAAAATTGCTTATATTGTCCTTCGAAAGGAATTCTTTGAACAGACAGGGACGGATTCGAGTGATTCTCAAAGCTTTGTTACTTATCCCCTATCTGTTGATGATGTCGCTGTGGGGATAAAGTTTACTGAAGCTGACGATAACTTCTGGAAAGTCAGTCTCAGAGGGAAAAACGTAATCGATCTTGCCACAATTGCAGAAGAATTTGGTGGAGGGGGACACAAAAATGCCGCTGGACTCAGGATCTCAGGAGATGAAAAATCAGTTGTTAATACAGTCGTTTCCAGAATTTTGAAAGAATTTCAATGAATTTATGATGAAATTGAACGATCTGCTGGATGAACTTTCCAGTGTTTCACCAGATCCTGAGTCAGAGCTTGATACCATTCTAAAAATTGAATTTTCCTCTTCTCTTGTAAATGCAAGGGCCTTCGGAATTCCGGAAGATGTATTTCCCAGATTGAAACGCATTGTCAGGGAGCGTGTGCAATCTGGAAAACCTGTCCAGTATATTCTTGAAAGGGCTTTGTTCTGGAGTATGGAGTTCATTGTAAACGAGAACGTTTTAATTCCACGGATTGAAACAGAGCTCCTTGTTGATAAGACTATCGAAATCGTAAAGAAACACGGTGCAAGGGATATTCTGGATGTTGGAACTGGCTCCGGGATTATAGCGATAACGCTTAAAAAGGAGCTTAACAAGGTCAACGTTTTTGCCACTGACATTTCTATGAAGGCTCTGGATGTTGCCCGAAGAAATGCGGAGATCCATGGTGTGGATATAAATCTTATCCAATGCAATTTGTTGTCCTGTTTTAAAGAAACCGCGTTTGATATTATAGTTTCTAATCCACCCTATGTCGGGCAGTCTGATCCATTTGAAAAATACAGAAGATTTGAGCCACCAATAGCCCTGTACGGTGGTGTAAAGGGATATGAACTCTCTTTAAAATTGATAAAACAGGCTTTAAATAGACTTAAAAAACATGGATACGTTATAATGGAAATTAATCCCTTTAATTATGAGGAACTTGTCAGATTGATTGATTTGCCATACAAAATTTATAAAGATTTTAATGGGCTTGAAAGGATAATCGTAATAGAGAAATGGACGACATAACAAAGAAACTCTTTGAAAAGTTCAAAAAGGCATACAGATCGGGTGATGTTGAAAATCTCAGGAAATACGCTGAAAAAATATCGGTGAGATTTGAGTATGTCGGTCGGGTGGGGGAGTATAATGAACTGTTTTTTGAACTTCTCGATGATCTCGTCGATGCAGAAGAGATAGATCTTGCTTTAAGAATAGGTAAAAGGTTTCTCAATCCTGATGTCTACGAAGATGCCAAGAGGTTGACCGAGATTTATCTGTTGAGCGGTGATCTTATGAGCGGTATCGAGATTATTTATCCACACCTTGATATAGTGAAAGAAGATCCTGAGTTTAAAGAAATTTTAAGTATTTTTGATGTCATAAGAGAGGAAGGTGGGCTGGATGAATTTTCTGCACATGGTTTTTCTGACAGAGTAGATTTAAACGAGATAGAGAGTGATCCATTAATTGCCCATATTGTACTGATCTTTGAAAAGCTGGGGGTAAAAATAGATGTGATGGATAGGTCTCTCCCCTACGTTTACAAACTTCTAAGAAAAGCCACCAACGATTTCAGAGGAAATAAAGATTCCTGGGCAGCCGCATTCGTTTATTTTTACAATGATATAATGGGGGATAACCATATTTCAGCAAGAAGAATCTCAAGTGTCACCGGCGTTTCCCCTGGGGAAATCTATAGAAAATCAAGGATACTATACCAGAGATTTTTAGAGGAGGAGTTAATTTGAACTGGAAACTTGTGAAGAACCCAAAAGGGAGATATTTTAGAATTGAGAAGGGAGATACAGAACTATATATAACAACGAAGGATGGTTTTGACCCTTTGAGAGAAGACGGATTTTATCATAACCCCATCAATCTGCATCAGATTCATAGTGACAGGATTTATATCGTAAATAAATATTTTCCACGTTCCGGTGTAGACGGCGATGGTCTTATTACATTTGAACCAGGGATATATATTGCGATAAAAACAGCTGATTGCTATCCAATTTTTGTCTTTGATGAAGATTCAAAAGTTGCCTCAGTTGTGCATGCCGGTTGGAGAGGGACGGCTAAGCGGATATTGAAAAAGGCTGTGAGAATGATCAAAGATCTGGCAGGAATTGAGGCAGGAAAGCTGATCGTTGCGTTTGGCCCCGGAATTTCAGGTGAGAGCTATGAGATAGGAGAGGATGTTGCACGATTTTTTGACGTCGGGGTTATCAGAAAGGATGGAAAGATTTTTCTTGATCTTGTGAAGGAGAATGTGAAACAGGCAGAAGATTGTGGAATTAACAGGATTATTCTTCCTCCTGGTGATACTTATTTAGAAGAGAACCTGTTCTATTCTTATAGAAGGGAGAATGGAAATAATGGTTTGATGTGGTCAATAATTGGTTTAGGAGGTCATCATGGGAAAAATCATTAAAGGACGAGTTTGGAAATATGGTGATGATATTAACACAGATGTTATTTTCCCTGGAAAATATACCTATTCTATAATGACACCGGAGGAAATGGCAAAACATGCACTGGAAGATCTGGATCCAGACTTTGCCAGAAAGGTAAAACCTGGAGACGTGATAGTAGCTGGTAAAAACTTTGGAATGGGATCTTCGAGGGAGCAGGCTGCTATCTGTCTTGTTGCAGCCGGCGTTGGAGCAGTTATTGCCCGCTCTTTTGCAAGAATTTTCTACAGAAATGCAATTAACAATGGTCTTCTCGCAATAGTCTCACCGGAAGCCTCCGATACCCTTGAAGATGGCGATGAGGTTGAGATAGATGTTGAAAAAGGTGAAATTCGCTCCTCGAAAGGTGTTTTTAACTTTCCACCGTTTCCCGAATCTGTAATGAAAATATTTGAAGACGGAGGATTGATTCCTCATACAATAAAAAAATTGAAGGAAGCAGAGAAGTGAAAAGCGTAAAATTAAAACTCAAAGATGGGGAGATATTGGAGGTGCCTGAGGGTACCAGAATCATTGATGCAATTGAATCTGTTCCTGGTGACGTGATTGCAGCGAAACTTGATAACAAACTCGTTTCCTTGAATTACAGGGTTTTCATAGATGGTGAACTTGAGTTCGTAAAATTTGACTCACCTGAAGGATACAGAGTCTATGAGAGGAGTCTAACTGCTCTGCTTGGATACGCCCTAAATAAAATCTCGCCTGAAGCAAAGTTATACGTTCTCCATTCATACAATAATGGTATTTACTGTGAGATCGAAGGTGTGGAGATCACCGAGGAATTGATCGCACATCTGAAAAGCATTATGGATGATGTGATCAGGAAGGATGTAGAAATCACTGTTGATGTCATCGATGAGGAGTCTGCGATTAAAGTTTTCCAGAAAATCCCGAGCAGGGAGGATGCTGTCAGATTGTTTAGATTCCTGCCAGAACATCAAAGAATATGTATTTTTACAATAGATGATTATGCGGATTATTCCTATATTCCACTTGCACATAGAACAGGTGCTTTAAGGAAGTTTGATCTCTTGATAAGAAAGCCAGGAATCGTGGTTCTTCTTCCCGACGAGCACGATCCAGAGAAATTAGGTCCCCTTAAAGAATCTCCCAAATTGTTTAATACATTTGAGGAGTCATCAAGATGGGCGAGGATTCTTGGAGTGAATGATGCGGGGGCTCTCAATAGAGTCATAACAACGGGTGACGTTTCAGATTTTATCAAGATTGCCGAAGCGCTGCACGAAAAGAAAATTGCACAAATTGCAGATGATATAACTCGAGAATATGGAAAAATTAAGCTGGTTTTAATTGCTGGCCCATCTTCATCGGGGAAGACGACATTTGCCAAAAGATTGGGCATACATTTACGTGTTAACGAGAAAAATCCAGTGGTAATCTCACTGGATAATTACTTTCTTGATAGAGATAAAACACCGAGAGACGAACATGGAAATTATGACTATGATTCAATTGAAGCTCTGGATCTTCAATTGATAAACGAGCATTTGAGAGATTTACTTCTTGGAAAAGAAGTTGCCATACCTCATTTTGATTTTAAAAAAGGTAAAAGATCAGGGATTGAGAAGAAAATAAGATTATCAAAAGGAGATATAATCGTTATTGAAGGAATTCATGGTTTAAATCCGAGATTAAGTGAGCTGGTACCCGACGAGGCAAAATTTAGAATTTATGTAAGTGCACTTACACAAATCAGTGTTGATTCTCATAACCGAATTTCTACCTCTGATACAAGATTAATAAGGAGGATAGTTCGGGATAAACTATTCAGGGGTCATTCAGCGCTCGAGACACTGAAGATGTGGCCAAACGTGAGGAAGAATGAAGAGAAGTACATTTACCCGTTCCAGGAAAATGCTGATGTTATGTTTAACTCATCACTTGTCTATGAAATGGCCGTATTGAAGCTTTATGCAGATGCCATGCTTGAGCAGGTAACCCCTGACTACCCTGAGTATGGTGATGCTGTAAGACTGCTCTCAATCCTATCTCATTTCCTTGGTATAATGCCTACAGAAGTGCCTCCTACATCAATTTTAAGGGAATTCATTGGAGGTAGTAGTTTCAAGTATTAAATGTTTTCAGTGGTCTTTCTTAGTTCCCTTGCATGGGCATAAAATTCTTTGAGGCTCATGCGCTTCATAAAGACAAGACCACGAGTTGCCCTGATTAAAGGACTCATGTGATTATGAAAGAAACCTCTGCCAAGTAAAGTCTTTATCGCCTGATACTGTTCAGTTTGGATTTTCTGTGATAACTCAGAAAATGGCCCGTCATGTTCATAGCTCGGGAATGATGCGTCTTTTTGAGAAACAAAGGCGTTTTTGAAGGCGTTCTCCATTATTGCAAACATGTTGAGTGAGACCGGGACATAGAAATTAGATTCTGCTGGATGGAATCTGTACCATACATTTCTGTATCCAAATACGGCAATATCGTGCTTTCCACTTTCAACCTCATATCTTTTTAGTGCTTCTGCGACTGTTTGAAGCACCTTATAATGGGTGTCAGGACCACTGGCTTCAGGATCCAGTGCTACTGTTACAACGTCAGGCTCAACCTGTCTTAAAAGATTCAGGACAGGCATTACGTCTCTCTCAACAGTTGGTTCTTCAGTAAATATATCACCCGTATAGAACCCAAGCCTGAGGTGCTTGACCGAGTCACATCTTATGCCGAGGTATCCCCATAGACAATCTGCTTCCCATTCCCTGATCATACCCTTGAGACGCTGTATGTCCGGTGGATCTTTCTTGCCAGGATAAGTACTTTCGAAATATGCAATTATTTCATTTATTTTGTCATCAACCTCTTTTAAATTTTCAAGACCATAGTTTTCAACAAGGTTCCTCACCATCCTTCTTGCAGTACCCTCATCCTTCATATAAGGGCTATTAGCCGCTATACCGTCAAGATATTGCCATACGTCTCTATTTCTTCCCTCGCTATTAGCTGGATCAAAATACCCCGCTTCCCACATTTCGATAAAGTCCGGTGTAAAGAGGAACTTTCTGACTTTCTTCAGGATCTGAGTCGTGAAAGAATTAGTAACAGCGGTGAATCCTGAGGTCATGTAAGCAAAAACGTGTCTGTTTGTGGCATTACGGATGTTTCTCACAACAAAGGGTAAATACCCGAGCATAATATCATCGTGATGAGGAGAAGTGTGTAAAAAGGTTGTGTTATTGAAAACTTCCATTCCATCTCCTATCTTTTGTTTGAGCGATCTCGAGGTTTCCATGAGTAGCTCTTCAGCTGTTTTCCCGGTTCTATAAAGTATCAATTGAGTTTCTCTGTACCTTTTGAAATCCTCCTCTGTGAGGTTACTGACCCGTTTCTTTGTTTTTAAAGCAAGGTTAATTACTATTTTCTCAATTTCACTTTTGGATATAGAATCCTTTTGTTGGAGTAGAAGATATTGCCTTTCTTTTAAGAGTTTGGCGGCTCCAAGTGTTATGTAAAATCGGGAATTTTTCAGTTTATGGAGAGCAGTGGCTGGATATCTGATGTGCGGTTCGTTTTCAATGGCGTCTCTTACCACCTTTGCCTTTGCCTCTCCAGCAGCGAATATAATTGCAACGGCATCTGGATTAAAAGTTATCGTCGCGAGCCCTATTGTGATCACAGGCCTTTTTCTTGCAACCTCGATGCCACCAAGGTCCACAGCAGCCGCTGCCTGGGTCTCATAATTTGTATAGGTAAGTCTCGTTGTTGAATGGTGGTCAGACCCCTTGACATTAAAAGCAATATGTCCATCAGGACCTATTCCTCCAAGGAAAAATCCAATTCCTCCCTTTTCCCTGATTTTTTCCTCGTATTCTTCACACCATTGATCTACCGACTCAAGAACCTTCTTTTGTAATCTTTCAAGTTTGTTTGCAGGGTGTCTGTACCTTAACGAGAGATCAACTTCGTATCCTGGCCATACATCTTCAAGACTGACACCATTCGGGATGCCAATTTTGGTCGCATCAATTAGCTGGGCTCTGGATGGATCGAGTCCAAATCCATCAATATAGAATCGCTTTACATAAAAATAAAAACTATTTTCCCACAATGGATAAATGGGATAAAATTCATCAATCTGGACAAAATGTAATCCTCTTAAATCCGGCTTCCTCGCAGTGTCCAGACCGTTGCTACCAAGGTCCATCTGGGTTTCCTTTGTGTCCCATGTAGAGAGGAAATGATTTACCCATTTTATGAAATACTCCGGAGTTTTCCCCGTGGGTAATGAGATAACTCCTTCAGGATTTTCCTGAACCCATTCCAGGAAGCGTAGGGCAGTCAATTTACCAAGCTCAGGGAAGTTATTGACCACAATCAGTCCCATCTTCTCAGTTGGTGGATAATAAAGTTTGTCAAACTTGCTATTTCTCAGCGCTATATCTTCAACTTTTGAAATTCCCATATTTTATCTCCGTTTGAAGTTAAAGTTTACACCCAATAATAAGCACTTTCACCTCTGGAGGGTAGGAAATTGAGAATCCTTTGAATGTTTATGTAATCTCAGAAATGTATTCCATTTTAGAATTTCCTCTCCGTGTGAATTTATTGCATTTCTTTGCAGTTTTTTGAAAATTAATTTTTGAGCAGTAAGATTGCTGATTATATCGGGATGGATTCTTCAGTTAGATAAGGAATGGAAGTGTTTTTAAAAATCTTTTGATCATCGTTGAAATTACACGTATTCGTTTCATTTTCCAATTGTGGGAGGTGTAAATGTAGGACGATTTCACTCCCTGCTTTTCTCTGTAGTCTTTATAGGGAAGGTGCTAAGAAAGTTTAATTTTTCCGGGTCATTTTCGAGCCCTCTATTTGGGTTGAATTCCAAAGAGGTGGTTTTACCTTTAAAATAAAAAATCATGAGAAGACTAACGGTTGTATTTGGATTAATTTTCCTTTTTGGGGTTGCCTGTCAGAATGAATCAAAGGCAGCGGGGATAATTTCTTATAGCAGGGACCCTTACATTGGGGATATTGAACTTGCGAAACATATAATAAGTGGATATCCGTCAGGTATAACCCAGTTCTTTGATTCAGGAGATACAGTCAATATATGGATTTTATGGTCGTCATCTGTAGATTCCCATCTGGTAACAACTAAATGGTACGACCCTGATAGCAATTTTGTGGATTCCTCAAGTGTGAAAATTCCTCCTGGAGATAACATTATAACCATATTTTCACTGAGGGTGTACCAGCGAGGAGAATGGCACGTTAATGTGTTCGTTGATAGAACAGATTTCAGGGCTGGATTAGTTTTTTACGTAGATACCCTGAGATGAAGAGTCCCATCTTTAAATTTCTTATTCTCATATTTATCGCTGGAGCTTTATGGCTCATTTTGAGATCATCCCCTATCCTGAGGTTGAGGGAGTCAGGAGATATCGGTGTAGTGGAGATTAAGGGGGCAATTAAGAGTTCAGATTCTCTCGTATCATGGATAAATAGACTCAGAAAAATGTCTGGAGTGAAAGGGATCCTGCTTCGTATTGATTCACCCGGAGGTGCAGTAGCTCCTACTCAGGAAATATTGGAGGCGCTGAAAAAAGTCAAAAAATCAGGAAAACCTATAGTTGCCAGTTTAGGAAATGTAGCTGCCTCAGGAGGTTATTATGTTTCTCTCGCCGCAGATAAAATTGTTGCCAATCCGGGAACTGTAACAGGATCAATTGGCGTTATTGCAGAGTTCCCGGTTGTGTACGATTTTCTAAAAAAACACGGGATAGAATTTGAAATTATAAAAACAGGTCCATTTAAAGATACAGGTACTCCATTTCGCAAAATGAAGCCTGAAGAGAGGAAGTTGTTTAGAGATGTTTTAATGGATGTCTATGATCAATTTGTTCAGGAGGTTGCCAGTGCCAGGAAAATGTCGATAGATAGTGTTAAAAAGGTTGCGGATGGAAGAGTTTTTACAGGGAGGATGGCATTAAAGATCGGGCTTATCGACACCCTTGGCTCTTTTGATGATGCTGTTGAAATCCTGAAAAAGATGTGTGGGATAAAAGGCTCTGCACATCTTCTTTATAAGAAAAGGAAGAAGCACCTCTCACTTATTGACCTTTTACTGGATAGAGTGGAAGATAGGGTTGAGACTCCACAATTTTTATACAGGATGTATTGAAATGATTGAGAGATACTGGAAAAAAGAGATAAAAAAAATATTTACGGATGAATTCAAGTACCGTAAATGGTATGAAGTGGAGCTTGCAGTTGCAGAAGCGGAAGCATCTCTCGGCATTATTCCAGAAAGTGTGCCTGATAAAGTAAAGGGGAAAATGGAGAATGTGGATTTTACAGAGGTATCCAAAAGGGCGAAAGAAATTGAAAAAGAAGTTGATCACGATGTGATAGCATTTCTGCTGACGATTGAGGAAATCGTTGGAGAGGCAGCTCGATACCTTCACTATGGACTTACATCGTCTGATGTTGTGGATACAGCGAATTCTTTGATTCTTAAAGAAGCTCTCAAATTAAATCTAAATGCCCTTGAAGACCTACTTGGTAGTGTAAAAAGGAAAGCGGTGAAGTATAGATATCAACCAATAATGGGGAGAACGCATGGAGTATTCGCTGAACCTACGAGTCTTGGATTGAAATTTCTCTCTTACTATTCGGCATTCCTTAGAGACAGAGAAAACCTCACAAGAGCAATTGACATGATAAGTTTTGGGAAAATCTCAGGTGCAGTGGGCAATTATTCCTTTATTTCTCCTGAAGTGGAAAAACTTGCATTAAAAAAACTCGGGTTGAAACCTGAACCGGTTTCAACCCAGATTATCCCAAGAGATAGATACGCCTTTGTCTTCAATATAATAGCAATCTCTGCAGGAAATATCGAGAGATTTGCAACAGAGATTAGACTTCTTCAGAGAACCGAGGTTGGAGAGCTTGAGGAACCATTCAGGAAAGGACAGCGCGGTTCCTCAGCAATGCCACACAAGAGGAATCCGATTAAAAGCGAAAGATTATGTGGCCTTGCAAGGCTCTTACGTGGTTATGCACACACAACTAATGAAAATATTGCACTCTGGCATGAGAGGGATATTTCTCATTCATCTACTGAGAGATTTATTATTCCAGATGCACTATCTATTTATTACTACGCACTTAGATTATTGAAAAGTATAATTGATGACCTTGTCGTCAATATTGAGAGGATCAATGAGAATCTCGTAAAGTATGGGAAGTTTTACCTATCGGAAGCCGTGTTGCTCGCTCTCGTTAAAAAAGGAGTCCCTCGCGGTAAGGCCTATGAATGGGTAAAGGAGTCAGCACACACTGCAATGAGCACAGGTATCCCCTTTGAAGATCTTATCAGAAAAAACGAAAAAATCAGGAAACATCTCACAGACAAGGAAATTGAGAAAGCTTTAAACCACGATTATCTTAAAAACGTGGACGAAATTTTTGCAAGATTTGGCCTTTAAAATGGATCCCGGGAAGATTGTATTAACTGGCATGATGTGCAGTGGCAAAACCACTGTGGGTAAACTACTTTCAAAAATTCTCGGTTGGACTTTTATTGATACGGATTATTTAATTGAGAAAAAGGTTGGCAGGAAAATTCCACATATTTTTGAAATAGACGGAGAGAGAGTATTTAGACAGTATGAAAAAGAAGTTATTTCAGAAGTAGTGCGTCTAAAAAATGTAGTCATTGCAACAGGTGGTGGGGCTGTCCTTGATGAGGAAAACTTTAGATTATTACAGAAAGATTCGCTGATGGTGTATCTGCATGCAACAACAGATGAACTTGTGAAAAGGTGTAAAAAACAAGCATATTTGAGACCACTTCTTAAAGCAGATGCAGAAAAAAATATCAAATCAATTCTCAAGAAGAGAGAATCGATTTACTCACAGGTTCCGATTCATGTAAAGACTGATAGAATAAAACCAGAACTGATAGCTCAGAGGATTCTGTATTATATTGATTTTAAGGATAAAATGAGAATTGATGGTATTGAGAATATCTTTGTAGAACCTGGGGGGATCACGAAGATCCCGGGATTTGTGGAAGGCAGACGGATTTTTGTTATTCAAAAAAAAGTGTGGAAGATTTTTAGAGATCTATTCAGAGGCGAGGATGTTGTAATTATCCCTGATGGTGATATAGCTAAAGGGATGGGGGTTGCAAAAAAATTATATAAATCTTTGATGAAATCAGGTATAGATAGGGATGGAACTCTTGTGTCTGTAGGTGGTGGAGCGGCTTCAGACCTTGGAGGATTTGTCGCTTCGACTTACAAGAGAGGGATCAGGTTTGTAAATGTTCCCACGACTTTACTTTCTCAGGTAGATGCTGGAATAGGAGGCAAAAATGCATTGAATTTTGGAGGAGTAAAAAATGTTATTGGAACATTTTACCACCCACTCAGAGTCTACATTGATCCTTTGACCTTGATTTCTCTCGATTCACGCGCGTACAGGCAGGGATTTGCAGAGATCATAAAATCTGCCATCATCGGGGATCCTCCCCTCATTGATTTTCTTGAAAAACACACAGAAGAATTACTCAACAAGAATATCCCCCTACTTTCTCAGGTCATTTATAGAACTGTTAAGATTAAGATGAATATTGTTAAAGATGATTTTGAAGAAAGATCAGGTAGAAGAAAACTACTTAATCTCGGACATACATTCGGACATGCCTATGAAGTTTCTCTGGGTATTTATCATGGAGAAGCCGTGGCACTTGGCCTTGTTAAATCTCTTGAAATAGGGATGAAACTCGGATTCACTGACCAGAGATTTGCGAGCAGGATCATAACCCTTCTTGATAAGTTTAAATTGCTGAATAAACTATCAGATGTAGAAAGTCTTGATCGAGATTTACTGGCTGAAAAAATTGCCCACGATAAAAAGATGAAAGACGGAAAAATTGATTTCGTGATCCCGGTGTCACCGGGCAAAGTTATTATCAAGTCTCTGACCATAAATGAAATTTTTGCCTGATAGGAGGTTCTCATGAAAATTGCCGTCATAAATGGGCCGAATTTAAATCTTCTCGGGGAAAGGGAACCTGAGATTTATGGAAATATGACACTCGAGGACCTGAAAAAGATGCTAATGGAAGCTGCTGAAGGGAAAGGAGTGGAAATTGAATTTTTTCAATCAAATAGTGAGGGAGAAATTGTAAGTTTTATCCACAAAGTTATTGGTAAAGCACACGGGTTGATTATAAATCCAGGTGCATATTCTCACTACAGCATTGCCATATTTGATGCGCTTAAAGCCTTTCCTGGTAAAATTGTAGAAGTCCATATAAGCAACATATTTGCCAGAGAAAATTTTCGGCAGAATCTTGTTACTGCGAAGGCAGCAGATGCCGTAATAGCTGGTATGGGATTTGACTCTTACGTTTTTGCACTTTTTTATTTGCTTGATGAACTTTCCTGACAACTTTTGAGAATTGCGTGTCTGAATCCTCTGTCACTCACTATGAGCTCATTTATCCCGGATAATCGTAAAATGGAAAGGACGATTATCAAACCCGGGATGATCAACTCAGCCCTTTCCGGCTGAAGCCCCGCTATTATTTTTCTGTACTCTATTGGTTGTGAAGCCAGGATTTTAAGTATGTTTATAATCTCATTGACTTGAACTTTTAGACCATGTACTTTATTTCTATCGTATTCCCTTAGTCCCAATTTAATTGCGGCGAGATTTGTGACTGTTCCGCCAATTCCGACTATAACCTCCGCATCTAAAAGAGGAAAGGATTTTGAAAGTATATTCATGGTTAACTTTTCCAACTTTTTTAATTGGTCTTCAGATACTGGTTTTCTAAAATCAATTTTTGAAGTTTCGAGGAGTGTTAAGGCGCCTAAATTAATACTCTTCAGATACGCCGGATTTCCATTTTCCCCCACGATGATCTCTGTACTTTTACCACCTACATCAAAAACTTCAATATTTTGTTTCTGGATTTGCAGACTCGATATTGCGGCTTCAAAAGATAGTTGCGCTTCCTCTTTACCACTTAAAACTTTAATATTTAATCCGCATTTTTCCTTAACTTTCAAAAGAAAGACGTCCCTATTTTTTGCCATTCTCAGGGCCATTGTACCGACAGCTATTATTTTTTCGGCACCATGTTCGATGGCGAGTTTATAGAATTTACAAGTTGCATTTACTGTTCTTTCCATGGCTTCTGGCCGGAGATATGAGGATTCACCAAGTCCTTCACCAAGTTTTGTAACCCTATCGAGATCAAGGATTATCCTCCCCTCATCATCAGATACAGTTAATAGTACAGAATTCGACCCAATATCAATTACAGCACATTTCATTGAGATTAATTTTAATAGCTGGACTTATTATCTTTCCATTAATCTTTGGAGAATTTTTGAAAAATTTTATTTTCGACGGGGAATTTCCTCTTCATCCTGCTTATTCGAATAAGTAATTACATATTTATTCCACCCTCCCACGCCTTATTGTTTTTAAAATGGGATTTGAAAAAACGGTTATTTTCCAAAATATCTCCTCACCCCCTCATTAACCATTGAAATAGCAAGATCTTGAAGTCATAATTTTTAGGTGACGGATCTTGAACATTTTCTTGTACTTTTGCATAGTGTTCCAGGGATTAGAGATAGAACAATTTATAAAATCCTCAAGTTCCTTTATTTTGAAGGAATTTCCCCAACACGTTTCCTTGAATTTGATGAAAACACTTACCAAAAAAGAGTTGGACTTTCTCGTGTATCTTCATCCGTACTCGCTAATAATCTTGTAAAGTTACTGGATAATACCCAAAAGCTCGTTGACAAAATGGAGGAGAGGGGGTTCAAAGTACTTTCCATTTTTGAAGAAAGTTATCCATCAAAATTGAAAAAATACATGGAAAGCCCTCCACCGATACTATACATCCGTGGTGATATAAAATTGTTAAGTGAGGAATTGCTTGCTCTTTTTAATTCACGTAACAGTAGGATTGCTTGTAATAAACTGGCTATAAAAGTGGCCAAAAGATTCGGTAACGCAGTAATTACTGGTCTTTATGGTAAGAATTATTCTTTCAGAGATTACATTGAATCAAAACTTATTGGGATTTCCGACAGGGGAATTTTACAAATTTCAAAGAAAAAGCTTGATAGATTTGATCTGGTAGTTACATTCTCCGGCCTGGATGATATGGGGACCCCCTCATCTATGGTTTACAGAGACAGAATGATAATGTCTCTTGGAGATATTATTGTCGGTTTATGCATAAGAGAAGGTGGGAATATGGTAGATCTGTTTAAAAAGGCCCTCAAAATGGGTAAGAAGGTGTTTGTTCTTGAAAACGAAATTGGTGGAAATATAGAATTACTGAAACTCGGCATAAGGCCTTTAAAAATATAGTTTTTAGCTTGACAATTGGGTTTTATGAATTTAAAATGGACTATTGCGAAAAACAAAACTCAAGGAGGTTAGATAATGCAAGGACTTGTTGAATATTTCAATAAGGGCGGTTCAATGATGTGGTTACTCCTCATCCTGGCTATACTTGGAACCGTAATCATCATAGAGAGAATCATCACATTGCTCATTAAAGCAAGCACTAACCCAAGAAAACTTGTGGAAAAAGTCAAGACATTAATAGAAGAAGATGGCATTGATGCCGCAGTTGAATATTTGCAGAAAAATAAAAAGCCTATTGCAAAAGTTTTGCTTGCAGGACTTGAGAAAGTTCATAGGGGGAGAACAGTTGTTGAGGAAGCTATGGCAGCAAAAGCTTCCGCAGAAATGGGTTTTCTTGACAGAGGCATGATCTATCTTTCAGCAACAGCGACCCTTGCACCAATTATCGGATTCTTGGGAACTGTTACTGGAATGATCAAAGCATTCCAGGCTATAGCACTTGCTGGTGAGGTGGAGCCAACACTGGTGGCTTCGGGTATTTCTGAAGCATTGATTACAACGGCTTCAGGTCTTTTAATAGCAGCTCCAGTATCTCTTTTTTATGCAATTTTCCAGTCAAAAATTAATGGATATTCCAGGGCAACTGAAGAAGCTGCCAACGAACTTATTGAGTATTTACTCGAAAAAGAATATATTAAAGAAGAAAAAGCCTGAGGGAGGTAATAAAATTGGCAATCTTTAGAAAAAGCAGGCCTCCTGAAGAAGCTGAAATCCCGACTGCTTCCATGGCAGATATAGCATTCCTGCTGATCATTTTTTTCATGACTACCACAATATTTGCAAGAGATAAAGGTCTTAAACTTGTCTTGCCTGAGAAAACAACTGAAATTGTTAAAATAAAATCAAAAAACATTATAAAAATCTCTATCAATGATCAGGGGCAAATATTTGTAGGAGATAAACAGGTCACACTTGATCAAATCCAGCCTATTCTGAAAGAGAGACTTGCGAAGAACCCCAAGCTGATAATTCTGATTAAGACACACGAGAAGGCACCTTACGATCGGATGATTCAGGTCTTTGACCAGGTGAAACAGGTGCCAGAAGCCAAAAGAGTGGCTCTCGGTATGATAAAAGCCGGAGGTTAGAAGAGATGAAAATCGAACGGAAAAGAGAAATGAAAGTTAATATTCCCACTGCTTCAATGTCAGATATTGCTTTCCTGCTCCTTATCTTCTTTATGGTAACGACTGTCTTTAGAAAGGAAATCGGCCTAAAAGTTATCCTGCCAACCGCTAAAACGACCGAGCGCTTGATTAAGCAAAGGGACCTTGCTCATATCTATATTGATAAGGATGGTAGAATATCTGTCGATGATAAGATTGTTACACCAGAACAGGTGAAAGTAGCGTTTAAGATTAAACTTGCTGAGAACCCCTCAACGATTGCTTATATAAAAGCTGATAAAAGGGTCGAGTATAAATATGTAAATGAGGTAATGGACGCCCTACGAGATGCTCAGGCTTTCAGAGTGGTATTTGCTACCCTTTATCCCAAGAAATAAATAGGTTGACAATTAAGTTTGACGGAATATATATACATTAACGAATCCATGTGAGGTGATTCTATGAGTGAGAAAGAAAAAAAGAACCTATCCCTTGAGGATGAGTATGGCACAAATGTTTTGCTATCCTTGGGGATAGCACTTGCCTTATTTATAGCAATTTTCGCCGGGATTAAAAAAGTTGAAGTAAGCCCTTATAAGCCAAAATCTGAAGTTACAACGATAGTTGAGGAAATAAATACGCAGGTGGAAGAGTTGAAAGAACCTCCTCCACCACCTAAACCTAAATTGCCCGTTGAAATTAAGGAGTCAAATGAAGTTTCTGATGAAGAGGAGAATCAGCAGGAAGAGCAGGAAATAGATTTTTCTCCAACAACTACATTTAATGAGCTTGAGGCACCACCTCCGCCAAAAGTGGAGAAGACGTATGAGTTTTTCGCTGTCGAAGTTAAGCCAAAGGTAGTGAAACAGGTTGAACCTCAGTATCCTGATCTTGCGAGGAAAGCCGGGATTGAAGGTAGAGTATTTGTTAAGGTACTTGTAAACGAACAGGGGAGAGTAGATTCAGTTGTAGTTCTTAAAGCCACAAATCCAATTTTTATTAAACCAGCAATTGCGGCAGCTAAACAATTTGTTTTCACTCCTGGCAGGCAGAGGGATAAACCCGTAAAGGTCTGGGTGGCAATACCTTTTATCTTTAAACTTGAACAGTGATGAGAAAAATAGGAGGTATGTAATATGCCCGTTAAAAAGTTAGTGGGAGTAATCTTGGCGTTAGGTGTGTTGTTTCAGCTTAATGCTGGAACAACGGGAAAAATAATGGGGAGAGTAATTGACGCAAAAACGAAGGAGCCCCTCCCCGCTGCAAATGTAATGATTGAAGGTACTAATATGGGAGCAGCTACAGATGTAGATGGTTACTATGTAATTCTAAATGTTCCCCCTGGTACATATACTCTTAAAGTTACATATCTGGGCTACAAAGAAAAAATCATTGAAGGTGTCCAGGTTAATATTGATAGAACAACTGAAGTTAATATTGAAATGGAGCCTGCTGTCTTGAAAACCAAAGAGGTGGTTGTTAAAGCTAAGAGACCGATAATTAAGAAAGACGTTACAGCAAGTGTAAATATTATCAGTAGTAAAGACATTAGCAATATTCCAGCTGTTAATAACGTTCAGCAAGTTGTAGCTCAGCAGGCAGGTGTTATTCTGGGTAGAGGAGGAGATTTACATATTAGAGGTGGTAGACAGGATGAGGTCGTATATATCATCGATGGTGTTGTAGTTAGGGATCCTTATGGAGGAGCAACTTTTGGGGCAGTTCCATTGCTATCACTTGAAGAGACTGAAATTAGTAAAGGTGGATTTGATGTTGATCAGGGATCAGCAGCGTCCGGTGCCATTTCAATTGTTACAAAAGAGGGACGTGATAAATATGCGATTAATCTGGCTTTAACAACACATGACTTTTCATTCCTCGGAGATAAGGGATATGCATTTTTTGATAGAAATATTGGAGATCCCTATCTGGATTTTCTAACAGGAAAGAATCTTGATCTCACTTCCCTGGAAAATAGACATAGAGATCAGATGAAAAGGCTGGAATTCTCGTTCAGTGGGCCTTTTATCCCTTCTTATAGAAAAGGTCCCAAATTTTTCGTCTCAGGAGATATAACTTACGATAAAGGAAGATTCCCTGTATCCAATGACCCAGATTGGTATAATAAGAGTTATACTTATCAGTGGAAGTTTACGTTCCCTTATAAATCCATAAAGCTTTTCTATAGCGGTTTTCGTAGAACGAGACATGATGGTGGAGGGTATAGCGCAACATGGAGGTTGGCTCTTGATCACCAGACATATTATGATGAGGAGCTAATGCAACATGTATTTGGAATTAATTATTTGATCACGCAGAGATCCTATCTGGAAGTTAGAGTGGGATTGTTCAAGGATTATTTCTTGTATAATGATAAAGAGGATGTTGATGGCGATGGTGTAGATGACTTTGCTGATCGTGATAAAGATGGATTCATAGAGATTGATAAAAGTTATTTTGTAGATTCTCTTGGTAATTTTAGACGGGACATTCTTGATTCTCTATATCCTGGCTGGGAAGATCACGGGTCTTATGTTGAAGTTCCATATTATTGGTGGGAATCCAGAGTTGAGCAATTGTATCCTTCATTTGGTACCGGTCCTTCATGGTGGTCCAATGATTCGACAGGTCGCTATGCCCCTTATAACCACTTTGGTTGGGGGACAAGAGTACGTGTAGATATTTATGTTTTAGCTCTTGATAATGGTGACACAATTGCAATGATTAACAATAACTATTACACATTTCCGCTCAATGATTTACCAAATCTAACACCTTATGTCCCACCTGATCCGACATGGACTACTGATTCAATTTCTGCTCATGTAGTTGATACAGTCCTTTTTGTCGGAAACCAGTATATGCCGTTCAATTACGTATGGGATAGAAGTCAGTGGTATGAGGGTGAGAGTAAGTCTTTCAGTGTGAATGTAAGGTATACAAATCAGATCACAAGGCATCACGAAATCCTGGCTGGCGTTGAATACAAGAGGAATGATATCGTTAGAGTAGGTGCTGATTACGCCAGTGGGGGGAATGTTTATTTAACACTCACAAATCCATGGTACACAATAAGGAATAGATTTCCTCAGGATACGGCATACAATTTCTTGAAATGGTATAGAGATCACAAGATTTATCCTTGGACTTTCGCTGCCTACTTGAGAGATAAGATAGAGATCGAAGGGATGGTTGCAAAGGTGGGGTTTAGATTTGATTACTTTAATCCGGATGGCTGGGTTATAAGCGATACTGCTAATCCTTTTATGAGTGATCCTGAATGGGGTAATTTAGGGATTAAAATGATGAGAGATCCTAAGAAGGCATCTCCTAAATGGTATATTAGTCCAAGGATCGGTGTGTCCCATCCAATATCTGATAGAGATCTCTTACATTTCACTTATGGCCATTATTTCCAGATCCCCACGTTTAATACTATGATTAGAGATTTTGCATTTTCCGGTGCTTTCCCAATAATTGGAAATTCTGATATCGATCCAGAGAAAATAGTCTCTTATGAATTCGGTGTTAAGCACGCTTTCACTGACAATTTCGCTATTGATGTGACAGCATACTACAAAGATATCCGTGACTGGGTTAGAATAAAACAGTTTAGTTATGGAATATCAGCAAACTACTCAACTTATGTAAATGAAGATTACGGTTCATCCAGAGGAATAGAATTACAGATTTTGAAGAGACCTGGTGGTCGTTATCTCCCTAACATAGGAGTAAATATTAATTACACCTTCCAGGTTGCTCGTGGAAGTTTCTCAAGTCCCAGAAACGCTTATGACTGGATGTGGAGAGGCTATCCTTTACCCACACATGAATCACCACTTGATTGGGATGAAAGACACCATGTAACAGCTACTGTAATGTATCTGGTAGGTAATAATGGCATACTGGGTGGGAGACTGAGGAACTTTGGTGTAATACTTCATTATCTATATGGAAGTGGATTCCCGTATACACCACCAATCAGGACAGAAAGGGATGCAGTGGAAAAGATAAATTCTGAGAGACTGCCAGCATATTCACGCACTGATTTAAGAATATACAAAGATTTTGGATTCAAGCTTCTTAAGGGGAAGATATATATTGATATAACAAATCTATTTAATAAAAAAGAACTCAGGACGTTCAATGATGTTAATACATATTATGTGCTTCATGAACCTGAAGGTGAGGTGAAAAATCCAACAGTGTGGTATCCGAGAAGGCAGACGACCCTTGGAATTCAATTTAGTATTAAAGGGTTTTAATGGAGGTTTTTGACATGAGGAAATTATTCATTATAGGGATATTTTTGGTGGGGATTTCTTTTGCGAGAGACAAAGGAATATCTCAGTATCAAATTAAAGGCACGAGACCTTCAGATAAGATAATCAATCAAACGGTTGGACAGGTGTGGAATTACTTATCAAATTATGGGTCTCTTGGGGGTCAGGCGGGAGCAGATTATTATGGATTAAGCTGGCCTGGTGGTGCAGCTGTAAATAATTACTATCTATGGAACAGTTATTTTACAGTTGGGGCAAAGGTAGAAGGTACTCCTTACATTTCCTACTATAATTATTATTTCTCGAACTGGAGCCCCTCGGATAATCCACCTATCTACGCCGGTCCAGGTAAATCTCCCTTTGATGTAGTTATGGCCTTTGATGACTTCAAAGACAGTCCGAGGCAGAGTCCGGGTAATCATCTTGGTGTTAAAGTGATTATTAGAAGTATGCAATGGCCGCAACCCCCCTATAATAATTTTGTGGCTTATGAATTCTATATAACCTATGATGCTTCACAGTGTGATATTCCAGGCCATACGGATGTTCTACATGATGTCTTTATCGGGATGTGGTATGACTGTGATGTTTCGGGAGCCGATCCAACAGAGCCACATATTGATGACCTTGTGTGTTTTGATGGGTGGACAAATGGAGAATGGGCAGATCTTGCGAATTTCCCATCTCCTTCTGACCATCTGACAATCCTCCCGGATTCTGTAATCGACCAGCCAGATGGAGTTCCTGATCAATATATAATCTGGGGAGATGAACCTGGAGAGCTTGTTCTTGATTCTTCTCTTGCGGTTCCTTATGTAAGAAATGATACAACGTATATGGTTTACATTTTCCCACGCGGAGCATCATATATTTATGACGGGGATAACCCTGCAGATCCTGGTGATGATACAGGAGAACACGGTATGTCTGCGGGTTATGTAGGTGGCATGTGGATTTATACTCCTCCATCTCCATCAGACTCTGTAATAGGTGATGCAAGGTTTGTTAGACCTTGGGCACATCAATGGTGGAACTGGAGTAGTGACCCTGCGACTCCAACAGATATTTATAATTATTTAAGAGGGCATCATTCTGCAACAAAGTTTTACAGATATGCCCCTCATCCGTTTGATCTTGGAGCAGGCCCTTTCGATTACAGATTCCTGAACAGTGTGGGTCCATTCAACATAAGGAGTGGCGATACGCTCAAATTCGTATGGGTTGCTGGTGTAGGTCAGGGTTTAAGCGGAGGTTATGATTCATACTGGGGTAGAGGGTGGCTTCCTGGTTTGAGACAGGTTCTTGATGATGCTCTAAAAGCTTATTATGCAGGCTCAACTCATTCTGATCCGGCACATCCCTCAGCACCAGATGAAGATCAGCACTGGAGAATTCCGGTTCCTCCACCATCACCGCTCCTTGTATACTCTGTAACTTCTGATGGTATAAGACTGGTATGGGATGATCTCCCTGAGAGGACACCTGATCCATTGAAGGGTTATCCGGATATGGTTGGATATATTGTATATAGAGCTGTATATCAGCCGATAAACTGGACTGTCCTTGACACCATTAAAAGAAATCCAGACGGCACATTCACTCACACATATCTTGATACAACGGCTATTCCTGGATTTCAGTACTATTATGTGGTCACAGCTTATGATGAAGATAGTCTCGAATCTTCCAAGAATAATTATATGAAGGACGAGAATGGGAATCCGATGTATGTTACCATGAAATCCAAGATTGGTCGAAGCGTCGATGATGTGACGGTTGTACCTAATCCATATAAGGGCTCTGCCCCGTGGACAGCGACTGAGATAGCAGATAAGGTTGAATTTATTAATCTTCCTTCGACGTGTAGAATCACTATTTATACACTTTCAGGATACAAAGTTAAAACTCTTGAGAATAAGGAAGGTAAAGGTTCTCTTGCCTGGAACTTATTGACAGATGCTGATATTAAAGTTCAGAGTGGAATATATATTTACAAGGTTGAGACCCCGGATGGCAAATATAAATTAGGGAAATTGGTAATTTTGAAATAAACAGGAGATAGTGTCATGAAGAGGGTTTTAATAATTTTATCGATAGTCTTTCTGATTACATTGCCCAATGCTCTTACTGCCCAATCCAAAGTTGGTACCGCTGGAGCTAATTTTTTAGCGGTGCCTATTAATCCTGTTGCAATGGGTATGGGGGGAGCTTATGTTGCAGTTGCAGATGGTCCTTTAAGCAGTTTCTGGAATATAGCTGGAGTTGCGAATGTTAAAGATAATCTTGCCACTGGATTTGGTTATGTCAATTATGTGGCAGGAATTAACATTGGTGGTTTTGGTGTTGTTAAGAAGTTAGGATTAAGAGGTAACATTGCTTTCTTTGTCGGTGGATTAAACTCAGGTAGTATGGATAAATACAGTATTTCTCAAGATAGGGGAATTATAAATGAAGGTACGTTTACTTATTCAAGTGAACAAATTGGTATAGGATTTGCCAGATACTTTACCGATAAGTTTGCCTCAGGTGTTGCGGTAAAATTAATCCATGAGAGTGTTAGTGGAGAAACAAGCTCACTTGGATTTGCTGTTGATGTTGGAACCTATTTCTGGACTGGATTCAAAAGTCTACGAATCGCAATGTCTATGCAAAATATTGGTCCGGATATGAAATTTAGCGGAACCTATAAACAATACATTTACTCCGGTAATGAGGTAGTTACTGAAGATAGGGAATATAATTCGTATCCGATTCCTCTTAATTTCAGACTTGGAGCTGCTATGGAGATTATAGATCAACCAGATAAACGTTTAACAGTTTCAGTTGAGAGTAATCATCCCAGTGATTTTGATCAGACCTTTGCTGTAGGAGCAGAGTTTGCATTCAGGAATATGCTCTATTTGAGAGGAGGATATAATTTTGGATTAGACCTTGGTGGTCTTGGTCTTGGTTTTGGAATTAAATTGAAGTCAATTTCTTTTGATTACGCGTATTCTGACATGGGTGAGTGGCCTGATGTCCATAGGATCTCAATAAACTTTGTCAAATAAAATGGAGTGGGAATTATGAAAAGGTTAACAGGTATAGGAATTATTTTAATTGCTTTAGCGTTTGTAGGGTGTGGCGTGAAAAATAATCCTCCTACAGGACCTTCTGTAATTGACAGAGGGGCTGACTATTTTAATGAACAGGGTTGGCTGAAGTATAGTCAGGGGGATTATTATGCTGCAAAGGCAAATTTTGACACTGTGTTAAGCATGATTTCTCCTGAGAATATAGATGCTTATCTCGGTATTTCAATGGCCATGAAGCAGATTGGTGAATACAGTAGAGCTCATGGTTATGTAACTATGGCTATTACAGTTGCCAACCAGGAGAGACAGGTGATAGAAAAATTGAGGAAATTCCTTGTGCAAACTGTGAGTCCTATTAACGATACACTTGCATGGATGACTTTTGATACGACAAATATCGCCTTTGTTAATAAAATGGAAATTTCAGTAACCCTTGCAAATACGAGATACCATAATCTGGATTCAGCTGCGGTTTATGATACATTATACGGTGGGCCGGCTGGCGCGAAGATTTACTTTAAGGTAATGAGTTACAGCTTTGATGGTGATTCAGTGCTTATTTCATGGGACAATGAGAAGAACTTTACTTCAAACACTACGTATTTTTACGAACGCACAGATTTACCACCAGACAGTATGTCCGTGGACACAACTTTGTATTTACCTGATAGCATAGTAGTTGATACAACTTATTATTATCCTATAGATACCCTTCAGCTCGTTCGTTGTTTACCCCTCCCCGGTGATACGGTTGTTGCTAATGTGGCGTATGTTATTGGGGGTAATAATGACGTAGAGAATGCTGCTCATATAGTAGATGGTGCCGTCTACTTCGCTGCCGGTGATTATCTGAATGCGATAAAATGGATGAGAGCCAGTATGTTGATGAGTGATAATTTTGCATATAATGCTCCGTATGCGGATTCACTCCCAGGAAAACTTATAAACACAAGAAACGCCAAGATTCTATTAGCACAGTCTTTTTACAATCTCGGTATGTATAGGGATGCAGCCTATGTGGTCAATAATCTTTATGGTCGAATCGTTGTAGATCCTGAAAACCCTGATATTCATCTTTTATTTAACAGCATTGTGGAATTGAGAAACCAGGGAGGTCTATAAAATGAGAAGGGTTCTATATTTCTTCATCAGTATCTCCTTTGTTTTTATTGGGAGAATGAACGCCCAGCAATTTTCGGTAGGAGATACAGCCACTTTTAAATACTATGACGCAGGATTCTTTAGCGGTTTTTATACTGCAAAATATTTGTGTAGAGCTGTCACAGATAATGCATACATATTTAGCGAAGAGGTTCCATATCAAATAACAAAAGTCTACGTGGGTAATGGCCAGGTCATAGTTTTCGATCCCGCTAAGAAGTACTATCGCAAATTAAATGATAACGACGTATTTTCTATTTTCGGTTATTCTGAGGATACGACATCATTGATCTATAACCTGAATCACACCGGGAAAGCTGCAATAAAACTTCTTAGAACGGGTGGTATTCAATTTTATACAGTGACGACGCAAGGATTATACCTTTATAACGTTTCTAATTGGTCCCTCAGATTGCCAAGACGTGATCTTGTTGATGTTGCCGTTTCTCCTAAAGTTCCTACATCTATAATAGGGTATTTCCCGTATTTCCTTGCAAAATATTCAATACTTACCACACTGAGAACGCCTTTAGGCAGAGTAATCAAGTTGCCTCATGACCTCTTTATCGATGATGGATTTGAACCCGATTATTCCGAAGATACTTTACTTACTGATTGGACAACATCAGGAAACGTTAGCGTTGTCAGGTCTATTTTAATTTCCATACCCCACTATTTGATGCACCTCTCTGGGAATGCCAGTGCTTCAAAGTCATTTTCCTTACCAGCTACTATGTTTAAATTTGAAATAACCCCAGTAATCACCCGCAACACTCCTGATGGTGTTGTTAGTTTCGAGGATCAATCCGGCACTTCAGCATTTTCTCTTACGTTCTTAGGTGATTCACTATTTTTGAATGGCAATAATTTGGGTGAATTCCAGCCATATAGTGTGCAGAAGATTGAGGGTGTCGTTAATATAAATGATGGATTATTGCAGATTTATTTGAATGACTCCCTCGTCTACGATGATTCGAACTATACATTTGATGTCTCTCAGGTGTCCAAATTACAGATTTCATTAAATAGTGGTGAGCTGTTTTTAGATGACATCGCTGCTCAACCTATCGTATATACTATTGTTGGACATCATTCTAACAAGAACGCTTTTTATCTTGGTGCTGCGGATGGGCTTTATTTATATAACTCTGGCACCTGGTCGAAAATTTATGACGGAAATGTGAGAATTGTGAGGCCAGTTAGTGACAACACTGTCTACATATTGTCTGATAATCTTATATTGAAGACTGAGGATGGTGGAGCGAGCTGGGATACGTTGCCATCAACTACACTTGACTCAGTATATGATTTTGCGGTAAATCCTGATAATACTGACTTGTTGGTTGCTGTGGGAGTACCAGGAATTGTTAAATTTGCAGATGGTAGCTGGCAAAATATATCCGACTCTTTACTCAATTGGTCACCTCCAGAATTTGTTGATACAATTTACTCCGTTGGCTATTTAGATGATTCTACTATTGTTATTGGTACAGGACAGGGTGTTTTTATGAGTGAGGGAACCATTGAAAATCTTGTTGAGAAAAATAAAGGTATCTTAAAGAGTTTTATCACGAATGATGGTGTACAGTTGCTTGCTCAATATGTGGATAGTGCGTATACGACTATGAACACTTTCTTTGATGGACTTGCAAGGGATGTGGATAATGATCCCAGAGTTTACGTGCTTGCAGGTGACTTGTCTGCAAAGCTTACCTCCGGGGAGACCAAAATTATTCCCATTCTCGGTGTCATGAATCCTGAACTGAATTATGTAGAGGATGCCAATCATCCACATGGCGATGGTCATGAAATAATAGAGATTGATGTGTATGATGATAGTTTAAATCAGTACGTTTCTTCAGCTTATGAGACCTGGAAATATGCGACTTATAGAGCAATGGCCAAACTGTTTTTCTGGACGCATGATACTAAGGAGGAGAACTGGTTAATTGAAGGAATCGGGGGACTTGGTGAATACCTTGCAAAATACAATCCAGGTGATCCAGATACCGCAGAATATGAATTGAGCCCCCTTTATAGCTTGAAAAAAATCTTGGTAACTCCTTATAAGGTTGATCAATACGTTGCCAGTTTAAATAGACCATATCTCTTCCTTCTCCATTTATGGGCGAAATATGGCATTCAGACACTACAATCTATTTATTCAGACGCAACTATTCCATCATCAGTTGTGGGATTAGCAAGAATAGCAAGAATTACTGGAGTCGATCAAAACGATCTTTATAAAGAATGGATTCTGGATGTATTTAAACATGAGAATATGGATCTCACACCTAATTTGAATGTTAATCTTATCGAAAGGTTGTTCCCTCCTTATTATTCCACGATACAGTCATTATCTGATTGGTCATTCGGTGGATTTCAAATAGTGTTGACACAAAATGATACTCTCAATTATCTGAGATTTAACGGTGTCAATATTAATGATTCAAGTGAATTTGATGTTTATTATGGGATCAGTGGTGGTACTCTCCACCATGTAACAGATTGGGGAGCTAATGGTGATAGAGTAATAACAGGACTGACGAATACACAAGACACAACGGTATATAACTTCATTGTATTTTTTGCTGATAGTCAATTGTCTGACAATACTGCACTTTCTTATGCTGTTAAGAAGGATACAATTCCACCAACGGTGGATGTTGGTTATTTCCAGAATAGCCTTGCTGATAGGAATATTAATGTTTATTTATTTACAAATGAGCGGTTATTCGATGAGGTTATTGACACCATACCATCTCTTTATCTTATTTCAGGTCTTGATACAACGACAGCAGATCTCTCAATCTTCGACTCTTATAACGATACAATTATTTATTCTTCAAACTTTACTCTCTCAAGTACCGGTAAGATTTATCTCAAAGCATCGCTACAAGATTTTGCTGGAAATGCAGTAGAAATAAGTGATTCTGTCCTTGCCTGGTATTTGCAGAGCGGTAGCAAACTCACTTTCACTGGATTTGATGGTGAAATATTACTCGAAATACCGGAAAACGCGATCTCAGTAGGGGGTTATGCTATTTACTCTATCTCAAATGGTGGTTTCTATAAAGTCTCCAATCCGGTTTATGTCTTCCCAAATGTACAGCTGAAATCGCCTGCTCGTGTGGAGTTAAATTTGCCCAATGATGGAAAGAAAGATTATCACGTTTATGTCTGGTACAAAGGAACCTGGCATGACGCTGGTGGAATGCTGACGCCATCTGGAGACAGAATAGTTGCTTATATTAATACTCTTGGCCCATTAACATTGATGCAGACAAATGGTATTATACCACGGAGGTTTGCGTTTAAGCTTCTGGGCTCTCCAGTGATTCTCTCTAAAAAAGTATCCTTTGAGGTCTCTGTCCCTCATCCTACAAAGTTGAGCGTAAAAGTATACAACTTAAGTGGTAGAGAAGTCGCAAAATTGTTCGATGGTAACATTAGTTCTGGTAAGTACAACTTTAGCTGGAGGGTTGAAAGTTTGCGTAATGGAGTATATTTCATTGTCGTAAAAGATTTGAGGAGTGGCGTAAGATTTTCTAAAAAAGTTGTAAAGTTTTGAAATTAATCAAACTAAAAAGGAGGTAAATGTTATGAAGAAGTATAAAGTGTTAGGTCTAATAGCTGCTCTGATGTTCGTTGTTGGAACATCGAGAGCTGAGCTCGCTATCCTGACACCGGTGAATTCCAAAACGGGCCACAGTGATATTATCCCACTGAAAGATGCCAGAAAGGTGTCAGCTTTTATGCACAGTATACAGGCTAAGGGAGTGATAGACACCATTTCCTATTTCGATGTGAACAGTTTCTATATATATTCAGGTATAGATGTTGGTGATACAATGGTTGAGTGGTTTAAATCGGTAGCGGCATGTTCACTCCAGGCTGCTTACATGTATGTATTGAACAAGTATACTGCAAATAGTCAGGCATACTTCTTCGTCTCTGGAGTTCCTGATTCACTTGCGCCAGTGTTTGATTCAACGTGGTATTATGGGATTGGACATCACTGGTATGACTATCACTTTGGTGCATCTTACTCTCTTCCTCCTGGTCCCTCTCCTATTGCGTATGATTCTGTATATTATAGCACAACTGTAAATGTCACTGGAGATACTTTGTTTTTACTCGGTAATTCTCTTCCGAACGCAGTTGATGTAGGAACGAAACCATTCCTTGTGGGATTCACACCTCTTACAGATGGGAGTGGTAGTTCTGATGAGCCCTGGGCAATTATCAGTGCTGGTGCAGCTGGAAATAATTACGGATATCATGCCCTTGTATATCAACAGGATTTTGGTTCATCTTTCCCTGGAGCATCCCCTGGATGGTATGCTAACTGGCATACATATTGGGCATACGCCATAGTTAATATTTATGAAAACCCGGCTCCATTCATCAATTCCGTTACGAAGTTACCCTGGACTTACGACCTCGATGGTCCATTTACCATTCAGGCAGATTTGAATGATTTTGGTGTCCCTTCTGATTCATCAGGAGTTGCTTATGCAGAACTGGAAGTTTGGGTCGGCTCAGATGCCACTGATACTCTCCATATCCCAATGACGCTCGTAAGTGGAGATTCTACAGCAGGAATATGGCAAGCAGTTTATACACCTTCGACTGCTTTGAACGTTGGTGACACTGTATTCTACACAGTAATGGCAAGAGATGTTCAGGGAGCTGAATCATACTATAGTCATATCTATTTCTTCTCCACGCTTCAGCAGACCACAAACCAGATTCTTTATGTACTTGATGCAGGTGCAGCTACAAGGGATAGGGATGTAGATTTTGCCTCTGTATTCCAGGCATTGGGTTATCAGGTTGACGTGTACGATGCTTATCATTGGGGTTCACCAGATGCGACTGTTCTCCTTGGTCAAGGTGGATATTCCCAGCCTTATCAGATGGTTTTCTGGACAGGTTGGGGAAGTGGAGCTTTCGCTGCTGACACAGCTTTAATTGCCCAGTATCTCGACAATGGTGGAAAACTTGTAATCTCTGATGAAGATTTTGTCGTTGGTGGATTTGGACTTGGAGACTATGGTCAGTGGACTGACATACCAGAGGGAAGTTTCCTTTACAACTATCTGAAGATCGCTTCCGTATTTGATGATTATGTTGGTACATCCCCTGATGATGGAGGATACACTGCAAACTCCGATACAATTATCAGCCTCACTGGAGAGGCAACGAATCCAGTTGGACAGGCTTTCGCTAACGATTCAATAACACTCTATCCTTACGCTCATCAGGTCGACAGTACAACCTACGGCAGTTACAACTACGTCGGTGCTGTGATTAATAATGGTGAAGCAAGTGATGCATTCTATATGCCTGATGGAACCCCAACAGCTATTACTTACAATGGTACATACAGAGCTGCAGTTCTTTATTGGCCATTCACTTATCTTGTTGACTCTGTGACTGTTGATACATCAGGTGCTGTAACAGGATTTGTTTATGATCAAACAAGGACACAGACACTTATGTCAGCACTCATAAACTTCCTCACTACTGGAGTTGCAGAATCCAATCCTACTCCGGTGAATGGGCTGAAACTTGCTGTAAGGAACAACCTTGCCCTTAACGGAAAAGTTTCCATAAGCTTTGCTATTCCTACGGCTGGTAAAGTGGATGTTTCCGTATTCGATGCGTCTGGAAGGAAAGTGACAACACTGTTTAGTGGAAATCTCAATAAAGCCGGACTGTACACTACGCACTGGAATGCAGATGGTGTAAGACCAGGTGTGTACTTCGTGAGATTGCAGACGAATGCAGGTTCTCTCACAAAGAAAGCGATGATCCTTAAGTAAATTAGGATGAGATAGATTTGGAATATTGGCGGGGCAGGCCACATTAGTGGCCTGCCCCGCCTTTCAATCTACTATGAAAGATCTCTTCGCTGGTGTTATGGCCGGTGGCAAAGGGGAGCGTTTGTGGCCCCTTTCCCGCGAATCCCACCCAAAACAATTCCTGAAAATAGGACGAAAAAAAACTCTTATCGAACTTACAGTTGAGAGACTTGAAAATCTTGTCCCACCTGAAAACATTTTCTTTATCACTACAGAAAAACTTAGAAAAAAATTTGAAGAGTATTTCCCCGATTACCACAAACTTTATGAACCAGTGGGAAAAAATACAGCAGCTGCATGTGCCTTCGTAGCACAGGTGGTTCAACAGGTTGCAGGAGATAATGCTATTATCTTTATGGTGCCTGCTGATCACGTTATCGTTGACCTCGAGGGATTCAAAAAAACGGTTGAATTTGCAACCGATGTCGCCAGAAAAGGATTTCTGGTTACGCTTGGGATCATACCTGATAGACCTGAGACTGGTTACGGTTACATTGAACGAGATGGAATTTTACAGGAAAAAGAGGATTTAAAGGCATTTAAAGTGAAAAAGTTTCACGAGAAACCATCAAGGGAGAAGGCGATAGAATATCTGAGATCGGGTAATTTTTATTGGAATAGCGGGATGTTTGCGTGGCGTGTAGGCGATATAATGAACGCTTTTAAAATGTATATGCCCGGGCTTTATGCATTACTTGAAAAATATGATCTCACGAAAACAGAGGATATCCTTGCTTTTTATGGAGAAGTTGAGGAAACATCAATTGACTATGGTATTATGGAAAAAGCAAAGAATATTGCAGTTGTAGAAGCGTTGTTTGACTGGGAAGATGTGGGCTCTTTCTCTTCGTTTGATCGGGTTGTTGAGACCGATGAAAATGAGAACGTAATAATTGGTGATGCAGTTGTTCTCGGTGGAAGGAAAAATATAGTGGTTTCAAGTGGAGGACTTGTAGCAATTTATGGTGTTGAAGATATGGTGGTTATCCATACTCAGGATGTTACCCTTGTAATACCACGTGAAGAAGCTCAGAATGTCAAAAAATTACTTAGGGAAGTCAGGAAAATAGAGGGATTCGAAAGCTATTGGAAATGAGTAATGTACTTGCGACTGTAGTACTTTTCTTTGCTATTTTTGGACTTGTTGGTTTCTCCGAAATACTCCACAGAAGAGGATTAGTTTCTGCAGAAATCTCCAGGAAAATTGTACATATTGGGGTTGGGACTCTCATATTTTTTGCATATCCATTTCTCAAAGGGCCTCTCCCGGTAATTATTCTTTCTACACTCTTTATAGTCATAAATTCTATTACACTTATGCTGGGTGTATTTAAAGGGATGGAAGGTGTAGATAGAGAGTCTTTGGGCACAGTTTTGTATCCTCTGTCTGTTTTGATTATCACATTTATATTCTTCTGGGATAGAATGATTTATTTTACGAGCCTCTCAGCACTATTTTATGGAGATGCTTTTGCGGCTATTATTGGTAGGAAGTGGCCTTTGAAGGTTTTCCGTACCAGGATGGGGACGAAAAGTCTGGCAGGATCTCTTACACTCGGAGTTATTGTATTTGGAATTTTGGTCGTTATTTTTAAACTAAATCTCTTTGCTGCTCTTGTTTTATCGATTCTTGCGATTGCACTCGAAGCAGGGTTTTATGGTGGAATTGACAACTTATCACTTCCACTGGGTCTCGCTTTTTTTCTTTTCTATTTTAAACAATCCGGATTAAGCCCAAATTTTGTGTATGGTTTTATTCTTGCCTTTATTCTTGCTGTAATTTCCATTTCATTAAAATTCCTCACATTTGATGGAAGTGTTGTGATGTTTCTTGTTGGTGTTCTTATTTTTTCTATCGGTGGTGTAAAATGGGGATTTCCAATAATTACCTTCTTTATAACATCGAGCATTTTGACAAAATTAGTCAAAGGGAAGAGTGTTGTAAAAAGTGGTGAAGCCAGAGATTCTATTCAGGTTCTGGCCAATGGAGGATTACCCGCTTTGTTTGTCCTCTTAAATTATCTGACTCCATGGAAGTACTGGTATGTATTGTATATAGTGAGTCTTGCAGTTGTTAATTCTGATACCTGGTCTACAGAAATTGGTACTTTAAGTAAATTCATGCCAAGATCTATAATAAATTGGAAGGAACTTCCCAAAGGAAGTTCAGGGGCAGTTTCAATTTGTGGCTCTCTTGGTGGATTTATTGGTAGTTTTCTAATCGCCTCCTTTTTGCTCATTTACGGATTTAACTTCAAACTCTTTTTCATTGCCGGATTCGCGGGATTCCTGGGGAATATTATCGATAGTTTGCTTGGAGCAACTGTAGAAGTTCAATACTTATGTAGAAACTGTGGTGGAATTTTTGACATTGACACTCACTGTGGAGAAAAGCTTGAGTATTTACGAGGAATTAAATGGTTTGGTAATAACATGGTCAATTTTACTGCGTCCCTTCTTGGTAGTATAATAGCAGCATTGATTTTCTGGATCGGAGGTATAAAATGAAATCATTCACAAGATATTTGACCTTCAACACGAAAAAATTGAGGGAGATCATAAATATTACTCCTGAAGTTGAAAAAGCTTTAATGGATAGTGGCATCAAAGAGGGTCTAATACTTGTCTCTGCAATGCATGTAACAGCAGGAGTTTATATTAATGATGACGAACCCGGGATTATTCAGGATATTCTTGAGTGGGTGGAAAAACTTGCGCCAACAAGGAAAGATTACAGACACCACCTAACAGGTGAAACGAATGGGGACGCCCATCTCAAAAGCCTTCTTATTCATCATCAGGTCGTTATTCCAGTAACTGAGGGGAGGTTGGACTTTGGACCATGGCAGCAAGTGTTTTACGCAGAGTTTGATGGACAACGCCCCAAAAGAGTTTTGATTAAAATTATTGGAGAGTAAGAGGATCGATTAAGTAAACTGAGTTAGGGGATTTTTTGATAGGGAGGATCTTTTATGAAAAGTCTTCTTTTCACAGTATCAGGGCTTAGAGGTATCGTGGGTGAAACTTTAACTCCGGATGTGATAATGAAGTACACACATGCATTCTCAAGAGTTAATGGAACAGGTACCTATTACATTGGAATGGATACACGCCCACATGGAGAGATGGTTAAATCTTCAGCTGTTTCAACACTCCTTGCGTCAGGAAACAATGTGATTGACGTAGGCATTGTTCCCACACCTACACTATTGTTTGTGGTCAGAGACCGGGGAGCAAAGGGGGGAATTGTGGTCACTGCAAGTCATAATCCCGTTGAATGGAATGCACTTAAATTGGTTAAAGAAGGGGGCATATTCACCTTTGATGAAGATGTTAAGAGAATAAAAAATTTTCTTCAGGAAAAATTTTTATGGGCCAGTTGGAATAGAGTAGGAAAATTTAGTGAGTACACATCTGCAATAGATGACCACATAGATAAGATTTTGAGGTCGAGATTTATCGATAAGAACAAGATTAAAAAGTCCAATTTTAGAATTGCGGTGGATGTGGTAAACGGCGCAAATTATTACGCTCTACCCCATCTTCTTGATAGAATAGGAATTACTGATGTAACCTGTTTAAATTGTAATCCCACGGGGATTTTCCCTCACCCACCAGAGCCCAAAAAAGAAAACTTGAAAGAGTTGGACGAGCTTCTTCTGAAAGGTGAGGCGGATATAGGGTTTGCCACCGATCCTGACGGAGATAGACTCCTTGTTGGATTTAGAGAAGTAGGATTACTCACCGAGGAGCATACAATTGTTCTTGCTGCTCCACAAATATTGAAATACAGAAAGGCTGATATTGTCGTGAATCTTTCCACCTCCATGATGATTGAAGAAGTAGCCGAAAAATTTGGAGTAAGAGTTTTAAGGAGCAAAGTAGGGGAGGCGAATGTTGTTCAAAAAATGCAGGAGATCGGGAGTGTATTCGGGGGTGAGGGGAACGGTGGAGTTATAGTTCCTGAGATTAACGCCACGAGAGATTCTCTTGTTGGTACGGCACTGATTCTTGCAAGGGTGGCTGAGGAAGGGATAGATAGAATAATAGAAAGTTTACCCCGTGGGTTTGTCCTGGTAAAAGAAAAAGTGGGCTTCAGAGTGGAAATTCCTGAGGATATGCTAATAAAAGAGTTTAATCCAGAGTATGTTGATAAATCAGATGGTCTTTATTTACGTGGAAAAGATTACTGGATTCACGTCAGGCCTTCCAATACCGAGCCGATAATGAGGATATATGCTGAAGCGAGGAATGATGACTTTGTCAGGAGACTTGTGGAGAGGACACGGAGAATACTCGAATTGGTTAGGTAGTATTGGATAGGGACAAGAAGGAAGGGGTTGGGCGTCGCCTCTGGCGACGCCCAACCCCTTCCTTCTTGTCCCCTGAGTTTCTCCCTCTCTTTTTACGCTACCTCTTCCTCTTCGGCTGCTGGAGCCGATAGGTACTTTCCAAGTGCAATTATTGCCTCTATGATCATCCAGATCTCGAGTAAGAAAACGATTACTCCGATCGTAAGGAGCAACGTGTTGTGCGTCCTCGCAAACTTTTCAATATTCAAAATCATTGCCCATCCAGTCATGAAGATCATGAATACCATTGGTAATGCGGCAAACCAGATGGGTTTTTTCAAACGAGCAAGATAAACCGTTGCGACAAGAAGTGCGAGTCCTGCAAGGAGCTGGTTAACTGTTCCAAAGAGTGGCCAGAGGATCAGAGCGCCTTTTCCACCCTTCTGAGCAAAAGCCAGCAGGAATGCAGTGAATACGGCCAGGAATGTAGCAATCCACCTGTTTGCAAGAGCTGGAATGCCGAGGTCGGTGAAGAATTCACCAATAACGTATCTCTGAATACGGGTCGCGGTATCCAGGGTTGTTCCTGCAAAGGAAACCAGGAATACGGCCATAATGGTCATTCCAATAACATGTGGAATTCCAAAAGAATGCATCAAATTGGCTGAGCCTGTGATAACAGCCCCCAGTTTTGCAGATAGCCCCTTTGCAGCCTGCCAGCTTGAGTAGTGAGCATGCCAGGCCGCATATCCTGTAAGTATTTGTCCTCCCTTTGTGACATACCTCAATCCTATAGCGGCGGTAGTGGCAACAATTACAAGTACAGAAAGTGAACCCTCCATTAACATACCACCATAACCAACGAATAGAGCATCAGGCTCTTTGTCTATTTGCTTTGAGGATGTTCCGGAGCTAACAAGAGAATGAAATCCTGAAATTGCACCACATGCAATCACCACAAACAGGAATGGCCAGATCGGAGGAGCACCTGCAGCATGAAGATTTGTAGCAGGAGCAACGATCTTTGGGTGCGCAACTATTGTGCCGATAAAGAGTAAAGCCATAGCAATCAACAACTCATGAGCGTTGATATAATCTCTTGGCTGGAGTAATGTCCATACCGGGAGTGTAGATGCAATAAACGCATATATCAAAAGGATTATGAGCCATGTTTCAATGGCATTAAGACCAAAAAGACCAGGTAACTTGAGGGGCCAGTACGCACCAATTATAACCGTGACGTACATCAATATGACAGCGATGATAGAAACTGTATTTAGATTGCTGCCTTTCCGGTAAATTGAGTAGCCAGCCCAGATGGCAATAGGAATTTCCATCCAGACCGGAAATACTGACTGTGGATACTTCGCAAAAAGAATACCCATTATGAGAGCGAAAATTGCAATAACGATCCATAGTTCGAAGAAGATGATCAACAGGAACAAATATCTCGTTCTTGAATTTATGAGATTCGCCGTAAGCTCACCGATGGAAACACCTTTATTCCTCATGGATGCGACGAGTGCAGAGAAATCATGCACACCGCCGAGGAATATCGGTCCAAGAGCTACCCATAATGCAGCTGGTACCCAGCCCCATATAACTGCTATTGCCGGTCCGACTATTGGTCCCAGTCCGGCAATTGATGTAAAATGATGACCGAACAGGACCTCTTTTTTCGCCGGCATATAGTCAATGTCATCTCTTAACTCGTGGGCAGGTGTCACCCTGTTGGGATCCAGCTTGAATATCTTGTTAGCCAGATACTTCCCATACGTATGATAGGCAATTAGATAAGCTGCAAATACAATTACGGCTAACAATAAAGAGTTCATGATAAAACCTCCTTATTTGTTTTAACCCATCCTAACACGGATCCTGCATAATTGATCTATCTGCCACCTCCTCCAATTTTCTAACAGCCACCTTATAATTGGGAGTTTCAAGCTGTTTTCTCATCTGCTGAGCAAATTCTTTTGGATTCTGTGAGATCATAATTTCGACATGATTCTTTTCCGCCTCTTCATAAACTTTTTGTGTGGGCTCTTTCTTTACAATCGCAATCCCCCTCTCGAGTTTAAACCTCTTTATAAGTTTTCCGAATTCCCACACATCAAAGATTCCAAGGGCATCCCCATAAGCAATTAATACTCTATGATCCCCTTCTATCTTCTCCTTCTTTTTAAAAAGTCCCATTTCTATCACCTGCCTTATTCTAAAAATCGTACACTGGTCTTGTCAAGTTTTTTTACATAGGGTCCATAGTAAAATTTCTTTCACTTATATCCTCTATGCTTTTGACGACGCTTCTTATACCTTTTCTTTCAAATTCTTTCTTCATTAATTTTGCAAATGACCTGGGATTTTCATGAACATGAAGCTCCACTTCTTTCAATATGGCCTGCTTTTCTACAATTTTGTTTGGTTTTTCCCTGATTACAAGAATGGTTTTTCTCAGGCCCCATCGTTTCCTCAACTTCTCAATGTCCCAGATATCTCTCACCCCTCCCCTGTCTGCATAGATAATCAGTACACTATCCCAGTAGTTATAGCGTTTCTTCTTTTTAAATTTCGGTAAGTGTACAAAAATTTCCATCAGTATAATTATTAAAAAACAATGCATTCATAGTCAAGGATTTTTTAGAGGTTGTTCGAAAAATATTTTGCCGGTGATCATTTTCCCCTTTCACTTAGTAAAAAAACTTCATATTGCCACTCCCGCTTCCAGGAAGATCTACCCACAGCGTCACCTCCCACAAAGTGGGAGAGATTACATCCAATTTCCTCTCCCGCTTGTAAGAAGGGATTGAGGGAAGGGTATTAAGAGGAAAATTTTTGCTTCTCTCTGTAAAATCTGCCATTTTTGACCCCTCCCCAGTTCTCCCCCCGCAAAGCTTTGCGGGGGAGGACGTTATTTTGTTCATCTCATTCAAGTGCAAAGATATACAAATCTTGAATATTCATACATCATCCTGAAAGACATGATTGATGTTAGGTGTGGGAGATGGTTAAAAAATTACATTCTTCCTTTACCCTCTAAATCGATTTTTCCAACAACCCTCAGGAGGACTTTTTAAGATGCATTTAAACAGAGAACTCACGTGTCAATTACTGACCTTCCTGCTCAGTATTTCGATAGATTTGTTTATAGTGGAGTTAATCAGGACAAATGTAAATTCAGAAAGAATTCTCTATAATTCTAAAACTATGAAGTGTAAAATCTGCGGTAGAAAAGCCGTTGTTAAACTTCGTTCTTATAATTTATCTTTATGCGAAGAGCACTACGTGGAATTTGTGAAAAGAAGAGTTGAGAAAGCTATTAAAAAGTTCAAAATGTTTAAAAAGGATGATAGAGTACTTGTGGCTGTGTCAGGTGGGAAAGATTCTATTGTTCTGTGGCATGTTCTCAACTCACTCGGATATAACACAACAGGATATTTCCTGAATCTTGGTATTGGAGATTTTTCTGAAAAATCTCAGGCAATCACAGAGGAATTCGCGGGGAAATTTGGTCTTCAGCTAAAAATTGAATATTTGAAGGACGAGCTTGGAGTCGGCATACCCGAAATTGCAAAAGTTTCTAAAGGGAAACCGTGTTCAACATGTGGAATGATAAAGCGATACATGATTAATAGGGCGGGTCTCAGTTTTGACGTTGTTGCCACAGGGCACAATCTTGATGATGAATCATCGGTGCTCTTTGGAAACATACTCCATTGGCAGGTTGAATATCTTGATAGACAGAGTCCGGTATTACCGAAGGATAGAACACTGGCAAGGAAAGTTAAACCCTTAATTTTGTTAACCAATTTCGAAATAAAATTTTATGCAGATTTATTGGGCCTTCCTTACATTGGAGAAAAATGTCCCTTCTCTTCTGGTGCAACAACTTTTTTCTACAAGGCTATTCTTGATGAAATCGAGGAAAAGATGCCCGGGGCAAAGATTAGATTCCTTCTTGGTTTCTTTGAAAATAAAAAAGGTTTTAATACACCCAAAAAAGAACTAAAACCATGTATAAAATGTGGCTATCTTACGACTGCGGGAGTTTGCTCTTTTTGTAGGTTGAAAGAGAGAATATCTCAGTTCATCTTGCGCTGACAATCAGGGCAGATGCCATAGAATACAATGTTGTATCCCTGAACTTTGAATCCTTTGCTTTCCCCCTGTGTCAAATGCATTTCAGGAATTGGCTTATCCACATCAACTATTCTTCCACACATCGTACAGACGAGGTGGATGTGGGGTTTTGTAAATGGATCGTAATGTGCCTTACCGCCTATAACTTCGAGCTTTAAGATTCCACCAATTTTGTGTAAAAGCTCAAGAGTGTTATACACAGTAGCAAGTGAAATATCCGGCATTGATTTTTTTACTTTGTTGTAAACATCTTCGGCTGTTGGATGAGAAGTGTCATCATGTAGGGCTTCTATAATCGCCCGCCTTTGAGGCGTCATTTTAAATCCTCTTCTCTTCAATTCCTTTATTCTTTCTTCTATGGTTATCATAGTAATCACCTCTTATAAAATTTTGGCTGGAAATATTCTAAACTAAAAATTATATAAAATCAACTTTCGGTTGAAAACTCTAAAAATTAAATTACAAATAAAAGTCGAATCTCTGTGCCGGCTACCATTTAAATAATCTATCTTCTGGCTTCTGGATTTGCCGGCTACTTCTAAACTTGATAAATTATAAAGCTGAAAATGAGAATTTCATGAAAAAATTATCAAGTATTTTATGGATTTGAAATCAGATTTGCGTGAATAAAGTCAAGGACTATGGTGAAGCAAAATTGTGATGATTGTTTTTAATATGAACTTTCTATGAGATATGATTTTTTGTGGGGGTCGGATGCTTTTTCAATTTAAAAAAACTTTTTTAATGTAGTGACCACTTCTGGAATTTAATGCCAGGGTTTGATTGATAGTTTACAGAAAAGTGAATAAAATTTTTCCAATAATAAAAATCTCACGATGAGGGAGGATCATGAGTAAGACGAAAAAAGTGGCATATTCTGTAGTTTTGACAGCGCTTGCGGTTGTATTGTCACCGATTTTTATACCAGTTGGAGTATCCAAGGTATTCCCTGCTCAGCACATGGTTAATGTAATTGCCGGTGTTATAGTAGGTCCCTGGTATGCTATGACTATCGCTGGAGCTGCTGGATTAATCAGAAACATACTTGGTACAGGTACAATTTTCGCCTTTCCTGGAGGGATGATAGGAGCATTTCTGGCAGGTTACGCATATAAACTTACAAAAAACATCATAATTGCAGCTCTCGGAGAAATTGTTGGTACAGGCCTCATCGGAGCTACTGTAAGTGCTCTTGTTGTTGGCCCTGTATTCCTGCATAAGAGCATGGCACTTGCTACTTTCATCGTTGCTTTTTCCATGTCTACCATAGCCGGTTCCGTGATCGGTGTTGTTGTTCTCTATTTGCTCAGGAAAGCGGGTGTTGCTATTGAATGATAATTTTTAAAAATGTTTCGTTTACCTACAAGAAGTCCCCGGAACCTGTCTTAGAAAATTTAGGAGAACAGATTACCTCAAATCTTGTAATTACAGGACCAAGTGGAAGTGGAAAATCGACTATCCTCAGATTGATAAATGGCCTTATTCCCCATTTTTACGAGGGGAAATTTACAGGTGATGTAGTTGTAGCAGGTAGAAATACAAAAGAGCTGACTACATGTGAATTATTTAAACTCGCCGGTTATGTCCATCAAAATGCAGACGCTCAGATATTCAACGATAACATTGAGAATGAAATAATCTTCACTCTGGAAAATGCAGGATTATCCCCGGATGTTATTGAAGAGAGATTACAATGGGTAATTGAAGAATTCGGACTTAATAGTATACTCAAGAAACGAACTCATGAGTTATCAGGTGGAGAAAAGAGAATTGTGACACTCGCTTCGGCAATTTCTCTAAGGCCATCGATAATTTTACTCGATGAGCCTTTCTCGACCCTTGATGGCCTTTATCGGGAAAAACTCATGAAACTACTTCAAAGAATGGACGATACCCTGATCGTTCTCACTGAGCATAGAATCGATGGAGTGGAAAAATTCGCAAAGAAATTCATGTTCATTAAAGATAGTGTTAATCGTATTGTCACAGATAACCTTCTTAAAATAAATTTTGCAAATTTTAGAGTAAGGGAACCGGAGCTATTAAGACTCTCCAAGTTGGCTGGATTCAATAAAATCCCTGATTTAAACGTCTTAATAAAAAAACTTCTGGATATGTCGTATTCACCTGAATTTGTTTATCCCTTGTATCATGGAGAAAAAATTCTCTCTCTTTACGATGTTTCTTTCAATTACAATCATTCATTTTCCCTTGAAAAAATCAACATAGAGCTTCATAGGGGAGAAGTTGTCACCTTGCTTGGTCCAAATGGAGCAGGTAAGACGACAGTTATGAAACTCATGGCAGGAATTAAAACGCCTCACAAGGGGATTATTACCCGTAATGAACTTACGGGGTTTGTACCGCAAAATCCCCAGGATATCTTCTTTAAATCGAGTGTTGCAGAAGAAATCAGAGTGAATTTAAGAGGAGGAGATACATGGATAGAAAAAATAATCCATCTATTTGGTCTTGAGAAATTACTTCACAGGTCTCCATTTTTACTATCGGAGGGTGAGAAGAAGAGAGTTGCCATGGCCGCTATTCTGGCTATGAAACCAGGTATTTTGTTGCTCGATGAACCAACTATTGGACAGGATGGAGAAACTATTCGAGCCATGGAAGATATCATTACCACCCTCTCGAAGGAGGGTGTTACTGTTGTGGTGTCAACCCATGATCTCGAATTTGCAAGGAAAATTTCGGGAAGATGGTTACTTATGAGAAATGGAAGAATTGTAAGTGAAGTAAATCCAGTAGATGTAACTCAAAGGGATCTCGAAATTTTTGAAGAATTACATCTCGATCCCGGGATATCACTTCGTATACAGGCCCTAAGAAATGACAGTAGATCCAAGAGCTAAAATACTCATTTTGATTCTGGCAGATTTCCTTATCATTGCTAAGAATTTTGTTTACTTTCATGTAGCTCTGTTTGTTGTACTAATTACAATTGATTTAATAATAGGCCAAAGGAAATTTTTGAAATTTTTCAAGGGTTTTGCTCCAATGATGCTCACCGTTTTTCTTATTGGATGGATTTTTATTTCTCAAAAAGAGGGGGTCATTTTAACCTTGAGATTTGGAGAGCTTGTTCTATCTGCTTTTGTATTCTTCCAAACAACCACAGTTGATGAGATGTCAAAGGCATTGCTTGCATTGAAGTTGCCATACAGTTTTGTCTTTATTTTTTCTTCTTCAGTGAGATACGTTGAATTGATTTCCGTAAAGTTTAGAGAGATAAAGGAAGCTCAAAAGGCACGAGGAATCGACGTGAAACTCAGAAATTTCCATTCTATACTTTTACCACTTGTTGTTGGTATATTTGTTCTGGCTGAAGATCTTGCTGAAGCACTGGAATCTCGCGGATTCACGTGTAAAAAGAGGACAATTTATAGACCTCTAACATGGAGATTTGGGGATACTTTAATAAGTGTAGGAGTCCTATTACTTTTTATTGTTTTGATGATTGTAGTTAAATGAAGTTAAGGAGTTCCTTTATATTGGGGATTTTTATAGCACCGGGATATTCTTTATTACCAAGAAGGAATGATTTGTCGGCAAGTTCAAACATAGGGAAATCGTTTTCTCCATCACCTGCAGCGTATACCTCGATATTCGGGAATTTTTTTCTATAGAAATTAAGAAGTGTCTCCATTCCTTTGCCTTTGTTTGTTTTTCCAAGAACTGCTACAAACCTGCTACCCATCTGACAGGTTAATCCTTTCTCCCTCAAAACATCCTGAAATCCTATGTTTTTATATCTGAATATAGTTTCTGAATATTCGCGTTTCATAGCGAGTTCAGCGAGTTTTTTGTTCATACCGAGAAAATTCATAACCTCTTCAAGTGTAGAGTTTGCATAGTATTTCAAGCCAAAGGTTTTTTCGATAGCTTTCAGATGTTTTACAATCGTTTTGTATGGAGTTCCCAGTTCTAAAACATGGTATTCATCGCGTTTCAAAGAATTTATATCATCAAAATATTCAGCAGGGATATAAACTGCACTTCCATTTTCAACGATAAAGGGTGTATTAAGTCCAAATATTTTTCGGTAATATTCCTGTTCGAATCTGGTCTTGGATGAATTGAGAATCACTTCTACCGCCTGTTTTTTTAGTTCCTCAATAACATAAAGGCCATCCTGGTAATTATAATCTTCATCTACGAGGGTTTTGTCTATGTCAAAAAAGATAATTTTCTTCAGCCCTGTCATTTTACTCAAGAATGACGAGTGTATCAGATTTTTTCTTAACAGTTCTGAACCATTTTTTTGTATCCAGTTCACCGATCGGACTCATAGGTGAGGGTTTAGGTGGTATTTCCCCTCTATTTAATATTTTACGGGAATATAGCTCTTCGAGGATTCTCTTTTTCACATTATCTGAGCACAGGGAGCAGTGATAGATTTCCGCGAGGGAGACGAGGATCATTTCGTTTATATGTTCCGTACCCTTCTCCTCGTGTATATGTGGGTTTAAAGTCTCAATTTGAAATATCTCAATACCCTGCTCATAGACGTCCTTATATTTCTCGGGTTGTGGTGGATTTGTCATTTCGTCGAGCAGGAATACAAGCTGATGGGTTTCAACAGAATAACCGGATGAGAATGACATTATATCAGCGAGTTGCATTGACATGGCATGTTCACCTGCGTTACCAGTGACAAAAATGTCAGTTTCAAATCCTGTTCTATCTGCGATCATCAGATTAAGATATTTGTTGGTGATCTCACTCACCCTTCCTCTTCTTCTGAAGTAAAGTCCTCTTTGCATAACTTTGGGTTTATGTCTCCATTTTAGCCTGACCATTGTGTATTCGCTTTCGCTCATCAAAATACCTGCGGCGTAGTCTTTAACATATTCATTAACTGAGCCAGGTATGTAGTTATCTGCGTCGATGAAACCTACATACTTTGCGCCGATCGCCTTTGCCAGCATTACTCCGAGGAGCATCCCTTCCCCTTTCCCATAACGGATCAGTCCATCCTCTTCATCTATGATGTCGAAGTATTGTTGCTCTTTAAATGCTTCAGATGCTCCGAGATCTTTTTGGTGAATAATGAATACTCTGGAGTGTGTAAGAGAATAGTAGTGCTTGATTAATTCGATTTCCATTTTGAAATGGTTGGGTATATCTTTCTGACTTGCAGAAACTACAATGATGGGACATTTGTGGGGAATTGCCTTCAATACCCCATCGAGAAGGTGTAATTTTTCATTTTTCAAAGGTATTACAATGGCAAGGTCCTTAAAAACGTTGTAAATTTCTTCACGCGGAATGTTGCTTATAAGTGAACTCTCAACCTTCTCTGTCTCCGTGTCAAATTTGATAACCTTTTGAGATTCGTGAACTATTAAAGGGCCAAAAATTTCCTTATAAACTGAAGATTCAAGGATCATATAATCCTCCTTATGGATTCAGTATAACACAGACGGGCATAATTTTCAACTTACTTGATTTTTAAATTTGAAATTAATTGTAATGAAAATATGTTCTTATAATGAAAAAATTTGCAATTAGTGACGGCTTAATTTATATTTAAGTGGAATTACAGGAGGTGAATCACGTTGAATATTTCACACAGGGTAACATTGATACCGGGAGATGGCATTGGCCCTGAAATTACGAAAGTAGCTGTTGAAGTAATTGAAGCATCAGGAGTTAATATTGAGTGGGAAAGTGTACTTGCAGGTGAATCCGCATTGTGCGAGTATGGTGATCCACTCCCGGATGATACTATTGCCTCTATCAGAAAGAACAGGGTCGCATTGAAAGGTCCTCTTACCACTCCTGTTGGAGGAGGATTTCAGAGCGTCAATCTCAGGATTAGAAAGGCCCTCGATCTATATGCGAATCTAAGGCCTGTTAGGAAGTTTAAGGGAATAAATACACCGTTTGATGATATAGACATGATCATAGTGCGGGAGAATACAGAGGACTTATATTCAGGACTTGAACATATTGTTGTCCCTGGTGTTGTGGAAAGTCTGAAAATAATAACCGAAAAAGCATCAAAGAGAATCTCTCAGTTCGCCTTTGCTATAGCGGAAAAGTGGAATAGAAAGAAAGTTACGGTGGTTCACAAAGCAAATATCATGAAACTCTCTGACGGTTTGTTCCTTAAAACTGTCAGAGAAGAGGCTGTGAAACATCCAGACATTGGGTACAACGAGCTTATTGTTGATAACGCGGCCATGCAGATGGTCATTGATCCTGGTCAATTTGATATCCTGCTCACGGAGAATCTGTATGGTGATATATTTTCCGATCTCGCAGCAGGATTGATAGGTGGATTGGGTCTTGCTCCAGGTGCAAATATTGGCGATGAAATAGCTGTTTTTGAAGCCGTCCACGGTAGTGCCCCGGATATAGCAGGAAAAAATGTAGCTAATCCCATAGCTATTATACTTGCTGGCGCCCTTATGCTTGAGTGGATCGGTGAAGTAAATGCAGGTAAAAAGATAAAGAAAGCTGTTGAAAAGGTAATTGCTGATGGGAAGGTTCGAACTCGTGACCTCGGTGGAAATTCAAATACGACTGAGATGGGAGAAGCTATTATTAGAGCTATGCATGAGTTAGAATAAATCCTGACATTTACCTGCGATGATTTGACAATTGAAATTTTCGCTGGTTGAAAATTCGTTTTAAAATTTAAAACTCAAAGGTCTGAAACTCCTGTATCTTACGTTGACAATGTAATTTGAGGACATTATATTAAGACCTGTTTAAATCTAATAAAATGAGGTGTCAAGATGAAAGTTAAGCTCCCGAATGGAGAAGTATTGGAAATTTCACGTGAGGAGATTTTGAAATTTGCAAGGGAAAGAGGTTTTTTTGTCGCGCGAGTTGACGGTAAGTTGGTGGATCTCGCTCTGATTCCTGAGGATGTGGATAATATTGAACTTCTCGACTTCTCATCTCCTGAAGGCAGAGAAGTGTATTGGCATACAACTTCTCATATCATGGCCCAGGCTGTAAAAGAACTCTTCCCGGATGTTAAAGTTACAATAGGACCTGCAATTGAAAATGGTTTTTACTATGATTTTGATACAGGTGGACGGGCGTTCACCCCTGAGGATTTAAAAAAGATTGAAAAAAGGATGAAGCAAATTATAAAGAAAAGAATTCCACTCAAGAGGGAAGAACTTCCAAAAGAAAAAGCTATTGAGCTTTTTAGAGATCTCGGAGAGAATTACAAAATTGAGATCCTTGAAGAAATTGAAGATGATACAGTGTCAGTTTATTGGCAGGGGGATTTTGTGGATCTATGTAGGGGACCTCATCTCCCGGATACGGGATTTGTAAAGGCGGTAAAGCTCCTCTCCTCATCTTCCAGTTACTGGCGCGGTGACGAGCATGGCCCTGTATTACAGAGGATTTATGGAATTTCCTTCCCTTCAAAAGAGCAGTTAAACGAATACCTTAAAAAACTCGAAGAGGCAAAGAAAAGGGATCATAGGAAACTTGGTAAAGAGCTCGATCTATATTCGATAAACGAGGATGTGGGACCAGGGTTGGTACTGTGGCATCCGAAAGGTGCAAGAATCCGCCTTGAAATAGAGAGATTCTGGATAGAAGAACACATTAAGAGAGGGTATGAACCTGTTTATACTCCACATATAGGTAGATCAAAGTTGTGGGAGATCTCAGGGCATCTTGGATTTTACCAGGAGAATATGTTTTCTCCTATCAAAGTTGAAAATGATACCTATTACGTGAAGCCAATGAACTGTCCATTCCACATATTGATTTATAAATCAAAGCTCAGAAGTTACAGGGATCTACCTATACGCTATGCGGAGCTTGGTACAGTTTACAGATATGAGAGGTCAGGCGTGTTACATGGTCTTCTCCGTGTGAGGGGTTTTACTCAGGATGATGCTCATATTTTTGCCCGACCTGATCAGGTTGAGGACGAGATTATAGGAGTTATAGATCTGTCTCTATTCATCTTGAGAAGTTTTGGCTTTGAGGATTATGAAATTTACATTTCCACCAAGCCTGAGAAGTATGTCGGTGATGATGAGATGTGGGAGCTTGCAACAAATTCTCTCATAAAGGCTGTGGAAAAGGCGGGGTTGAAGTATGATATTGATGAGGGAGGAGGTGCGTTTTACGGTCCCAAGATTGATATCAAGATAAAAGATGCATTGGGTAGGGCGTGGCAGTGTTCCACTATTCAATTTGATTTCAATTTGCCGGAGAGATTTGATGTTACGTATAGAGACAAAGATGGTAAGGAAAAGAGGCCGTACATGATTCACAGAGCTCTTATGGGATCACTTGAGCGCTTTTTTGGAACACTGATCGAGCACTATGGCGGTAATTTCCCCGTATGGCTTGCCCCGGTGCAGGTTAAAATTCTTCCGATAACGGATCAAAACATTGATTATGCACGAAAAATCTTTGATAATCTATTCTCACACGGATATCGTGTTGAGCTTGATGAAAGGTCAGAAAAGATTGGATATAAGATCCGAGAGGCGGAAAAACAAAAGATTCCCTTCATGATAATAGTTGGGAAGGAAGAGGAAGAGAAAAATATTATTGCCGTAAGGAAGCACGGTGAAGGGGATATCGGGAAAATGAGTCTGGATGATTTTAAGTCCTTACTGGATGATTTAATAAAAAATAAAAGGAGGTAGGTAAAATTAGAGGAAGATTTTACAGAAGGGTGAGAAGAGACCCGGAGGAGCATAGAGTTAATGAAAGAATAAGGGTCCCAGAAGTAAGGGTTATAGGACCTGACGGAAAGCAGCTTGGGGTGATGAAGACAAGAGATGCTATTGAACTTGCCTATTCAATGAATCTTGATCTTGTGGAGGTTGCTCCCAATGCAAAGCCTCCAGTTGCCAAGATCATGGATTATGGGAAGTTCAAATATGAGGAAAAGAAGCGTAAAAAGGAGGCAAAGAAGAAACAGGCCGGTGAAGTAAAGGAAATTTCCTTCAGACCCTCAATAGACAAACATGACCTGGAGACAAAATTGAAAAAAGTTAGAGAATTCCTTTAAGATGGGCATAAAGTAAAAGTGAAAATTTTCTTTAAAGGACGTGAAATTGTCCATCAGGATAAAGGATTTAAGCTTATTAATTCTATTCTGGAGGAACTCTCTGATATGTCAGCTGTGGAAGTTCCTCCCAAAATGGAAGGCAGATACATCACATCAATGATTAGACCAACAATTAAAAAGAAAGGAGGATGATTAATATGCCAAAATTTAAAACAAAAAGATCAGCCGCAAAAAGATTCAAAGTTACAGGATCTGGAAAGATTAAAAGGAGGCATGCTTTTAAGAGTCACATACTTACAAAGAAAACCCGTAAAAGGAAGAGACATTTAAGACAGGCTGCATTGGTGGATAAAGCCGATTACAAAAGAATTCGTATGATCATACCTTATGAGTTTTAAACAATGAAAAAGTCCCTGATAGCATTTATCCTTATTGTTGCGATCATAGCATTGCCTGTAATGGTGACCTACAACCAGCTTGTGAGTTTAAGGGAACAGGTTGACCTGAGCTGGTCCCAGATTGAGACTCAAATGCAGAGGCGCGCTGATTTAATTCCAAATTTAGTAAATACAGTGAAGGGCTACGCCAAACACGAGAAAGAAATTTTTGAATATGTCGCTGATGCTCGCGCAAAACTCGCTGGAGCACGTACCCGTTCTGATCAAATCAGGGCCAACAGAGAGCTCGACATCGCCCTATCGCGACTTCTTGCCATAGCTGAAAATTACCCTCAGTTGAAGGCTGATCAGACTTTTATGAGACTTATGGATGAACTCGCAGGCACCGAAAATCGTATCGCTGTTGCAAGAATCAGGTACAACGAGGCAGTCAGAAACTATAATGTTGCAATTAAAAGGTTCCCCACAAATTTAATTGCCAGAATTTTTGGTTTTGAAGAGCAACCCTACTTTGAGGCAGAACCTGGTAAGAAAGCTGTCCCGAAAGTAAAATTCTGATGGCTCTCATTACCGTAAAAGTTAAACCATCTTCTCGTGTTACAAAATTTCAGGGAATACTGGAAAAGACAGGAGATGTAGTCCTGAAAATTGATGTCGCTGCCCCTCCCGAGAAGGGGAAGGCCAATGAGGAGCTAATCAAATTCCTTGCGAAGAAATTAGGAATTCCTAAAAATCGCATAGTGATAAAAACAGGTGCTACAGCGAGAAAAAAGAAAATTGAGATTGAAGGCCTTGACGTAAAGGATATTCTTGCAATGCTTAAAGGAAGTTAAATTATGGGTAGAAGAATAAAACCGGCCATACTCAAAGGTACGCGAGATTACCTTCCAGAAGATGCTGTAAGACGCGAGTTTATTATTGACAGATTAAAGAAGATTTTTAGAAAATACGGCTTTGACCCTCTTGAAACACCATCAATTGAACTATGGGATACCCTCGGAGGTAAGTATGGAGAGGACGCTGAAATTCTGATATATCGTTTCAAAGATCACGGGGGAAGAGATGTCGGACTGAGATACGACCTGACTGTTCCCCTATCAAGAGTCATTGCAATGCACCAGGATATTCCGAAACCCTTCAAACGATACCAGATTGCTCCTGTATGGCGGGCGGATAGCCCTCAAAAAGGACGTTACCGTGAGTTCTATCAGTGCGATTTTGATATTGTAGGATCATCTTCCCTTATGGCAGATGCTGAAATTTTGGCGATTGTCTATGAAAGTCTGTCTTCACTCGGATTTGAAGACTTTTCCATAAGGATAAATTCCCGCAAAATTATAAGAGGACTTGTTGAGGTATCAGGTATACCGATTGAACGAGAACATGAAACCGCAAGAATTATCGATAAACTCGACAAGATAGGCGTTACCGGTGTCTTGAATGAGCTTGAGAGCAATGGATTTAAAAAAGAAAGCATTAAGAAAATTGAAAAGATCATTACTCTGAAGTTCGAGAGTAATGTTGAGGCCATTGAGTTCGCAAGAGAATTTTTCAAAGATTCAGAATCTGGATCTGCTGGTGTTGAGGAATTGGAACAACTCCTGGAATTTATCGATATTCTTGGTGTTCCAGAAGGAAATGTTTCGGTAGATTTGAGTCTTGCGCGGGGACTCGACTATTATACAGGACCAATCTACGAAGCAGTGCTAAAAGGGGTCAGTTTACCGAGTGTTAGTGGAGGTGGACGTTACGACGGTCTCATCAAGATATTCTCTGGCAGGGACTTCCCGGCCACAGGTGGAAGTCTTGGTCTTGAGCGTATTTATCAGGGATTGATAGATCTTGACCTGTTACCGGATTCATTGAAAACCCATACTCACGTCCTGGTTACAGTTTTCAACAAGAAATTTATGAAGGAATCAGCCTCTCTCGCCAGAAAATTAAGAGAGGAGGGTTTGAATGTTGATCTCTACCTTGGTAAGAAAAATCTCAGGGCTCAGCTTGGATACGCCAACGATCGCGGTATAAGATTTGCAATCTTTTATGGCCCTGATGAAATGCAGGCGGGTGTAGTTACACTGAAAGATTTGAAACTCGAGACACAAAAACAGGTCAAGATTAATGAAGTAGCGGAAATTATAAAAGAGGCTATTTATGGAAATTGATGGTCACTCCCTAACCATCGATGATGTAGTAAAGCTTTCAAGGTCTCAGCCTGGATATATCCCTGTCTCGATATCTGTCAAGTCTTTGGAACGTGTAAAGAGATCCCGTGAGGTGATAGACAGAGCCCTGAAAGACAATCAAATCGTATATGGCGTTACAACTGGTTTCGGTGCAAATGCTGAAAAAACGATCCCTGTGGATGAAGTTAGACTCTTGCAACGATACCTTATTCTCTCTCATTCAACTGGAGTTGGGGAGCCTGTTTCACCTGAAATATCAAGAGCTACAATGCTTATAAGATTAAATTCTCTTGCGATAGGATTTTCAGGTGTAAGGCCCATAGTTCTTGAAACTATAGCAAGTATGCTCAACAAAGGAGTTACCCCTGTAATTCCATCGAAAGGCTCAGTAGGGGCGAGTGGAGACCTTGCTCCACTTTCTCACATGGCTCTGACATTTACGAAAGATCCAAGGCCAGAAATACAGAAAAAAGAGGAAATTCTGCTTGGGAAACTCCTGAATGGAATAGATTTGAGTGCTGAGGAACAAAAGGAGATTCTTCAGCTTGGAGGTGAAGTTTTTCTCTGGAGGAATGGTAAATGGCAGAGGATGCCAGCAATTCTTGGAATGCATCTTGCAGGAATTTCAAGAATAGTTCTTGAGGCAAAGGAAGGACTTGCTCTAAATAATGGAACTGCATTTACGTCTGCCGTTTCAATTTTCGCCATCGATCTTGCAAAGAAGCTGATAGATGCGGCTATTCTTTCAGCTGCCATGAGTTTTGAAGCGGTGGGGGGCTTTGAAAGTGCGTTTAATGAGCAGGTTATGAAACTCAGAGGACATGAAGGTCAGCTCAGAATTGCAAGAAAATTCAGGAAATTAATTGATGGAAGTAACCTTATCAGGTCTGAAGAGAAAGTTCAGAATTCAGGTAATGTTAGGAGAGAGTTTGGGCATGTGCAGGATGCCTATTCATTGAGATGTGTCCCTCAGGTATACGGACCGGTGCTGGAGACACTTGAGCTTGCGGAGAAATGGCTTACTGAAGAAATTAATGGAGTAACGGATAATCCAGTCATTATACCTGAAGCTCCTTATTCTAACAAGGCGTTTTCTGCGGGTAATTTTCACGCTGAATATCCCGGGATGGCGATGGATTTTTTGAGAATCGCCTTTGCAGAGATCGGCAATATGGCGGAAAGGCGGATATTTAGATTGCTTGACAAAAGGTTGAATAGAGGTTTACCTGCATTCTTGGCTCTTGAGCCTGGTTTGATGAACGGCCTGATGCTTGCGCAGTACACAGCTGCGAGTCTTGCCTCGGAAAACAAAATACTCTCTCATCCCTCTGTGGTTGACTCGATTCCCACCAGTGCGAACAGGGAGGATCATGTGAGTATGGCTCCCAATTCAGCTTTTAAAACCCTTGAATTGCTTGAAAATGTTACAAAGATTATAGCTATTGAATTCCTTGTTGCCCACAGGGGACTGAGGTTCAGAAAGGATAATCCTGGAAGAATCACAGGTAAAGTTGCAGAGATTCTTGACGGATATATCAACAAAGAGCTTGAAGATCATGTTTTATCGCATGAAATCGAGGAAATTTCAAGTTTGATCAAATCGGGGACTTTCTCTAAACTTTTCTAAAAGGGCTTGAATTCTAAGAATTTAAGGGGGAAAAGTCTTGACAGGATTTGAAGAATCCCTTAAATATTAACAAAATCTGAGAAAATGTCGAAAGTTATTGAATTATAAGCAAAACAAGGAGGTAGGTTATGAATAAGCAAGAATTGGTTGCAGCAGTTGCCGAAAAGGCAAACATGACAAAGAAAGAAGCAGCCAAGGCCGTCGAGGCCGTGGTTGAAGTTGTGAAAGAGGCCCTCGCCAAGGGAGAGCCTGTAAGAATCATCGGCTTTGGTACATTCTTGGTGAGAGAGAGAGGAGAGAGGAGAGGAAGAAATCCAAGGACGAGAGAGGAGATCACAATTCCAGCGAGAAAGGCTCCTGTCTTCAAGGCTTCGAGCCAGCTGAAAGAACTGGTGAACAAGTAAGGGATAGAGTTGAGAGAGAGTTGGGGGGCGGGCGGCCTGCGGCCGCCCGCCCCCTTTCTGATAGTATCTCTTCCATAATTCTCAATAGTCACGAGTCTGGGTAGGATTGTGTTATCCAGACATAGAGTCTCCTGTAGGGATTCTGATGAAATCCTGGAAGCTCAAATTTCGATTTTTATCCAGGGTTTCTGACTGAATGCATTGTATTAACGAGTAGTCGGTGAGTTTAAATCTCGTTCACAATCATAAGAGATGTCAGATATATATTGTCCTTTTGCAGATAAGTCCGAATTCGGCATTCACACATTCCCTATTGAATAAAATGGGGATCGATATTTGGGAAGAATCACCTATTTAATACGCGATTATATCTCTGCCCTTGATAGTAATCACTATAGGGGATTTTACAAGGAGCAAAAAACTACTCTTTAATTTGTGTTTCCTAATTACCTCTTTCAATCTTTTCTTGTAGAGGATGTTTTCCCGCAAAATGAAAAGGGAAGAAATTACTTGTAAAATATTTTTGGAACGCCTTTACTATGGGATACTTTTATCCTGGCACTCAGGGAAAGGAATTGCCAGAAAATTTTTTAATTTTTTAAGCCCGTATACAACTTTTATGAAAATATTGGAAGTTTATTGAGGGTAAAGGAGGGAAGCTTTTTAACTGTAAATAGATTGGTGATGAATTATCAATTTCCTCCTGTTGGTGAAAGTTATATCTTGATGTCTTTAGGTGAGAAGGTTTTTTTGCATGAAGGACATTGAAGATAGAATTTTTTACCGCGTCTTACTTCCATGAGTAGAGGGTATCCACACTCCGGACAGGCAATAGCTACAGGTTTATGAGGTAGCGTAAACTTGCACTTTGGGTAGTTGGAGCATGCGTAAAATACCTGCCCCTTTTTATTTCTTCTCTCAACAATATCTCCTCCGCATTCAGGGCATTTTACGCCGGTGGATAATGGTTTAACTCCTGGACATCGTGGATAATCGATACATGCAAGGAAACGGCCATATTTTCCATTTCTTATCACCATGGGTTTACCACATACAGGGCACTTTTCACCCTCAACGATTTCCTGTTCGAGTGGTCTTGTGTATTTACATTCCGGGTAGCCTGAACAGGCTATAAATTTTCCATATCTCCCCCATCTTACGACAAGAGGACGTCCGCAGAGGGGGCATTTTTCATCGAGGATCTCCACATTTTCTTTCTTAATATTCGGTAAGTCTTCTGATGCTCTGTCAAATTCCTCAGTGAATCTTTCATAAAATTCTTTTAGAAGGTCCTGCCAGGAAAGTTCGCCAAGTTCCACTTTGTCGAGTTCATTTTCCATTTTTGCAGTGAATCCATAGTCAAAGATTTCCTTAAATCTCGGGATAAGGATGTTGCTCACAAGCTCTCCAAGTTCAGTTGGTTTCAAGAATTTACCGTCTTTTTCGATATAACCACGTTCGAACAAGGTGGATATTGTGGGTGCATAGGTTGATGGACGTCCAATCTCACGTGCTTCGAGTGTTTTTATTAGTGTGGCTTCTGTATATCTCCTTGGTGGTTCTGTTTGTTTCTTCTCTATTTTAAGGTCATGAAGCTTTACGGATTCACCGATTTGGAGCGCAGGAATTATGATTTCTCGGGGTTTTTCTCCTGTTATTCTGTAAAATCCGTCAAATTTCAGGGTCTCACCTTCTACTTTAAACTGGTAACCTTCGCCCTCAATGATGCCTTTTCTTACCCGAAAGATTGCCTCTTTTGCCTGAGAGGCGACGGCTCTTTTCCAGATTAAGTTGTAGAGAGAGAATTGTTCCTTCGTTAAATATTGTTTGATGTTTTCAGGTGGTTCGAATCCGGTTGGCCGAATAGCTTCATGGGCATCCTGAACGGCGGAGCCGCGAGATTTGAAGTTTCTTGCCTTTGCCGGAAGATATTCTTTGCCAAACTTTGTTTTTATCAACTCTCTTATCGTTTCAATGGCTTTCTCAGCCATTCGCAGAGAGTCTGTTCTCATATAAGTTATAAGTCCTTTTCTTTCTCCACCAAGATCGACCCCCTCGTACAATTCCTGTGCTATCTTCATTGTTCTTTTGGGAGCATAACCGAGTTTAGAGGAGGCTTCTTGCTGTAGCGTCGAAGTTTTATAGGGTGGTGGAGGGGATTGTTTCCTATTTCTTTCCTGGAAGTTTTTAACGGAAAATGAAGTTTTTCTAAGTTTTTTGAGGATTTCATCTGCAAGTTTTTTATCCTTGATCTTCTGGAGATTTTCCCCTGATGGTCCCTTTACGAGTGTTCCAGTGAATTGTACACCGTCTTTTTCAAAAATTGCCTTTATTACGTAAAATGTTTCTGGTTTAAAATCTCTAATTTCTTTTTCTCTTTCGACGATAAATCTGAGGGCAACTGTCTGCACGCGGCCAGCCGACAGACCCTTTTTGATAGCTTTCCAGAGTAGAGGGCTGATTTTGTACCCGACGATTCTATCAAGGATTCTTCTCGCCTGCTGGGCGTTAAATTTATTGATGTCTATCTCACCAGGATGTTTTATAGCGTTTTTAACTGCCTCCTTTGTTATCTCAAAAAATAGTACTCTTTTTATCTCTTCGGGTTTTTTAATTCTCTTTATAATGTGAGCAATGTGATATGCTATTGCTTCTCCTTCTCTGTCCGGATCACTTCCAATGTAAATTTCAGATGCCTTTTTTGCAGCTTCCTTGATCTCACTGACAACGTCTCTCTTTTCCTTCATTATTACATAAGATGGTTTAAAGCCATTTTCATCGATTTTTACACCAAATCTGTTTGGGGGTAAATCTCTGATGTGACCCTTTGATGCAATAACGGAGAAACTTCTCCCAAGATATTTACTCAAAGTTTTTGCTTTTGTGGGAGATTCCACAATAAGTAGTTTTTTACCGTTTTTTTTGCCACTTTTTCCCATTAAGACCTCACTTCCTAAAGAATAGTTAGAGAATAATACATGAACCCATCACTCAAGACAAGTGGTATATGAAGGTGTTTGAAAAATTTTTCCATTAATCATCTGTCCCTTTTAATTTTCGGATAAACCTTCTTATGTTTCTATTCTACTTGCAAGAAGATTCACTATAGTCTCTCCCTCCAATTTCATAAGTGGATTCATTTCATAAGTGGATTAAGGAGCTGACATTACCCATGAAAATTTTAAAAATGATTACAAAAACGGTTATGTATTGAGAGGAAGGGGCTACACATAATTTTGTCCTCAGAATGCGAAATTATACAGATTTTATGATCAAAGCAAAGAGAGGCTATCTTCAGGGTTAAGAGTAGTATCCATTATTTTCCTCATCTATTTTGCGTGATACTTCATCCTCAATTTCCCCTTCAGCCCTGTGGGAGTGGATAAAGGAAAAGGCGAGAGTTAACCTCTTTTTATCCTCTCCCGCACGGCAAAGCATTAAGGGAGAGGAAGTTTTTTGTTCATTTCATTCAAAGTGCGAAAATTCATTCTAAAAAACATGTCAGGATTGAAGTGGGCAACAGGAGCCTCCGTCATTTGTCTCTGTCAATATTCTCCTGTCAATTCTCCCCTTTTGCCCTCTCAATTATCTCATCATCCACAGTGCTAAACGAGAGATAAAAAGTTACATTCCTCCTTTTCCCAGAAGCATTTTTTGGACTGTCTCGATGGTATATTTGCAAGTACATGATTTTGCTTTTAAACTTCATTAAGGAGGAAGACGCTTATGAAAGACTTCTACGTGGATACTAAGTTTAGAGTAAGATATGCAGAGACAGATGCTATGAGGATTGTTCATCATTCTTCCTACATTGTGTGGTTTGAAGAAGGTCGTTCTGAATTCATGAGGCAGATAGGTTTACCGTACAGTAAAATAGAAGAGAATGGATATTTTTTCTCAGTTGTAGAAGTGAAAGCTCAGTATAAGAGACCCGCTGTTTATGACGAGGAAGTTGTTATTAGAACCAGGCTTGTTGATGTTAAAACAAGGAAGGTGGTATTTTATTATGAAGTCTTCCGTGCGAGTGACTGGACTCTTTTGTCACGGGGGAAATCCGTTCATGTGTCAGTCGACGAGGATAATAAGGTTACTACTATCCCGGATGATTATAGGGAGTTACTTTTGAGATTTTTGTCTACGGTAGAATACGAATTCTAATCAGGACGGTTGGAGACGGCGTATTTCTGAAATTCGGAATTTTCTGAAAATTATATTAAGCTTTTCGTTTATGTCTTTATCATGTAATTTATCACCTGTGTAGCGCCAATCTTTGCAGATCTTTTGAAGTTTGTCTTTAAGTTGCCACTTATAAATGAAGAGTTGGCCATGGAGCTTTTTTAATGATTTTAGCTGGCAATAGGTAAACATGTCTGGGTCAAGGATTTGATTAACAAGATTGGAATCAATCAGGATGCTGTCCACTTCGGATAGTTCGATGACCTTGAGGATCTGATCACTATTCAAGCTTGTTTTTTCTTTCAGGACACTTTTAAGTTTCACCTGGGTCTTGAAAATTTTATCCTCGAGTTCTATGAGGTTGGGGTCTTTTATTCCCATATTTGAAAGTTTTTCTATGACATCCTGAGTTATAATGTGTGGTTTTGGATAATAAACGGGTTGAGTAAACACGTTCTGCATGATGAATAGAGAAAAGAAAGTCAGGAGGCCAGAGCTTACGGGTGTGAAGATCCATCCCATAACGATTTTAATAAGGAGTCTGTAATTAATCATTTTCCAGCCTTTTTTTGCGAATGCCACTCCGATAACTCCACCTACTACTGCCTGTGAGCTGGAAACAGGGACAAGTGGAATTGGAGGTAATCCAATGGATATAAGGAGTCTTTCAAGTTTTTGAGACGCGAAGATAAATAAGACAATTGATTCTGACAGAAGGGTGATTAATGCAGCGATAGGGGAGAGTTTGAAGATATCATTTCCCACAGTTTTAATGACCCGATAGGAGTATGTGAAAATACCGATAGCAATGAAAACACCACCTGTCAGGAATAGGACCTGGATATCTTTCAGCCTAAAGAGACCGAGATCAAGGCTCTTGAATGGATTTGAAGATATGAAAACCCCCATAACATTAGCGATGTTGTTTGCTCCGAGACTGTATGCTCCGAAAGCGGCTATCAAAATAAGACCGATGCGTGTGTATAGGTCCATTTCGAGGATATGAATTCTTACTCGTGCAAGATAGTGTCTCAGTGCGATGTAGAATACAAAGGCGAAAATTCCGGATAGTATAGGTGAGGCGACCCAGGTAGAGAGTATTTTGGATAGGGTTGTTGTATCTATCAGATTTCCGCTGAAGACATCCCAACCAATGATGGCTCCTACTATGGCCTGAGTTGTTGAGACGGGTAATCCGAGTTTGGTCATCCAGAATACCGTGAGTGCGGCTGAGAGTGCTGCTGTAAAACTTCCGGCGATCGCATTGATTGCCCCCAGTTTTCCATAGGTATGAGCAGCGCCAGCGCCGCTTATGACTGCTCCCAGGATAACGAAAATAGAGGCAATGGCAGCAGCAGTCCTGAATTTGACCATTCTTGTCCCGACAGCTGGTCCAAATATATTTCCCGCGTTATTAGCACCAAGTGACCAGCCAAGCAGGAACCCACTACTTAGAAAAATCCATGTCATACGAGTCTCTTAATCCTGTAAATATCAACTCTGTCACCTACATCTTCTGCCAGATCTGCTATTTTCTCGAGTCTTAGTACAAAGTCTCTGAGTTGCATTTTTTGGCAGAGATCAAGATCATTTCTCCTGAATATCTTCCGCCTCATTCTTTCCCCGATCTCATCAGTTTCATGTTCGTGAACTTTCAATTTTGTTATGTGATTGGGAACGTCGGACAGGTTGGTAAAATAATCCCTGACAGTGGAAACCATTTCATCTACAGCATCAACGACAGCCTCAACGAGCTGCATCATTTCCTGTTTGAGCTCTTCCTTGCATTCCGGTTTTTCCACTGAACACTCAATGATGGTCTCCTCGACAGCATTAAGGACATCGTCAGAATTCTCAAGCAGCGCGAGTACGTCTCCACGTGCCTCCGGTAATAACATGTTGAGGTACAAATTTTCTTCGACTGATCTCCTGAGATCATCTGCCTGGGATTCGAGTTTATCAATTATTCTCACTTTTTCTTCAAATGGTGCTATATTTCCCTGTAGGTAATACTTCATACCCTCTTTAAAATGAATGGAAGCTTCAATTATAGTGTCAAGAAATTTGCTAATCTCGGCTTCCAATTCTCGGGTCTTTTTGAAAATGGTAAACATACTCTCACCTCCAGATATACTCAGACGCTTTGTTAATATACAACAGAACGTGAGAAAAACAAAGTTTTTATAGGTCATATTTGCAAAATCCCGTTTTTCGCATTGGACCATTGAATTTTCAAACGGTGTGAATGGATGATATTAAGAAGAAAGGATCATGCTTTTCCACTTCGAAGATTTTAGGGGGAATTATTTCAGTTAATGCGCTCTTTTGTCCCTTGACATTAATCTAAAAAAATCCTAATTTAACACACTCAAAAAATATGAGTGGAGGATGATAGAATGAAGCTGGACAGGTTTACGGAGGGAGCGAAGGAGGCGCTTGAGCTTGCCCAGAATGCACTTGTTAAATTTAAGCATAATCAGCTTGACACAGAACACATTTTTTACGGATTACTTTCTCAGGAGGACGGGGTGGTTCCGAAAATTTTTGAGAAACTGGAAATTTCACCCTATGCCATTAAAGATCGTCTTGCTGATGCATTGAGGAAAATTCCAGCAGTCGAATTTAGTTACGGGGCTCCTGCACAGATCTATATAACTCCTCGTGCGCAGAGAGTACTTGAGCAGTCCTTTGATGAAGCCAGAATGTTGAAGGACGAATATGTAGCGGCTGAGCATATTTTACTTGCCATAGCAGAGGTCTCTGATGGTCCTTCGGCACGTATTTTGAAGGAATTTAATGTTGATAAGGAGAAAATATTTCGGGCACTCTATGAGATCAGGGGTAGCCAGCGGGTCACAGAGCCTGATGCTGAGAAGCGGTACAACGCACTTGAAAGGTACACGACAGATATTACGAAACTCGCTGAGCTCGGTAAACTTGATCCAGTGATTGGGCGTGACGAGGAGATTCAACGAGTAGCCCAAATTTTAATGAGGAAGACAAAGAATAATCCTGTTTTGATTGGGGAGCCAGGAGTGGGGAAAACTGCAGTAGTTCTTGGCCTTGCCCAGAGAATAGTTGAGGGCAATGTACCTGATCCGTTGAAGGATAGAAAAATATTACAGCTTGATATTGGGGCACTTCTCGCAGGCTCCAAATTTAGAGGTGAATTTGAGGACAGACTCAAGGCCGTGATCGAGGAAGTCAAGAAAATGCAGGATAGAGCCATACTTTTCATTGATGAGCTCCACACAATTGTTGGGGCAGGTGCTGCTGAGGGAGCTGTGGATGCAGCTAATCTTTTAAAACCTGCACTCGCATCGGGTGAGTTACGAGTTATTGGAGCAACCACCCTCGACGAATACAGGGAAAGGATCGAGAAGGATGGTGCTCTTGAAAGAAGGTTCCAGCCAGTTTTTGTTAAAGAACCTTCTGTTGACGAGACGATTGAGATTCTCAAAGGTCTAAAAGAAAGATTTGAGAAACATCACGAATTAAGGAT
>CAYNMM010000083.1:0-3154 GCA_964398355.1 uncultured bacterium
GGTCTCTGGAGTATACACCAGGTATACATAAATGTTTTCTACGGGTAGATTAGTAAGATAAGATTCATAAAACCTATCCCATGTATCAAGTTCTGCCGATAGTTTACTATTGTATAAGCCTTCATTTACATACTCAGCTAAGATATTTTCTATTTCTTTTAATAGGCTCGAAGGAGCATTGTCTGGGTTGGCCAGATAATGTGGAAAATTTTTATACAATTCCCAGCTTGCAGAAATTTTTTCCGTGTGGGGATAAGTAAGGTTAACTAAAGCTTCCCATTTTTTATTGTCCCTTAAAAGTCTATCTGTTATATTATCATAGAAAGATGTTCCAACTGTTATAAAAACTCCCACCTTCATTTTTAACCTCCTGTTCTTCATAATAAGGAAGCGGGGAAATGAGAAATAAGAAGATATTATATTTCCCCCTGCAATTTCATATATCAAAAAAGATTTATACTCAAAACATAATTCATAAAAAACGCTTTTTCAAGTTTTTTTATAATTTATAATGATCCCATGATGGGTAATAGATTCTGGAAAGAAATATCAGAGGCTGCTTCGAGTGACGATGTGATCCTTAGTGTCAAGTACATGCTTCATGAAATCTTTGATGCTGAATACGTAGTTGTATACATTGCTCCAGAGCATATTTCGAGAAAAATTGAAGCTGATTTTAATCTTAGATTTGAGTTTGTTTCAAAAAATTATACCGTTCCCAAACCAGTTGAAGAAAAAATTAGGGGAGAGAGAAAAAGATTTTTGCCAGCAAACAGGGTAACAGAAGAAGTTATAAAAAAATTTAACGAGCTCGGAGCACTCCCAACTACCGGATATTACTCGATTATAAAAAATATCTTTGTTGAAAATACTTACATCGGTTTTATTGCTATTTACAGGAAGCAGAATTTCTCTTCATCCGAAAAAAGGAAATTGACCCTCCTTAAACCATTTTTGACAATGTCTCTAAGAATGGCCACTTATCTCGCATTACTGGAGGAGTTCGATACTTACTTTTTTGAACACATATTGAATGCAACGGCAAGGAGGTATAAACTTACTCCATCTGAGATTTCGGTTTTAAGAAATATCCTCCAGGGAAGATCAATGAAAGAAATAGCGAAAAGCCGTGGAACAAGTGTACATGCAGTAAAAAAATTGATGAAATCGCTTTATCGGAAGATGAACATTTCAAATCGCGCTGAGCTTGTACCAAAATTATTATTCAGGAATAGAAATGAATAAGAAGATAAAACGGAATCATATTCTTCTGTCAGCCCTGAGAGTATTTGCCAGAAAAGGTTACAGGCGGGCAACCATTAAGGACGTTGCTAAGGAAGCAGGTATCGGGAAAAGTACAATATATGAATATTTCAGCAGTAAGATTGAGCTTTTCAGAGAGCTTGTAGATTTTCTTTTCACGGATCTTGAAGAAAAGGCTTTCTCTTCATTAGACCCATTCTCGACACCACCGGAGCAGCTGTGCAGTATTGTCCAGTCATTCTCAAACTACATGAGTAGTCTACCTTTTGGTGACAACTCCCATGCTATTACCCTGGATATATTTTCGGAAAGTGTAAGAAGTGGTATCGTGGATTTGAGACCGGTTTATACAAGGGAAATCCAGGGGCTTAAAGCAATTATTGAGCATGGAATAACCCAAAAGTATTTCAGAAATGATATAGACCCTGAGCATATTGTTTCTATCATAATCGCTTTTATGGATGGAATTTTAATCCAGTGGCTTGTGTTACCTGACCTCGTCGATATTAGGGAAAGGTCTGAGGAGTTCTGTAGACTGCTTATAGATGGCTTAAAACCACAATCTGGTTGATCTCTGCTACAGGCAAATCTAAAAAATAAAAGAGGACTATTTATATAAAAGAGGATTAAACGAATCTACTGGATCTACTCAATTCTTGTAAGGAAAGCAATATGGAAAAAAAATGAGCAGATCCTCAAGAAAAGGATAATTCAATCAGTAAGTGGGAAACAATCTAATATTTGGCTAATACGCGATCTTTAAATATGTGGAAAAATGTTCCTCCCAGATTTGCTCTCTGTTTTATCAAATGTAAGAATAATCCCTCTAAGCAGTTTAAAGTCAGGATATATATTGATTGGCTCAAAGAGAGAATAGTAGAGAGTGAAAATCGCATCTCCTGATAGTGAATCACAGAGTTGCATAAAATTCCCATGTAACAAATCTTTTGTTAAAACCACAGGGCACTCTACGGTCAATACCTGTAGTGAACTGCATGCCCACAATATGAAGGCTCACAGGGATGCCAGCGTGTGAGAGTGAATTTTAAAATGTGGTGGAGATCGAAAATATAAAAAATTGAACAGAAAGGTACACAAACGGGTACCTTGCATCATATTCAATTATAAATTAAACTTGGACTACACGGTCGGAATAAAGAAATAGGAGATATGAATAGGTATAGCAATATAAGGAAAAGAGGGGTGGGTTTGCGACCGAATGTTCGGTCGCAAACCCACCCCTGCATGGAGGTGCCCAATGAAAATATGTTGGAAAATCTTTATATTGCTGGCTTTCGCCATTTCTCCCCTTCTCGCATCCACCCTCCTTCAGGAGGGATTTGAGGGGGATTTCCCACCGTCTGGATGGCAGAATGTGGCTGTCAATGGATCTTATACATGGCAACAGCATCAGGGAACATATCATCCCGATGGATATAACGCCCACAGTGGTAGCTATGTCGCTATGTTCAACTCCTATACCGCAAGTTCAGGCAACTCCGCAAGACTCATAACCGACACCGTTGATCTCACAGATTACAGCAGTGCAACGCTCAAATTCTGGATGTTTCATGATGACAGCTATTCCAGTTCATATGACTCCATTGTCGTTGAGATCAAGAAGCGTAGCGGCGGCTCATGGCCCTCTGACTGGACTTCGCTTGGCACTTTCATACGTTACAGCTCATCCGGAGATGCATGGCAGGAGCACACAATTGACCTGTCAAGCTACACAGGCGACTCAATTGTTATCTCATTCCACGCTATATCTGACTACGGCAACGATCTTCACATCGATGATGTCTCCATTGAAGTTCAGTCAACGAACGATGTGGGTGTAAAAGAGATCATCACAAATTCCCCATACAATTCCGGCACGCAGGACACTCTC
>CAYNMM010000084.1:0-10647 GCA_964398355.1 uncultured bacterium
TTCAGGTGAGATGTGAATTTTTCTATTTGGGCGGGCCTTCGGCCCGCCCAAATTCTATTCTCTCAAATCTCAGGTAATTTATTCTCAATGAGAAGACGCGCAATCATTTCTACCTCGAACTGGAATCTCTCCGGCAGTTGATTTTTGATCGGCTCTATCATGCTATGAACGATCAAAAACATGGCAGATTCTCTGGTAAATCCTCTTGATCTCAAATATTCAATGGTTTCGTCAGGTATGTGTCCAATATAGGCTTGGTGATCAAGATGAATATCGTCATTTTTCACAATAAGTGATGGCCAAACTTCGAATCTCGACTCGTCTTGAAGCAGGTATCCGGCAGTATCAGCTATACCTGTGGAGCCGCTGGAGGCCGGTCCAGCCTCGATTATCGCCACGTGTTTCTGGTATGAATGGTCGCGGGATATCCCCCTGATGCTGATGAGGGCATTGGATTTTTTACCCTCAAGATCGATTCTGTAAGAATCTTCTATACGATCACTGTTCCTTGCAAAAGAGATCACATGTAATTTCACCTCCGCCCCGGCACCAGCTATAAATCTGTAATCACTTGTGTGTTTTGTCCCATTTATCAGATTTATTACATTAATACACACTTTTGAATTCTGTCCAAATTTTCCTCTAACGAGAGGAGCGACCCTTTGCTCCTTTCTAAAACTGTTTAATATAACGATTTTTACTTCAGAATTCATCCCTGTTTTGACTTCCATATTACTCAGTACATTTTGTTCACCTGAGAAGTCAGGAATGGTGCTTCCCACCACGACCGTGGCATGTGTGTTGTCACCAAAATTAAGGTTAAGGTGATGATTCCCCATGTACTGACTTCTGGTGAAGCAACAGATTGGCATAGGGTCGTCAAATTTTACACCTTCTGGAATCTCAATTTTGAAAAATTTTGAAGTTGAATCGACTCGTCTTCTGGCATTTTCATCGAATTCCTCGAAGGGAACAAATCCGAGGGTCCCTCGATCATAAATTTGAAATTTTACCCCGTAACCTAAAAATTTTTCCTTGAGTTTCGAATATTTCTCTGGTAGCTCTTTTTTTAACCCAAGAATAAATTCTCTTTCATCTTCTGAGATTCTCAGCTTATCAAGAAAATCTTCAATCTTCTTATCCATTTCACGCCTCCCCGGATGCGACCATTTCTGCTATTCTCATAATTTCCATCACGTATTCGAATGGTATATGTTTTAGTATAGGTTGTATATACCCCTTGATCAGCAGAGTGATAGCTGCTTCCTCAGAGAATCCGCGTGATTTCATGTATTCAAGTGCTTCCTCAGAGATTTTACCCACATAGGCCTCATGGTCAAGGTGGACGTTACCCGTTTCTGATGAAAGTACAGGATAAGTTTCATGCTTTCCTCCAGGAGTTAACAGTAAACCTGCACATTCAATGTGGCCCCGCGAACCTCTTGCATTTCTGTCCGCTTTAATGACAGTAGCCGATGTATTTTGTCCATGATCTCTTGTAACAGCTTTAGTAACAATAAGTCCGGAAGAGTCTGGAGCCTTGAGATTTATATGAATGTAATCTCCGAGAATTTCTTCTTTCTTTGTGAAAGAAATGCTTTCCACAATTGCCTTTCCACCTCTACCGATAACATCTATGAGTTCATATCTTCCTGCAGATGCTCCATTTCCGAGTATCGCTGCTACAAGATGAAGTTCAGCGTTCTCTTCTACTACACCGTGAGTGAATGGCCTTGTGTGTACATAGTGTGGCCAGTTTTGGAGAACAACTCCTCTCACCTTCGCCCCCCTTTTTACGTAAATTTCTGTTGCTCCGAGATGAGCAGAAAATCTTGCAAGAGGTGGTGCAGTACAACCTTCAATGAAAGTGACCTCTGAACCTTCTTCGGCCAGAACGAAGGCGTGATCTGCCTGTGCGAGTGCACTTTCTGTGATTAGAAAGTAAGCGTGAACAGGAATTTTGACCTTTACCCCCTTCTTAACGCGGATAAAAGCTCCACCACTCCAGTATGCTGTATGGTAAGCAACATATTTATTTTCTCTGTAAGGCATCAGTTTAAAGGCATATTCTCGAAGCCAATCGTACTTTCTTAGTGCCTCTGACATGGGGAGAACTTCAAGGCCGAGTTTGTCAAAATATTCAAGAAAAGATGAAGTTGTACTCGTTTCATCCACTTGAAGAAGGCCGAGAACCTTGGCCCACTCGTGCTCTGGAACTCCCATTTTTTTGAGTAGAGCTCTGATGTCTTCTGGTAAGTCGTCCAGACTCTTGATTTCGGGGATTTCAATGGGTACTTCCTGTTTTAGAGGGTTGAATTTCTCGAGCTCAAGTATGGGGAGAAATTCCGGGTAAGGGGCTTTTCTAATATACTTCTCAGCTTCAATTCTTAAATTTATGACCCAATCAGGATCTTTATTAAATTCACCAACTCTTTTAGCGAGACTATTCATGAACCTAACCCCTCAAATCCAGATTTTTCTATAGATTTAGCGAGATCTGGACCACCATGAGCTCTAAATTTTCCACCTATCAGAACGTGTACATGATAAAAATCGGGTAGAAGTTCCAGAATTCTTGCATAATGGGTGATCAGAATGATGCCAGTTCCCTTTTCAAGAGCTTCATTTATAGTCCCTGCGATTAACTTTAAAGAGTCTACATCAACGCCAGTATCTGGTTCATCGAGAATTGCGAACCTGGGATAAAAGAGTAGTAGCTGGGCCATTTCACCGCGCTTCCTTTCCCCACCTGAGAATCCTACGTAAAGTTCTCTATTCAAGAAATCCTCATCAAGTCCAACTCTTGCAAAGGCTCTTTTTATCAAAGAGTCATCTCCATTTTTACCTCTGATTTTAAGTCCTTCCCTTAAAAAAGTCAGGAAATTCACAGACTTTATTTCTGGCGGAGCCTGGTAAGCGATAAAAAGACCTTTGAGAGCCCTCTCTTCCATCGGTAGTTGGGTGATATCTTCACCATCGAGCGTTATTCTGCCATCAACTATTTCATATCTGTCACTCCCCATAATGCCAAGTGAGAGTGTTGTTTTACCACTTCCATTGGGTCCCATGATTACGTGTAATTCTCCGCTTTTCACAGTGAGGTCAATCCCTTTGACAGTGACCTCATCCGACTCTTTGGGTTTCACAAAAAGATTCTCCACACGGAATTCACTCATTTTCTAACCTCCGGAAAATTAGATTTAGAGTGTCATTATACAATAGTTGACTAAAAAGGTCAATTATTTTTATGAATATGGTCAGATTACGAGTCGAGAGAAAAAATCTGGAATTTAGAAAGAATACGGAAAAGACTTTTGGGGGAGATGTATAAAGCTTGTTATTCTAAGGATTTGCTTATATAATAAGTGGAAATTTTCCAAAACATGTTGGAGGTGTGTAATGGCTGCAACCATCAAGAGAATTTCGGGAGCACTTGTTGTCGGTACAGGAATGAGTGGGGTTAAGATGAACGAAATTGTATGGGTGGGGAAATTGGGGTTGATTGGAGAGGTAATCAGGCTTGAGGGTGATGATGCTTATATTCAGGTTTATGAAGATACATCTGGTCTTTTTGTGGGAGAGCCGATCGAGCCTACGGGTGAATCACTGATTGTAGAGCTCGGGCCTGGGTTGCTATTTAATGCGTTTGATGGCATTCAAAGACCCCTTGAAAAGATCAGGGAAGAGAAAGGGGACTTTATTGAAAGAGGTGTTCACACAGTTGCTCTTGATAGGGAGAAAAAATGGACTTTTGAACCAATTGTTAAAAAGGGTGACAAAGTGGGGCCTGGATTCAAACTTGGAAAGGTTCAGGAGACCCCATCAATTACCCATTACATTTTATTCCCGCCAAATGAGAAAGAGGGGATCGTTAAAGAGATCAGGAAGGGAGATTTTACGGTTGAGGAGCCAGTAGTAATCCTGGAGGATGGAAGAGAAATAAAGATGTATCATCGCTGGCCTGTAAGGGTTCCGAGACCATACAAAAAAAGATTGAGACCTGTCGTCCCATTGATGACAGGGCAGAGAATACTGGATTTCTTTTTCCCCATTGCACTTGGAGGTAGTGCTGCGTTACCCGGTGGTTTCGGGACGGGTAAGACAGTGCTTGAGCAGACGCTTGCGAAGTACTCTCTCGTTGATGTTGTGATTTACATTGGTTGTGGTGAGCGTGGGAACGAGATGACCGAGGTACTCGTGGAATTCCCTGAGCTTGAAGACCCTCAGAAAGGCGGTCCACTCATGGGCAGAACCGTGCTGGTTGTCAACACCTCCAACATGCCGGTTGCAGCCCGTGAGGCTTCAATTTATACAGGTATAACAATTGCCGAGTACTTTAGAGATATGGGCTATAATACACTTCTCCTCGCAGACTCAACATCAAGGTGGGCTGAGGCACTACGTGAAATCTCATCGCGTCTTGAAGAGATGCCAGGTGAAGAAGGGTATCCAACTTATTTACATGCAAAACTCGCCGGCTTCTATGAACGTGCCGGAAGGGTAGAGACCCTTGGTAAAGGAGATGAGCAGGGATCTGTAACAGTCGTAGGTGCCGTTTCACCTCCTGGTGGTGACTATTCTGAACCTGTAACTCAGAGTACTATGAGAGTAACTGGTGCCCTCTGGGCACTCGATACGGATCTTGCACACAGGAGGCATTTCCCTGCTATTAACTGGCTCAGAAGCTATACCCTTTACTATCCCCTGATTGAGAAATGGTATCTTGATAATGTAACACCTGATTGGAGTGAATATAGACGTTGGGCAGGTGAAATGTTACAGAGAGATGCAGAACTTCAGGAAATTGTTCAGCTCGTAGGGCCTGATGCACTCCACGACCATGAGAGATTAATGCTTGAAACGGGAAAACTGATCAGAGAGGCATTTCTGCAGCAAAATGCATTCCACGAAGTTGATGCCGCCTGTCCCACTGACAAACTCTTCAATATGATAAAAATTATTAGATTTTTCTATGAGACCTCAGAAAAGGCACTTAAACAGGGAACTGCTACAATTGAAACGATTACAACATTGCCAGAACTTGAAGAAATTACAAGATTGAAGGAGCTCCCCGTTGATAAATTTAACGAAAAAGTGAAAGAAATAGAATCAGCACTTGTTTCTAAACTGCTTGGTGAAAAGGCGGCTGCGTAGCTCTGTAAAAATTTTTTAAATTGACGATTTTATTAATCAAAGGGAGACAGTAGGGCTCCCTTTGAGCATTTTTATAGATATGATAGGTAAAACCTGATAAATTCCAATATAATTTAGAAAGGGAGGCTGGCTTCAAAATGTCTAAAAGTAGAGAATACCCAATCCATGAGATAGAGGAAAAATGGCAAAAGTGGTGGAAAGAGATAGGCCTTCATAGAACTAAAGAAAATCCTGAAAACAAGTATTACGTCCTCGAAATGTTTCCTTATCCATCTGGTGATTTGCACATGGGACATCTCAAGAATTATGTTATAGGCGATGTGGTGGCACGTGTTAAACTCATGGAGGGATACGATATCCTGCATCCAATGGGATGGGATGCCTTTGGATTACCAGCTGAAAATGCTGCGATAAAGCATGGTATTGATCCTAAGGAATGGACTTACAAAAATATTAACACATACAAAGAAACCTTACAAAGTATTGGAATTACTTATGATTGGGATCGTGAAATTGCAACCTGTTCACCGGATTATTATAAATGGACACAGTGGATTTTCCTGTTTCTCTATAAAAGAGGTTTAGCCTACAGGAAGAACGAGTATGTTAATTGGTGCCCAAACTGTAAGACAGTCCTTGCCAACGAGCAGGTTATTGAGGGAAAATGTGAGAGATGTGGAACTCCAGTCGTTAAGAAAAAGCTTGAACAATGGTTCTTTAAAATCACCGACTACGCAGACAAACTTCTCGAGGATTTAAAACTACTCGAGGGGAAATGGCCTCCCAAGATAATTAAACAGCAAGAGAACTGGATTGGAAAATCTGAGGGAACTGAGATCGTTTTCCTCTATCAGGATGGGAAGACGAAACTGCCTGTTTTCACCACAAGAGCTGATACAGTTTTTGGAGTCACGTTTATTACTATTGCCCCTGAGCACGAAATTCTTGAAAAGATTTTGAAAGATTCCCCAAACCGTGAAAAGGTTGAGAAATATATACAGGAAGCTCTTCAGAAGACAGAAATTGAAAGAACGGCAGAAGAGAAGGAAAAAACAGGTGTCTTTACCGGGACTTTTGCAATTCATCCATTGACAGGTGAGAAGGTTGAAATATGGGTCGCTGATTACGTGCTTGTAAATTACGGAACCGGTATTGTTATGGGTGTTCCTGCCCACGACGAAAGGGACTACAAATTCGCGAAAAAGTACGGCATTCCTATCAAAACAGTTGTAAAACCTGTAAATGGTGAGATTGAGGATGGAGAGTTGTTTACAGACTACGGAATTATGGTCAACTCTGGTGAATTTTCTGGCTTACCGTCAAAGGAAGGAATTAAGGCGATACAGAAAAAGTTGAAGGAGCTCGGTCTGGGTGGTGAGGCGGTAAGTTATCGTCTCAAAGATTGGTTGATATCGAGGCAGCGTTACTGGGGAGCTCCAATACCCGTGGTTCACTGCCCTAAATGCGGCGTAGTGCCTGTGCCTGAGGAAGATCTTCCTGTGCTTTTGCCTGAAAATATTAAAAGTTTCAAACCTGAGGGACGTTCTCCACTTGAGGATGTGGAGGAATTTATGAATACAACGTGTCCAAAATGTGGAGGTCCTGCAAGACGTGACCCTGATACGATGGATACGTTTGTGGACTCATCATGGTACTACCTGAGATATGTTGATCCACATAATGATCATGAGCCTTTCAGTAAGAAAGAGGCTGACAAATGGATGCCTGTAGATCAATATATTGGTGGTGCTGAGCATGCAACAAAGCACTTGATTTATGCAAGATTTGTGAACAAGGTGTTTTACGATGCTGGAATGGTACCGTCGCCTGAGCCGTTTTCTGCCCTCTTTACTCAGGGACTGGTACACAAAAAATTCTATTGGTGTCCGAAGTGCCTCGAAGTGGTTGATGAGTCAGATATAGAATTTAAAGAGATTGAAGGAGAGAAGATCCCGTTTCATAAAAAATGTGGTGAAAGACTTGAGGAACGGGTGGAAATGATGTCAAAATCGCGGGGGAACGTGGTAAGGGTTGGTCCATTTGTTCGTGAACACGGTGCGGATGTTGCAAGGATAACGATTCTCTTTGCCGGACCTGCTGAAAAAGATATGGAATGGACAGACGCAGGAGTTGAAGGTGCTAAAAGATTTATTAATCGAGTCTGGAGACTTTACCAGGAATTTCTGCCGAAAATTCACAAATCAGGGAAGGTTGATCCTGATAAATTGACGGATGAAGAAAAGAAACTGTATGTAACACTTCAGAGAACAATTTATGAGGTTAGAAAGGATTCAGCAGAGTTCCATTTTAACACTGCTATTGCGAGAATTATGGAACTTGTTAATGCGCTTTACACTTTCCAGAATTCAGATAGTCCTGTATTCTCTGAAAGTCTACAGAAACTTGTACTCCTGCTTGCCCCATTTGCACCGCATCTGGCAGAGGAGCTCTGGCATCAGCTTGGCAACGAAGATTCTGTTTTCAGAAACAAATTTCCGGAATATAATGAAGAATTTCTCACCCATGATACAATTGAGATTCCTGTCCAGATTAATGGTAAAGTAAGAAGTAGAATCACCGTACCAGCTGACGCAAGTGAAGAAGATGTTATTAAAACGGCACTTCAAGATGACAAGGTCAAAAAATTCGTTGAGGGAAAAGAAATTGTCAAAAAAATTTATGTACCGAAGAAACTGTTGAGTTTGGTGGTGAGGAATGGACGTTAAACTTGCAAGAATCAAGAAAGACAACCAGATATATTTTGGTGCGGTAATAGACGGTAATTTTTTCCCCATGATAAATGAGACCACTGGGGAGAAGATCGACCGTTCCACAAATCTTGTGTTGGACTTTGTCTATGAGGATCTACTTGTCCCTGTAAACCCTACTAAGATTGTCGCAGTAGGATTGAATTATCGTTCCCATGTTGGTGAAATTCGTGCAATGGATGAGGAGCCGGAGGAGCCCAAATTATTTATAAAACCTTCAACTGCTGTTATTGGACCGGATGAAGAGATAGTTATTCCTCCTGATATTGGACGGGTTGATTACGAGGCAGAACTTGCAATAGTTATAAAAGATAAGGCTCACAATGTCTCGGTTGAGGAGGCTGAAAAGTATATTCTTGGCTATACGTGTTTGAATGATGTGACTGCTCGGGAGTTGCAGAAAAAAGATGGACAATGGACACGTGCCAAAGGTTTCGATACATTTGCTCCTGTTGGTCCATGGATTGTTCCTGCTGAGTATATCGATCCATCGAGTATTCATCTCGAGACAAGGGTTAATGGAGACGTTAAACAGGCAGGAAACACGGAAGATATGATTTTCCCCATACCATTTCTCGTTTCGTTTATCTCTCGAATAATGACCTTGAATCCAGGTGATATCATTTCAACCGGTACACCACGGGGGGTGGGACCTATCAGGCCGGGAGACATAGTGGAAGTTGAGATTGAAGGCATAGGGGTGTTGAGAAATCCTGTTATCGAAGGCCCAAAATTTTACCAGGATTGAGAGATGCTACCAATAAAGGACGAAAACCCATCCTATAAGAAACCCTGGGTTAATTATTCAATTATTGCCATAAATATCATCGTGTTTTTCCATGAACTTTCTCTTGGTCGAGCTGTAAACCGATTTATCTTTACTTACGGCGCAATCCCGGTTGAAATCGTTCATGGCCAGAGGTTATACACGATTTTTACATCAATGTTTTTGCATGGTGGGTGGATGCATATTTTTGGGAACATGCTGTATTTATGGATTTTTGGTGATAATGTTGAGGATTCCATAGGCCATTTCAAATATCTCGTGTTTTATCTTCTCTCCGGGTTATTTGCTGCACTTGCGCAGGTTTTCATAAATCCACTCTCCAGGATCCCATTAATAGGTGCCTCGGGAGCTATCTCAGGTGTACTTGGTGCCTATTTTATCCTTTATCCTCGTGCGAGAGTATTAACTCTTATCCCTGACCCTTTTACATTTGGAATTTTCTGGAGAATTATAAGACTACCTGCATATCTATTACTTGGTTTCTGGTTCGTAATACAGTTTTTGTACGGCCTTTTAAGCCTCCCATATTCAGGACATACAGGTGGGGTTGCATTCTTTGCCCACATTGGAGGTTTCGTTTTCGGCTTAGTTGCTATAAAATTTTTTAAACCGAGGAAATTTTACCATTACTGGTTCTGGAATAGATACTAATTTTAGGAGGAATTTAAATGAAGCTGCTTGAATATAGCTCAAAAGAGGTATTGAAAAGATACGGTTTACCAATCCAACCTGGTGAGGTTGCAAAGACAGTAGAGGAAGTCGAGAGAATTCTCGACGATCTAAAGTTTCCGGTTGTAATAAAGGCTCAGGTGCCGGTAGGTGGAAGAGGTAAGGCTGGTGGTGTGAAACTTGCTCATGATAAAGCAGAGGCGATCGAAAAGGCCAGGGCGATCCTTGGAATGCAGATTAAAGGTATTACTGTAAAAAAAGTGCTTGTAACGGAAGCTGTTGACATAGATAAAGAAATTTACGCAGGTGTTGTGGTCGACAGACGTTCAAAGAGACCCGTTGTCATGGTTTCAAGTGAGGGTGGAGTTGATATCGAGGAAGTGGCGAGGACAAAGCCCGAGGCTATCCACAAGTATGCGGTGGATCCAATCCTTGGATTTCCTGGTTACAAGGCACGTGAACTTGCTTTCAAAGTTGTTGACGATCCGAAACTCGCTATCAAATTTGCCTCAAATCTCGTTAAATTGTACAATGCCTTTATGGGACTGGATGCCCAGCTTGCAGAAATAAATCCCTTTGTAATTGATAAATCCGGTGAGCTATGGGCAGTTGACGCAAAAGTAATCGTTGATGATAATGCCCTCTTCAGACATCCGGATGTTGAAAAGATGAGAGACATGGACTATGAAAATATCGAGGAGCTCGAAGCCAAAAAATATGGCCTTTCATTTGTGGCACTTGATGGTTATGTAGGTTGTATGGTAAATGGCGCAGGTCTCGCTATGGCTACTATGGATATAATCAAAAAGTACGGTGGAGACCCGGCCAACTTTTTAGATGTTGGTGGAAGCTCTAATCCAGAAAAGGTTACAAAGGCGATGGAAATAATTCTCAAAGATGAAAATGTGAAATCCATTTATGTGAACATTTTCGGTGGAATCACGAGATGCGATGATATTGCCAAAGGATTAATAGAGGCGTTTTCCAACATGGACGTGAGGGTACCTGTAGTGATTAGATTAACCGGTACAAATGAAGATCTTGGGAAGAAGATGCTTGAAGAATCAGGATTACCACTTGTGACGGCCTCCACCATGGCGGAGGGAGCCAAGAAAGCGATAGAACTGGCGAAAGGGTGATTTTTTAGGGTGGCGGCCGCCACAGGCGGCCGCCACCCTCTTTCTTTCTCATTCAAGAGGGGGATCTCTAATCTGCTCTACAGGAGGATTGAGATGGATCAATTAATTGAAAAAATAAAAAATCGGGAGG
>CAYNMM010000085.1:0-2909 GCA_964398355.1 uncultured bacterium
TTGCAGTATTGTTTTGATGATGTGAACCGTAATTTTGTTCCGTTTTAAGCCAATTCCATTCTTTCATAGTGATTCATTAATTGCGCCTTGAAATATTTTATTATCATCTCATCCCCTGGACGATGGATTGGAATCTTTAAGAAAATACAAACTCGAAACCCAAAAATCTCTTCCTTAAATATCTCTTATTGAGATCAGAAAAAATGGGAGAGGGACTCAACGGCATTTTCTTCTTCTGGTAGTATCTCCTAATTTTGAGTCTCCTCTTCACTTTTATGAACAGAAGCTGGTTAGTGGTGTCAATGTATCTTTTTATCTCAAAATTAAATTCAGGTGTTTCATGAGATCATCAAAATTTTCCTCCCACAACCTCACAATCTCTGGATAAACTCGCCTCTGGTTTTTCCCTCTTCACCCGGAATATATCAAGGTTTTATATAGAGACATTCTGTCAATACCTTTATGTTCTTTCTCATCTCCATACCGTGTTCCCTGGGCACAATAATTAATCAAACACAATTCACAGATCCCTTCAATCAGAAACATATGATAAAGATGATTCACCATAGAAATTATTGTATTTTCCCTTCTTTGCTATTACAGTGATGAGACGAAAAATATAGGAAAGTTTTATTTTTTAAAAATAAATGTCAGTAAAGACTATGAGAATACACTGCAAGAAAAGTTGAAGGTTTTTATTCTATACCACATTCCATGTTATATCCCTGTATAAGAATTGCGATAAACCTGTAAGTTCTCAAAACAGCTTTGGAGTCCTCTTCTTTATTTGATAGAAAAATGGTATTCCCCTCTCATCTCAAATTTATCAATGTTTGTGTCATCGTGCCGTTTTCGGTCTGGACATTGATGAAATAGATTCCATGTGGCAACCTATTGAGTTTTATAACCTTAACATCTCCAGATTTCTGGAATAGTAATCTGCCATCTGCACTGAACAGTCGGACTTTTGTTACCCTATCTGCCTTAATTAAGATTTTCGAAGAAGTTAAAAGAATCGGGATTTCAGTAACTTCCTCTAACTGATCGTTTTCACGGATTCCTATTGTGCCCGATGGTGTCATCTTTTGGAAATAAACATCCATTTTTCCACTCCTCGTGTCGCCCCAGACCGCATAAATAGTGTCATTCAGGAATCTTACGCACATAAAGTCGTTTCCACTCAGTGCGACAAACGGATGATATGGGATGAGAGTGTCCGATATTCTGAAGTTTCTTGAGAATCCTGTTGAATCCTTCCATTTGACTGCCCCCCAGATCTCGTATGAAGTTTGATAAGTTGAATCTTCTCCGTTTCTTCTATCTCTCCATACAATAGCAAGGTCACCATCGTTATCGAAATCCGCCCACAGCATGTCCTGTATCCTGTTGTTGCCAACAGGGTCATCGTTGACTCTCATCGGATCGCTCCAGGTTATCCCTCCGTCAAAACTTTCAGTCAAAAACACATCAATGTCGCCATAAGGTTTTGCGAGGAACACAAATGCGAGGTGCTCAGGATTGGAAGGGTCTGCAAGAATCAGATAGCCTTTCTTCACAAGTGTGTCATCAACGAATGAGTTTGTTCTTAGCAAAGTGTTGTATGAAAAAGACTGTCCTCCATCGTTTGATGACGCATGAATGAATCTGAAGAGACTATCTTGAGAAGGCACATAACTTGGATAGACTACATGCAGCACACCGTCAGATGCAACGCAGAGAGTCGCCATCGGCTGCCTGATAAGGTTGCCCGAAAGCCAGCCAGTGGTATCAACATATCTCCACGAAAACGAGTTTCCCCTATCCGTTGACACCGATAAATATGGGTGATAAGGCGGTGGGAGATAGCCGAACACTCTTGGAGGCATGGTCGTTACATAAATGTTGCCGTCGGTGAGCCCACCAGAGCGGTCAACACTTATCCAAGGCCTATCAATCGGTTTCTGAAGATCTGCGTCGGAATTGATAACTTCAACGGGCGTTCCCCATGTGAGTCCGCCATCTGTGGACTTGACTATAAACACCGCGCCTCTCGCTGAATCCTTGTTATAGTCCACAAAAGACAGGAAGACGTTTCCATTATTATCGAATGCAATGGATGGATCTGCGCTTGTATTAGAATCATGGACATGCGGAATTGTCTGGATTTCTCCCCAGGTTGCTCCGCCATCAAAACTTACCCTTAACTTAATCGAAACCTTGCGAGTGCGTGGTGCAAAGCTCATCCATGCAACAACGAGATGTGCTGAATTCGTGGGGTCTATCTCTATGTAAGGTTCACCATCGAATATAACTCCGTTGGAAAGATTTACATTCTGGGAAAGCAAAATTCCACTGTAAAAAGCCATGAAGAAAAGCACCTTAATACTGGTATATCCCTTCATGGTTTTCTCTCCGATTGTTATCGAAATTGAATGTATCTTTTGCAGTATTGTTTAGATGATGTGAACCGTAATTTTGTTCCGTTTTAAGCCAATTCCATTCTTTCATAGCGTTTCATTAATTGCGCCTTGAAATATTTTATTATCATCTCATCCCCTGGACAATGGATTGGAATCTTTAAGAAAATACAAACTCGAAACCCAAAAATCTCTTCCTTAAATATCTCTCATTGGGATCAGAAAAAATGGGAAAAAAAGGAGCTCAACGGCATTTTCTTCTGGTAGTATCTCCTAATTTTGAGTCTCCTCTTCACTTTTATGAACAGAAGCTGGTTAGTGGTGTCAATGTATCTTTTTATCTCAAAATTAAATTCAGGTGTTTCATGAGATCATCAAAATTTTCCTTCCACAACCTCACAATCTTTGGATAAACTCGCCTCTGGTTTTTCCCCTTCATTCAGAAGGTGCTAATTCACTGCATAGAGGCATTCTGTCAATACCTTTATGTTCCTTTTCATATCCGCGTTGGTT
>CAYNMM010000086.1:0-10326 GCA_964398355.1 uncultured bacterium
TTGAGATATTTGAAAGGGAAATGCTTATAAGACCAGGAAAAACACGACCAAAAGAAAGAATGATATCACACACAGGTTACCTCACATTCGCCTGGAGAGTGAAGAATTGATGGGACAATGACAATTGTGGAAAACAGGGAATTCTAAAGATTTTAATTCATGAAACCATCCTTGATAAACACCACAAAATAAACACCTCAAAGTGGTAATTCATATTCAAATCAAAAATATTCAGCAAAGATAAAAACACCTGTAAATTATATCCCGTCACATCGTGTCTCATATCATGTCTAAATAATTTTCGTACAAAGTAATTTCGTATTTCATTTTCTGAAATAAATTTTAAGATCCCTGAATATGATCAAGACATTTCTTTCGATTTAAACTTGTAGTTTTTATTTCTTTTAAACATTTCTTTCATAAAAACCAAAAAAACAAATTCAGGCATGTATTACACAATGGTAAATTTTACATAATTTTAAAGAGCCATGTCGCTAAGAATAAATATTTTTTAAGAAATTTATCATTATAATTTGAATTCATTAAACAAAACGTTTAAAATATGATATTGATCTTAAACGTAATTTCGTACTGAAACCATAGGTTTTATAAACATTGGAAAAATTTAAGGTAGCAACAATTTATACTTTAATTTTTGGCGGACTAAGTTTTGTATTTCTCCTGATCGGGAAAAAATTTATAGGTGGTATTATTTTAGGAACGTCTGCATATAATGCAGGCATTTTATGGATGGAAAGTATCTTTCAAACAGGAAGCAAAGAACATCAGGAAATGATGTTTAGAAAACCAAAAGTAGTAGCTTATATTTCAGGAATTATCATGGGTTTTCTAAACTATATTGTTTTATCAATCACTCCGTTTTTTTCAAACCATTTGCTGGTAGGTATTTCTGCTACTTTACCACTCATTATATGTATTTTTATTGAGAGATTCATATACTCTGTTTTCGATGCAAATGAAGTCATAGATAAATTAACAATACCGAAGCTTTTCTTGATGAGTTTCTTCCTTGACATAGGTTTGATGGGACTTATTATAGGATGGGAATTAGTTGTTGACCAAATTTAAAATACATAATTAGAGTAATTTTCAAAATACCGCAGGAAGATTTTGGACACTTCACTTAACAGATTACATGATTCCATGGCGACATTTTTGAGATTTTCAAATATAATTATTCCATGCTAAGCAAAGAAATTATTGATGCTCATGGTTTTACGTCTGAAGAGTATCAGAAAATAGTCGAATATCTGGGTAGAGAGCCGAATCTCCTCGAACTTGGAATTTTTTCAACCTCCTGGTCGGAGCATTGTTCTTACAAAAGCTCCAGGCCCGTCCTAAAAACATTACACACGAGAGGAGAGAGAGTTCTACAAGGACCTGGTGAAAATGCGGGTATCCTCTTCCTTGACTCAGAAATAGGTGTTTCTTTTAAGGTTGAAAGTCACAATCATCCCTCTGCTGTGGAACCATTTCATGGTGCAGCCACAGGAATCGGTGGCATAATTCGTGATGTCATTTCTATGGGAGCAAGGCCTATAGCTCTTCTCGATTCCCTGAGATTCGGCCCGTTATCATCAGAACGCTCAAAGCACCTTTTCGAAGGGGTCGTTAGTGGCATAAGTTTCTATGGCAATTGTATCGGGGTACCTACTGTTGGCGGTGAGGTCTATTTTGAGGACCCTTACGAGGATAATTGTCTCGTAAATGTCATGGCAGTTGGACTTGTAGAGCTAAAAAAAATCAAGATGAGCAGAGCAGGAAAACCTGGTAATAAATTAATCTTAATCGGGAATAAAACTGGTAGAGATGGCATACATGGTGCAACATTCGCTTCAGAAGACCTTGTCGGTGAATCTGAAGAAAAAGTTGCCAATGTCCAGGTTGGCGACCCTTTTATGGAAAAGCTCCTCATTGAGGCGATAATGGAAATCATCGAAATCCCGGAAGTAGAAGGAATCCAGGACCTCGGAGCCGGTGGTCTCTCCACAACTCCACCGGAAATGGCCTCAAAATCTGGAGTAGGTGTAGAAATTGATGTAAACGCAGTCCCTACAAGATCGGATGATATGTCCCCCTACGAAATAATGCTCTCTGAATCACAGGAAAGAATGGTCATCGCCGTCAGACCTGAAGGCGTTGAAAAAGTTCGAAATATTGCTAAAAAATGGGATATTGACTTCGCCATCATCGGTGAAGTGATAGAGGAACAGGTTTTTAGAATAAAAAAAGGAAACAACATAGTGGGAGAAATTCCAGTATTTGCGTTAACGGATGGGGTACCAATTAGAAATTTACCTACTCGCAAGCCCGAATATCTCGACAAAATCAAAGAAGTTAACATCTCATCATCAAAAGATCATATCGATGATAAACTTTTAAAGCTCCTTTCATCTCCCAATATTGCAAGTAAGGAATGGGTTTTTACGCAGTATGACCACATGGTCGGTACAAATACTGTTTTATTACCTGGACGGGGGGATGCAGCAGTTTTAAGAGTAAAGGGAAAGACCTTCGGAATTGCTATTACAATCGATGGAAACGGTAGATTTGTCTATCTTAATCCATTTGAAGGTGGCAAAAATACAATTCTTGAAGCTATGAGAAATCTCGTTGCAGTTGGAGCACGGCCCATCGGCATCACTGACGGTTTGAACTTTGCAAATCCTAATGATCCTGAGGTCTTCTGGACATTCAAAGAGGTTGTACAGGGTATGAATGAAGCTGCCCAATTTTTCAATATTCCATTCATTTCGGGAAATGTTAGCTTTTACAATCAATCAGAAACGAGAAAAATATATCCCACTCCAATAGTGGGAATGGTCGGTTTCATTGAAAATATAGAAAAAAGAATGGACATGCAGGTTAAAAATCCTGGAGATCTAATCTTCCTCACGGGTAAGAGAAGTGGAAAAATCGGAGGAAGCGAATTTCTACGGATTTTTTATGATAATTTTATCGGAGAAATTGATACTGCTAACCTAAACTTTGAATGGGAATTGCAGGAACGAATCCTGGAAGCAATCGAAAAGGGTAGTGTCAATGCTGTTCACGACGTGAGTGATGGAGGATTACTCGTCTCTATCTCAGAAATGATCATGCATGGAAACCATGGTGTTGAACTTATACCTGAGATTGACGAAATCTTTGCCTTTGGGGAGTGGCAATCAAGATTTGTCGTCACTGTTCCACCAGAAAATCTTGACAAATTCAAGAAAATCATGGGATCAATGACTTTTGATCTTATAGGACGTGTAATCGATACCCCCGCTCTATCGTTTAATGGACTGTCCATCCCATTGGCCAGGTTGAAAGAAGCTTACTTTTCTTCAATCCCTGAATACTTTGATTAAGACCGGCAAGAGTTTAGTAAGCATGGAAATGGCGGTGCAAGATGAATTTCTACATACTGTTATGTAAAAAAGCTGAACCACAGGATTTATTTTCAAGTCAAAGTTCGGCAGAACTAATAGATTTCTTCCTCAGTTTTATTTTACATTTTGGAGTAAAATCGGGTAAGATAACCAATAGAGTTTAAAAAGCTGAATTTTTGGTTAAGGAGGGAAAAATGATTGTCAGATCGTTTATTTTTGTACCTACACACAGCGAAAAAATGATGAGAAAGGCACAATCTTTTCCCGCAGATGGTGTGATACTCGACCTTGAGGATGCTGTTTCTCCGGATGAGAAGGAAAATTCGAGGATAAGATTGGGCAATCTATTTCAAGAACTCGATTATGGTCATAGGCATGTTTTTATAAGGATCAATGGATTCGATACCCCCTGGGGGAGGGAAGATGCTATAGTTGTAGCAAATCTTCGTCCGGATGCTGTGGTAATTCCTAAAGTAAAAGATTACCGTGACCTCGAAATAGCTCATGAAATACTCGGTAAAATACCACTCGTTGCTATGATAGAAACCCCACAGGCGATTCTCAACTTGAGAAACATCGCACAGTGTAGAAAACTGATTGGCTTCTTCTTTGGTGCTGCGGATTTAACAGGTGAACTTAACATGGAACTCACAAGATTTAGAGATGAGCTGATATACTTCATGTCTGTCACAGTCACAGTGGCAAGGGCACACAACTTATTCGTTCTCGACACTCCTGCTTTCGACTTAAAAGACACTGAAGCTCTCGAAAAACAGGCGAGATTTGCGAAAATCATGGGATTTGATGGCAAGACTGCAATTCACCCTTCACAACTTGAGGTTATTAACAAAATCTTTTCACCCTCGGTTGATGAAATTGAATGGGCAAAAAAAGTCAGAGAAGTTTTTGAAAAAGCAATTTCAGAAGGGCGTGGAGTCACTACGCTTGATGGTAAAATGATAGAGAGAATTCATTACAGGCGTGCCCTGAAGATATTAGAATATGCTTTAGAAATCGAAAGAAGGGGATACTGAGTGGTGAAGAAAAGTTTTCTCAGGTGGGTATGATGTGAGGGCGCCGCCTTCGGCGGCGCCCTCACATCCTTTTACCTCAAAATTATAACCTTCTTCAATATATTCCTGCCGTCAGCCTTCACCTTAAAGAAATAAACTCCAGGTGTCATATTCCCAAGATTGACTTTCACATCATGTAAGCCAGCGCCAAGTGTTCGATTCATCACATCCATCACTCTCTGTCCACTAACATTATAGAGTGCTACTTTTACCTTTGTGGCGGTAGTAAGAGCAAATCTCAGTGTGAAACTACCTTTGTAAGAAATTACAGGCAAAATATTGAAACTCTTCAATCCAAGGTGTGGAGTCTCACTCACATCAACATATTCCACAGAGACGTCATTGTTGTCACGAGGATTTATATTAAAATTGCCCCTGATATATCTGACATTTCCTACCACAACTACAGAATCACCAACATTTGGTGTATAAGAATAAGCATCTGAGTTATCAACATAGGCTGTGCCAGTGCCATCATCAATTTGCCAGTTATTAGCATCGTTTGTAATAACTGCTGCGGGACCTGTCTGAATAAGAACACTCTCATAACTTTCTGCCACTGTATCGGCGTTTAAGTTCAGGTCGCCTGTATGTACAACTGTTGGTGTCACCTCGTGGCCGGAAGAAACAATATCGTAATAAAGGATATTAACGAGCTCTGTCATTCCGCCATACTCTGTAACGGTGCCGGAAATAATAACAGAATCCCCTCTAACAGTGGTGTAACTCATCTGAGGATCATAAATCTGGATTCCTGTCCATGGGCCCGTTCCCTGCTGTACGAAATAGAATGGATATGGAAAGGCGTCTCTCTCCCCACTAATTACACCAGTAATTGTTACCACTCTTCCATACCATTGAGTTTCGTACGTGACGGTGTCAGTATCCACATATTCATGCTGGATTGTAAAAATCGGTGTAAATCCACCATAAAATGTCACAGACTCTGTATCGGGAACTCCGAGGTTCTGAACGGAAAGCTGGTACTCCTGAGCATCCGTCTGGTCTCCAGTCACAAGGTGAACGAGAGAAGAATCGGAAGAGTCAATTGTTGCAGAGACAACACTGAGGGATGGGGTAATTATATAATTCGCAGGATTGGTAGCAGCCGCTGGATTCACCGGCCTTGTGAACTGAACATTTAAACCTGTTCTTGAGGTACTGTATGCTACAGAAATATGCTGAGACAAAACTTCGATATCATCGATACTTCTCGGTCTGAGCTTATACCAACCATAATGAGTATGTACAATCCCCGTAACATTTAATGGATCTCCTATGTGTGGAGTGTAGGTATAGGAGTTTAAAACAATTGCGTATCCATCGCCATCTGTGATCTGGAATCCACCATGTGGAGCGGTTGTATCAATTACAAATGCGTTTTGAATTTTCACCAGGACTCCTTCATAGGCTTCAGCAGAGTCCGGACCATAGGAAGAGGTCGCAGACGTATCAAGATGTGCAGTAGAGATGATCACAGGGGCAGGGACCGTTGTTGATCCGTTTCTCACTATGTTGTTTGTATCACCCACTATCAATTCCGTATTTCCATAATATTCTGAAACATTTCCAGTAACAGTTAGAGAGTCGCCAACACTTACAGGGAAGTCACCAGCCGAACTCGGTATGTAAACCATAATCCCGCTCCAGGGACCTCCCTGGGACATTTCGAGGAAGAAATTCCTTGACCCTGTAACACCGTAACCTGCTGTCACTATACCGGAAACCGTTACAGCGCCAGAATCCACCCAGGTACTCGCCCCTGTTGAATCCCTATCAAACTGCAAATGATATATGGTTGTTTGTATACTCTGGGCCCTTGTCAAACCAACAAGAGCAACGAACATACCAACTATAAACAACTTCTTCATAAAGCTCACCTCCATTTTTTATTCAACACCAAATTCGTCCCTCAAAACATGATTAAACAATTGTCCAAGATCCCCTCCAAGCTTGTGAATCTTCAATGAAAAGACAATGATATCCGGGTTGTTCATAGGAGACTTCAACATCACTCCTACCGGCTCATTACTCCCAAGTACCAAGGTTTTGTAAACAATTACCGATGGTGAATCAACAGTAAATGCATCAACACGTGGAATAATAGTCAAAGTTGTTAACGTGTCAGGATAAAGTGTATCATCTACTACTCGAAAAACAGGATGAGATGGTAAGATCGTTTTATCGGGAATGAGCGAATCTATATGCATATAATCTCTCACAAATAAGGTAGAATCCAGGTCAATAAAAACTCCTGAACCAGAGAGAAATAGTTTATGACCGTTATCGAGGTACTCTGCAAGATACCCATAAACATCTTTTACATGAGAATTTGTCTCCCCAGTGTACCAGATAATCAGATTAAATCCAAGATTGTTGATTATATATCTTTGATCAATTGGTGAATAAGGGAGTCCTCTATCTATCCTCCAGATCGTATATGTGAATCCGAGGGAGTCGAGAATCCTGGTATAAAAGTCATCAGCTGTTAAATCCGGATCGTCATCTACAAGCAAAATGGAACCATTAACAGGTTTAACATAGAGCGTATCAGCGATTGTATCAGACACTGCTGAATTTTCGTCAATGGCCCAGAAATAGACTGTATCAGGGCCTGGTGGTAAATCCGTTAAGGTTATATGAGTAGAATCCACCGGGACAAAATGCGGTGTATCAGAATTTAGCTGCCAATAGTAACCAATGACGGTCGAGTCACCATCAATATCATGCCACTCCAGGTAAAAAGTTGCCACAGGAAGGGTTGTATCAGGGGGAAGTGACCCCATTTTAAACTGTATCGTAGGGGGAGAATTTATTACAGGAATAGTTACACTTGCCGGAGTAGGATCTACTGCTCCCTCATTATCTTCCGCCCATATTCTAAATGTGTGAACCTGGACTGAGCCGGCAGAGGTTAGAGAAAAAGTATCAAAATTTGCTGTTGTAAATACCGTGTCGGAATCATTGTCCCAGTTATAAAAGAATCCAACTACGTATCCGTCAGGATCATTACCATACCAGTGGAGTACCACTTTAGCTGGAACCGTATCCACTCTGCCTTCAACAAAAATATATGTTTGTGGCGGAATGTTTGGAACAAGCTCCTCTTTCGGTTTCTTCGAACATGCCACAGTGAGAAAAGTTATAAACAAAATCGTATAAAACTTCTTCATTTCACAATCAAAAACTTTCCTCTTTTTATTTTACCGGTTTCCTCGTCTTTAACAACAAAGTAGTAAAGCCCGGTGGCTACCTCCTGATCCTTGTCTGTTATTAAATTCCAGGATTCTTCACCATAATTTGGGTTGTCATGATGAATCGTTTTTACAAGATCACCTGCAAGATTAAAAATGTAGATTGTGCACTTTTTGGGAAGATTGTTAAATCTTATAACACGCCCGTAAGGTCCTGGCTGATCCCACATGGACGATTTCCTATATGGATTTGGGTAAACATAAATCTTTTTTCTGTCTGTCGGGGGAGTTCCTGGTACAACTTTTGTCATATTCTGTCTCTTGGAACTCTCAAGACTCGGGAGCCCTATGTCAGGATTTCCCACGTCATAAGATGTAACCGCATAGTAGTAAGTAAATCCATTTTTCACCCCATAATCAACATATTTGTACCAGCCAGCATAAGGTCCCTGAGTTTCTTTCTGCGGTAATCCTGTGTTAAATCCAACGGAGTGATCCACGTCTCTGATTGTGTCATCCGGTGTTTTATCGTACTGTTTTAAAAGGATCCATGATGAATCGGAGATCTGACTCGATGTTCCCCGATAAATCCTGTACCCTTCGAAATCTCTCAAATGCGGTGGGGTGGGATCACGGGCAAATTCAGGGGAATTATCAAAATAAAGTGTAACCTTTCTATCGCCAGGGATAACCACAAGTCTTGGGGAAGGCGGAGGCGCAGGCAGAATATAATTTGCCTCATAAGCCCTCTGTGCCCAGCTCGCATTCTGAATCAATTCCGTCCTGTTCATTCCACCAACAAAAGCAATCACAAATCTTACCGAATCTCCCCGATAAAGGGAAGGGATTGGGCCAACAGAAATAAGAAATGCAGGATCAACGTAGCCATTTTCTCTTACATACTCATCGTCCACATCAGGATCTCTCTCCCCATTACTCATCAATTGGTACCTCTGACTATCTGAGACCTGTACACTATAGTCCCAGTGCCACCAGTTAAATGAAACCGTCATTGAATCTATTGGTAGCGTATCATTACCCGTACTTACACCAAGCAATTTTATTCCGACCATTCCCTGTGCAAGATAATCATACCCATCATTTCTCTCATAGGCCATGTGCAGAGAATCCAGATAGAACAACCTTTTGTGTTGAAAGAAAGGAGATCTCCCAAAGTCTTCACCCCAGAAATCTCTATTACCAGTAACAAGTTCAGCATAAATCCCCAGATAAACAGAATCGAGATCGTAAGGCCCAATATTTTTAATTGTGTAGTCAAGAATTACAGCATCATCAATATATGAGTAACTCCATGCAAGACTGACAAGATTCACTTTAAGCCCAAGGGGATGGTGATTGGGAATTGTTGAAACGGTATCGTAAAAAGTGGCATAAAAATCCTGCTCGGAAATAGCAGAAAGGTCATAGTACGGTGAGGTTATTAATGTTGATTTCTCGATAACGGTGTCACTGAGATACGGGGTTGGCATAAATTCAAACCCCTCAGATGAACCTGGAGTTGCCGTAAGTGCATCGATTACTGCTGTGGAAACACGCTCTTCATTACCTAATTTGGCCCCAACCCATATTCCTGCACGATAAAGATGCTCTGTTTTCGAACCTATAGGGTATTCGCACGAAGGCAAAGGCTCATGAGTTACTGGATCATACACTCTAAATGCGTTTCCGAGAACACCGAAATTTGTGACAGTCAGAGCTATGTTCCCGATATTAGTGTATTTGTAAGTATCAGTTTTCGAAAAAACTATAAATGGAATCAACAGGAAAATAGCGTAAAATCCCCCATACCTCTTAAAAGAGGCACTTAATTTTTTACAGATTTCAGGACATCTAATGCCTATCAAAATCTTCTCTTTTGTGTGAATTTGCTGAAGAAAATTATTTATTTCTTCTTTCGTATGGTCAACTTTTAACCCCTCAAATGGTCATACCCCATGTTATCCACAAAAACCTCACTACCATCCTCCTTGACAAGCCTGACTCCTACATGCGGAGAATGGGTTACCTCTCCTATTTCAGTTACCTCATATCCAAGACGTTTAAGCTTAGCAAATTCCTCCTCACTGAGGGTGAAAGCAATTTCATATTCCTCACCACTTCCAACAACGAGCTGGAAAAGAGGGGTTCCAATCAGTTTTGCCACATCTCTTAAATAAGGTTTATACGGTAATTTCCTCTCGTAAATAACAATTTCTACTTCTGAACTCCTTGCAATTCTTGAAAGGTCTGCACCAAGACCGTCAGAGATATCAATAGAGGAGTTAACTCTCACATCAAGGAGTAATTTCTTCATGAAGTTTATCTTGGGAAACGGTTTATAAAATTTCTCAAGAATCTCCTCAAGCTGATCTGATGGGATCTGTCTTTTAACATCGTGTCTGTTGATTATGTTTAAAGCTGTCCTCACTCTGCCAAGCTCACCGGTTACAACCACCTTATCTCCGGGTTCCGCACCTCCACGGGTTATGGAACGGTCTCTTGGAATCTCACCCACAACTGTTATTATAATTCCAACCCGTTCAGAAGCAGTTATATTCCCTCCTGAGGGAGAGATACAAAATTTTTTACTCAGTTCTTCAAATCCTTTATAGATTCTGAGAACGTTGTTTTCGGGGAATCTTTTAGGTATTTCAAGGTTAACAA
>CAYNMM010000087.1:0-5036 GCA_964398355.1 uncultured bacterium
CACCAGATTTCACCGGAAAGAGCAGAATTCTCAGGTCGGTCAACACAAGGGCACCACTGTGGAGTTCTCCCTTCTCGGGACCGAAATAGGCTTTCTTCAGGTCGTCATTCAGGTTAATTGCTTCACGAAGTGCGCCCTTGAGTCCGGATGCTTCCACTTTGGGCCAGCCAGTATGCCGTTCTCGCTGTATGGGAAGATCAACGAGTCCCAGTTCTGCCCCAGTCCCTGCATGGAGTGGGGTCTCAACGGTTACAAACAATACAGCTCCTTTACGCACCATACTTATGACCCCCTTTTTTCAAATCTTGCCCGTGAGGGCAAATCCGTATCCCTCATCGGGGTTAACCTCAGAAATATTTTTACAATGGAACTCTTTAAGGGCGTCCTCAACGGACCCCTTTGTCACCTCAAAAACATAGACACTTCCCTCAGGAACCGCTCTGTAAAGGGTTTTGGGACCCTTCTTCTGGATATCCCAGCCGGAGATCACCTTATAACCCGGGATATTGGCGGAGACGAGGTTCACCCGAATGCCCTTTTTTTCCAACTCCTCACAGATCCTTTGTGGATACCAGGTGTTTTCAAAGATTGCCGGGGTCAGGAGATAGACCACAAAGCGTTGTTCTGCGTCTGGAATATCAAACTTTTCCACGGGGTCTATGTTGATTTCCTGGACGGTGGCGGTCCGTCTTTCGCCACCGAGAGTGAAGATCCCTTCAAGGGATTCTTCCGTCCCTTCAACAAGTGCCACAATGGAGATACCTTCCTGAAACCTGTGGTGATCAACGCGATAAAGTTTGCCAACTTTAGAGGTTCTGGTGGTTCTATCACGAGCAATCCCCGTTTTTGATTCAGAGATGAAAAACTTCTCCACACACTCAAGGTCTTCACTTTGTAATTCCTTCGCTTGTAAGTAGTTCATAAGTCCATCACGGTTGATCCAGTATCCGGAAACCGATTCGGCATCTTCGCGGGTGTAAAAGAAGGACTGGACATGGACAGGGCTCACAGGTTTCACTACAGTTCCCTTGAGACCACGGAGTCCTGTGGCGAAAATCCGGAAATTCTTCGTGCAACCTTCTGAACCTTTTTGCTGGTCCTCTTCCGCTTGTTCTGTTTCCTCAACAGCGGACAGATTTGCCGGCAACGGGAAGTAGAACTCCACATTCCCCTCGTCAGAGGATTTCGCCAGGGTGAAATATTTGAGTTTCAGGGTCCCTTTTCTGGAAGGAGTTCCGATGTCATCGTATCCGTCCCCGGAAACGAAGCGATGGAAATCCCTTTTTGAGAGGATCATGCTTCGTATTGCCCCATAGAGGGTACCCGGAAGGGGCAGGGGATAGGATTTTGCCCAGTCCTGTTCCCCTGCAGTAAAGGGCATAGGGGACCTGAAAAAGAGTGGGTCCAAGGGTGTGATTTTCAAAACTTTTGGCATGTTATTCCTCCTTCTCCGGTTTGGCGAACCTTGTGTAAAGCAACCCCATCTCTACCAGGTTCACAAGCGCGTGGATGTCGTTGTTTAACCTGTGGAGGAGAGCGAAGACTTCGTCGCTGACATGGGAAAATAAGTTTTCCTTCTCCTTCTGAGAGAGCTTCTGTGTGAACCTGGTGTGTCGCCTGATTGCCCGGTTGATGAGGGGGATGAAGAACTCAAGGTCCGCTTCTGTCCCCTTGCCTGACGGTCCTATGAGGGCAGTAGCGAGGTCATGGACCTCTTTAAGCAGGCGTCGGGAGAGCCAGAATATCCGACTTTCTTCATCGGTGGGTTTATGGAAGTAAGAGAAAACCTGTTCTGCTGATTCAAGGAGATCAGGATGGTCCTCTATGAACCACTTGGCACCCGTTTCCGTGATTTCACCGGAGTGTTTCAGCCATGTCATGGCGAACGCATTTCTTCCGAGTTTCCGTGTTGCCTTCTTTTCCATTGCCAGTCCTGTGGAGATCACAAGGGCAAGAGGTGTTTTGTAATGGGCGATCACCACACCTGCAGATAGACTTGCCCGTGGGCCCATTGTTAACCAGTAGCCGTCTTTGGTTCGTATTACACCTGTTTGGTTGGATTTATCGGGTTCAAAGGTTCCGTCGGGGTTCACTTTCACCATACCTGAGTATGCCAGTCTGAGGAGCCTCAGGACCTTCCACAGGTCGCGGAGGTTCACAAAGGCGAGGATATCGTCGCCACCTGCATATATGAGTTGACCGAGATGTTGTTCTTCCACAATCTTGGGTGCGATCTTCAGGGCAAAGGTCTGGAGTGCTTTTGCAATACTTGCGTGGTATGCAGGGGTCACGGGACGGAACCATTTGTTTTCTTCAAGTTTAAACACCTCCTGAAGTTTGGATCTGAACTCGCCTGGAAGGTTTTTCCATACCTTGGGATGGTAGATGTTGGTTTCGTCATTGAGGGGGAATCCCATTTCCCCCGCAAGCCATTTACCCATGTTGTCGCCGTCAATAGCGATGAAAGCATAGTAAGGGCAGGGTTTTCTGCCTTCGTCCTCCAGCAATTTCTGGAGGGCTTTTTGAGCCCTGTCAAGTTCACTCAGTTCTTTCTCCGTGAACTTCAGTTCCAATGTTCGCTCGGTGACCTCTTTCTGAAGGGATGCCTCAAAGAACCACTCGCCTTCGGTTATCTCAGAGAGGTGTTTGGCTATCTTCGGTACCGGGCGAATCTTCGGTGAGGTGTTGGTCCTGACATGCAAGTTCCCAATGGCGGTTTCAAATTCTTTAAGGATTTCAGGTGGTGTTTCTGTCCACTTTTCCATGAAGTCGGCAACGGCAATGTCAGAGACCGAAGGATACGAGAATTTCTGAGGAAACTTTTGTATTTGTTTCTCAAGGACACGGGGAAGGAAACGCTTGATCAAACACACAGCGCAAAGTGCTTCGTTCTTGGGGAGTTCTCTGAAACCAACCTCAGGCTGGGGTGAGACTGGAAGCCATTCTCTGCGCTCATCATTGAAGTATTGAATCTCCATACCACCAGAAGGCAATTCAACCTTTCTGACGATGGCGTTTCGTTCACCGCAGAGGTGGCATCGTTCCACGCGGGTATCTGCGGAGCGGGCAGGTTTATCGTTACCTGGTTCTGCAGGTCCGAACAAAGGGTCTCTCAGGGACTTTCTTGCAGCCAGAGCTTTCTCTGAATACTTGTAGAGGAATCCGAAAACCGTTCCGACATTGGGTTCGTATTGTGTCTCCTGTCCCTCGGACAATTCAACGATTGTCTTCATTCGCTCTATGTCTTTTTCGGACAGTGTATCCTGAAGCAACTCCATAGCGTTTTGGTAATCCTTTCTGCCGTTGTGAGGTTGTGGCAGGGGCAGTGCAATCCAGAAAGGCACAAAGGCAGATTCCAACTGGCGATTAACTGTTCGCTCGAGGTCTACATTTCCATCGAGATTAAGCTTAACGAGAATTTTGTCAATCCAATCCTTGAGTTGGGAGTTAACGGCTCTGTCACATTTCTCCCCCAGTGCTTTCAGGGTATCAGGATTGGACTCCGGTAGGAGCGCAACAAACCGATTGGGGATTGTTGGGCGGATAATTTCGTCGCTATTTTCCAAGAGAATCCAGGGATGGGCCTGGAGATCAGGGTATATTACGATCGTGGGTCCGTATCTCTGGATCACGTTTTCAATCGCTTTAAAGGTGAGGAAGGATAGCGCAAAACTTCCTGCCCAGAAGTCCTGTGCCTTTCTTGCCTGTTGGATGAAGCTCTGAACTGGACCGACGGTCCAGATGAAAATAGAACCAGTGGCATAGGGTTTTCCTTCGTGCCAAACGGCGGAGGCTGCTGTTGTGAGTTTCAGGTGGTCCCAGATGGTGTGGTCTGGGACCCGGGTATCGGCGGGAAGCAGGTCCCAGGGGATCTGAGGTGCTTTTTCTCTAAGTTCGTTCAGGATATGATGCCAGATGTATGCAAGTTTTTCCACATCATTTTTTTCTTTTGTTTTATCACCAAACTCCTGGAGTATTTCATGGAGTGCCTTTCCTGCCGCATTGTAGTCATCTTCTTCAAGGTTCAGGTGAACTTCTTTACCGAACAACGGGTGTCTGAAACAGATTTCGTTAAATTCCCTGACCTGGTACTTTGGATCTCTGTTCGCACCTTTGGGGAGGACCATTCGCTCCGTAGCGGAAGCTAGAATGTCCATACCTTTTAGGGCCTCAAGGTCATCGTCTGTGAGAGAGATTCCGAAGGCAGATGCCAGTTCCTTCGCAGCTTTCTCGTGGCTTACCTTTTTAGCGAGGACCAGAGCCTTGTGAACCGGGTCATGGAAGAAGGCAAGGAGTCGTATCCTGCTCATAATTTGACCTCCTGGAGGTTAAATACCTTAAGCTTTTCCGATGATATTTTTTCTTCGATAAATTTTGATAGGAGTTTATAATCATCGCCCGGGGGATTCGCAAGAACTGATTTATTTATCAAGTTTTTAAATAGATTTTTTAAGTATGGATCTTTCGTCTTTTTTAGGTCAGGTAGCCCACCCTTTGGAAATCCGAGTTTTAAGTTCGAGTTGTCCGGTAGAAACTTTGAGGGTATAAAAGTTACTATCCAACTGAATTTCTCATTACCCCAATTTTTAATTTGAATAAACAGTGGTGATGCCCGTCGAGTTATCTCTTTCTTACCATGGATAGCACTTACGGAAACTTGCCATGGATATTGGGGAGGAATACCCTTTTTGCGGTCACCTCTTCTACTCTTGGACATGTAATTATTTGGCAAACCAAAAATTGCTTTTGGAACGGGAGTTTTATAGTTTAAATTTTCACCTGTTGGGTAAATAATACTGGGAAGATTTTCTGGATGTTCTGCTTTTACCATAAGAGATTTTATATCATGGTAGTAATTAGTTTTTCTAAAACCAATCATTGCTTCACCGATTTCTAAAAGAGAATCAGACCAGAGTTCTTTTTCCTCTCCGATTATAACCAAACTTCTCTTGGAAAATCTCGTGTATACGGGTGATTCATCGCTTAACGAGCCGAATCTCTCTTGCACCTTTTTAAAAAATTCGGGCAGGTATTTA
>CAYNMM010000088.1:0-40471 GCA_964398355.1 uncultured bacterium
CCACGCCTCGAAGAGGCGTGGGGGCGGATTAAGGAGGGGGCAAATCCCTCCCCTTAATCCCCTCCCGCGTCGCGGGAGGGGAAAATGTAAGCCAAGCTCCCACAAGCGGGAGCTAACATCACCCATGTTTTTTAGAGTGATGTATAAATATTCAAAATTTTTGCATATTTCTACACGTTGAATAAAGTGAACAAAATAACCTCCTCCCCCGCAATGCTCTGCATTGCGGGGGAGGATTAAGGAGGGGGCAAAATTTTCGCTCTCCCCTTTATCCCCTCCCCCAAGGCGGGAGGGGAGGCTGTGGATGGATCTTCTCGCAAGCGGGAGGGGGAGATAAAGAGGGTTTTTCCACAAAGTAAAAGGGGAAATGATCATCGGTAAAATATTTTTCGAACAGTCTCTTGTTTTGGTATAAAAATGGCAGAGAATTTTTTCTTTTTCCAGTAAGTGGATAGCGTGATAAGAATATTAGACATAGATTTCAAAGTTTGAGGAAAAATTCATTTATGTAGTGAGAAAGATAGAAAAAGTAAGGCTATTTACACATGAGGTTTTTCAGTTGAGGATAATAAGATTGAAGGGAAAATATAATAAAATGGGGGTGGGGGGCTTTGCCCCCCACCCCCATTTTACATTATCTGACTAAAATTAATTTTCTTGTAACTGTTCCAAGATCGCTCTGGAGTCTAACGAAGTAAATGCCACTTGCCAACTTTGTTCCACTCGAGGATTTGCCATGCCAGTTTATGGTATATCTTCCAGCTGCCAGGTTGCCGTCAACCAATTTTCTGACGAGTCTACCAGTTATATCGTAAATTCCAAGTTTAACGTGTGCTCTCTGTGGAATGGTGAATGTAATTCTTGTTGCACCTTTGAATGGATTGGGGGACGCAGGTAAAAGAGCAAATCTCAGTGGTCTTATTGGGTTTTCAGCCACATTAACCTCAGTAGCCGTTGTGATAATGAGAGCTGTAGAATCTGATGTGATACCGAATGCATGTTCGTCAAGCGTACCATCGTAGTAGTAAGTGAGACCGACAGATCCGTCGGCGTTTTCGATTCCCACCGTGTAATCATCCTGAGAAGGTATTGTGAGATACTGAAGCTTTATCATGCCATCACCTGTAGGTGTAGTATAGTAGTTCGGGTCGTAAAGAATAATTTCGAAATTCTCGATCTGATCGTTATGTGCATAATGAGGAACACCGCGGTACTCAATTATAAAGAAATGGTTAGTACTGTCATAGGAATAAGAAATGGATCCACCTCTACTTGGATTAAGATCGTCCCAAACACCTGCAATCATTGCGTTAGGTTCTGATGGATTTGGTAGTGAGGAATTAGATAGTGCTGAGGAACCCGTTTGTCCCATGGAGATCCAGCCATTTGAGCAAATTGAGACCTGTGAATAAGAATTTCCATAATAAGTGAAAGCAAATGGAAGATTGATTGTCGTGACATCATCGTCACCAAGATCCAGTGGAATACCATGCCCACCATAGGATGTATCTATTTCTATCCAGTAGAAATTCACATTCTGGTTATCAGCCATTTCATAGATCCTGTAGCCATAATTGTCAGGACCGGATGGAAGTGCCCTAATATCTCCAACAGAAAGGGTTATATTCATAGTATCTACGAAATTTGCCCCCGAGGAGTTAAAAACAAGAATTAAATCGATGTAGCTTGGTGTTGGTGTATTGGCGTCTACATTAAAAGAGAAAGTTGCACTCGCCTCACTACCCACAGGAAGATCACCGAAGGAAGCCGTTGAATCAACCATGTGAATGAACTGGGATGAGGTCGTAAGTTGTCCATTTAACGATGGCAAATCACTTCCTCCATCGTTTCTAATTCCAACAACGAGATTGATGAATTCACCGGGATCTGCTACACCATTATTATTTCCTGTGGAGTCTACAATTGTGAGATTTGTCAAAGCTAAAACAGGTGGAACTGCTGGAGGGGTAACAGCAATATCATCAACATACCATCCTTCATGAGTGACAGAGCCATCTGAAGTTTGGCGGAATCTGATATAAGCTACAGTTCCGATTGGAATATTTGATAAATCATAGGTGAGTTTTGTCCATCCATTTGATTCTCCTGTGATTTCGCCAAGTTGTGTCCAAGTGTTTCCATCGTCAGTTGATATTTCAACATATCCAAAGTCCCAGCTGTTCTCGAGGTCATATCTTGTCCAGAAGGAAAGTTGTGCATTGTCACCAATAACCACTATCGGACTCATTAGCCAGGCGTCCATATTGTTGGTGTAACTTCCACCTGATTCACTCCCTGAATAAAATGAATGATTTGGGGAATGGAAATCACGTGTTGAAACATGCCAGAGATCGTTTGTTCCACCATGTTGCCATCCGGTTGTATCACCCTCAACATTGTAGAATAATCCCACTCGACCCACTATGAGTTTGAATGAATCGGCAAATGAAAATCCACCCGCACCAGAAATATTAAGATTCAAAATTGGAAATGATGGAGCAGGGCAACTATCTGAAACGTATATCCTGTATGGTGTGCCATTTGTCACGACACTATCAGGTAAAATGGTTCCATAAGTGGCGAGGGTGTCAATAAATGTAAGATATGGATTTTCTGATGTAAGTATGGAGGATACTGAATCGAGAGGTGTATGTCCCGCGTTCTTCAGTGATACATATACGAGTAACGTTTCACCTGGCTCGGCTACACCGTTACCATTTCCTCCAAGTGTATCGATAACAGTATATGAGTAATACTGGATTACGGGCGCATTAACTTTGATGTTGAAGTGAGAAATCCATACTGAATCGTTTGCATCATGGAACTGAAGGGTAAACATTACATTATGCTGATCGGGTGTGTTTAATGCCGCAGAAATCACGTATGGTACAGGTGACCATAGTGAGTCACCTGCCCCAATATCTCCGAAGTCTACAGAATCAGTTGTAACGGTTACGTAAGAGTCATCTGTTGAAAGAATTCCGTAAACTGCGTTTGCAGCATCGTTTCCATAGTTCTTTGCAAGAACAAAGAGATTGGCCTGTTCCCCTGCGTCGAGTACGCCATTAGCATTGTTGTCACCAGCAATTGAGTCTCTAACGTACCCGACGTAGGCACCCGAGGAAATTGCATTTATATTTATCACATAAGGTACAAGATTATGACCGGTGACATGGACCTCAACAGGACCCCCACTAACCGGGAAAACCTGTATTAAAGCATTTCCGGTTTGATCCGTGTATCCCTGACCAATAATAGAATCGTTCTGGACAAATGTAACGAGTGCAAGGTCAACAGGATTGCCGTTTGAATACACTGATACAGGAACCTGACTGGGTGCTATTGGAATTGCACCAGCTACATCCACTGTGGGAGTAACTGGAGGATTTGTAAATACATCTGTGGAAGGATCGCCAAAGAGATTGTACATTTCAAAGTACCTTTGAGAAGCTCCACCACCGTTGTAATATTCGTAGAGTTTAATTTTGCCCTGGACGATATTTCCGGCAACCCAGTAATAAGTTGAGTCAAACCATTCATCAAATATTCTTCTTTGAAGAATGTCATCTTCATCCCAATAAGATGTGACGGATGAGCCCATGGATGTGATCGCACCATTGGGGGCTCTTAACCAGGCTTCCATGAAACATTCGGACGTTGTGTAATCTCCGGTTTCACAGGCGAAACTTTCAACATGAGTAGGCATATCTACATTTTGCAGGTTATAAACATCACTTGAGCTGAATGGAGGGCCCGCCCATTCCGTGGGGCCACCATGTCCAGAATATATTGCAAGGCTTCTACCTTCATTAAGTGCCTGTGCTATAGGTGTTCCCGAATTGTAATAATACCATAGTGAGTCAGTTTGCATACCGTGTCTTCTCACAATTCTCATACAATAGGTGTGCGTACTCTCTGCTACCTGGTGATGTCCTCCGTCGTCTGAGGCCATAAAATAGGCAATTCCCGTCCAGTTTGTACCATTTGACCAGTTATCAACAAGTTCGTACTTCGCAATTTTGTGGACAACAGTAGAGAGCTGACTCTCATTCTGTACGCTGAGTCTTCCAATATAAACATCAGAAAAGTAATCGTCTCCTTCGAGGGTTGTGTAATATAGATCTGTCGCTGGGTTATTCTGCCCCTGCCCAACCCAGTTCGGAATCTGGTCTACGTCTCCAATGAGCTGTACAAAAGTTAGATTTCTTGTTGGATCATCATAAATTTGCTGGATATAATTTTTTATATCCGAAGTTGATGTACCAGTTTGAGAAAGAGTTGCCACAATTGTTCTATAGCCTTGATACTTCTTTAGATTCACAAGTGGGGTAATACTATCAACCCAGTCATCTGGAACAATGAAAAGATAATCTATTGGTAAAGTGAGCGCTGGTTTCCCACCTTCAAGTAAGCCGTAATTTATAACGTCTTTTCTGATCTTCTCCTCAAAAGCCATTGAATAGTGATGGAAAATCCTTCTTCTGGTTTCTCCGAGATCTCCGCCAACGAATTTAACCCTGATGTCCATATCTGTGTAATACTTAATTTCTCCCTTAGCGGGGTTGTACGATATTGGATAAATACTCAGGAGAACCAATCTGTGTCCCCTGATAATGCCAGCATCATGTACTTCTACAATCTTATGTGGATAAAAGGTATCAGTCGAATAAAACTGGTTATCCATTGTGAACTGTACATGTGGATCAGGAACCTTCGGGATTGGAGGCTGTACAGGCTTTATCCTCGATGTAATGAACATTGAACCTTCTCTGTAATCCTCGACACTTGCCTCGACCCTGGCTCCAATCGGAACCTCAATAAATCTTGTAATAACAGGGATTTGTGGTTTTCCAATTTCAGTTGTGAATCCATAATCTCCTATTTTGAGAATAGCGAATTCTCCCTTTTCCAGTCTTTCAGTCGAGATCTCCACACCAGATATGTTGACCTCAAGGTCGATACCACTTGTTGAGCTTGATAACACCTTTACTCCCGTATTACCATTCGGAGTAAAGGAAATGTACTTTGCATGTACCATCCCGAACCCAATGAGGAGGGCCAGGATGAGTCTTCCATACTTCATACGCACTACCTCCTATTTTTGTTACCTATAACAAGGATCTTCCTTGTCAAATTTTTCCCATTTGCTCTGAGATTTACAAAATAGATACCTTCTGGTAATCTTTTCCCATTTACACCGAATCCAGACCACTTAACATTGTAAATTCCTGCTGATAGTTTTTTATTTACTATTCTATCCACAATTTTCCCCGAAACATCATATATATTTAAGTTTACTTCAGAGGCAGAAGGGATTGCAAATCTTATGATTGTCTGATCGAACACCGTTGTTGGGTTCACAGCAAATTTTAAGGAAATTTGACGCAATGGGCTTTCGCAGACCGCTACGTTCGGAGATGTTGTGAACAGAACAGCGCGACCGTTAGATGGACCTGCTACCGTAACATCTGATTGGCCATTATACCAGTATTCAAGTGCATCAGATTCAGAAGGATTTTCAATGCCTATTGTCGATGAACTGGCATCGGGGACATTCTGGTACTGGAAAAGAATCATACCATCTCCGGTAGATGTAGGATAATACTGTGGATCGAGAAATACAACTTCAAAAGTATAGGGCTGAGATCCACCAAAATGTGGTACCTGACTCCATTCAACAATAAATTTGTGATATGCACTGTCATAATAATAGTAGACACCACCATTAGAACTTGGATCCAAATCATCCCAGAATGGCGCTACCATAACGATATTATCTGAATATGGAAGCGCTGAGTTTGAATATGGGGAATTGGATGTGCTTCCCATTCCGATGAAACCGTTGGAACAAACACTTAAGGAATTATACGACCTTCCATAGTAAGTAAATGTAAATGGAAGTGACACCGTTTGAGTTTCATCATCTCCAAGATCTAAATTTGTTCCCATTGATGAAATCTCTACCCATGAGAAAGATGGTCTCGATGGGGATGAAGAGTCAACATTTTCAACAGCATAGTATCCGTAGTTGTCAGGTCCTGTTGGATCAAACTGTGTCAACTGTCCAATCTGGAAAGTTTTTATAAGATTCTGAGATGTGTTGTCAAAGCTTACATTTAAAATCAACGAATCATTATGGGCACGTGGACAATCCGGGTCAATCGAGATGTTGACAGAATCGGTTAAACTATCATTTGGGTAAAAATCTCCTATGAATATGGAATCTGTCCCAATAGTTAAATAGCTATCACCGGGCAAAATTCGGATATAAGTACCAGATGCTGTGTCAGCACCTACATTTTTTATTGTAAATACAAAAATCACATTTTCACCAGGATCTGGTATCCCATTTCCATTTCCCTGAGAATCATTGAACCGGGTGTTCGTAAAAATAAAATACGGTGTTGTGGGCCTTTCTGTTTCAATTGCGTCAAGGTCAAATCCCGGGTTAGGTGCCCTGTCATCACCGTTTCCATCATCCATGATTTTGATATAACGGAATGAACCATTAAACGTAAACTCCTGAGTCCCATGCCCGTTTCCTATAGTAGTCCATGGACCATTCCAATTATTAGAACCATAAACGTAGTAACCTTCATCGGGAACGCCATCGTCACCTTCATAAACTTTCAAATACCCATTTGCAATTCCACTCTCACCCATATCGAGAACTACGTACCCACCGATTCCAAGATAATAGAATCTTCCATCATGTTCTCCAAGCATGTTCCCAACAAGTATAGTATCTCTTGTTATCCTGTCGTAATTGTCAGCCTCTACTACAGCCATTACGGGTTTGAAAGCATATTTTCCTCCGCCGGGTTGGAGATATACGTCAAGATGAGTTAGTGAATCTTCATATACAGTTACGTTCTGTATAGTTTTTGTCAAATATCCGTTTGCCTCGACCCTGATACTGTATGTACCGGGTTCAAGAACCTTAATATAGTCTCCGAGCTCCCTATCGGTATAAACTGGCCATCTTATTCCCTCTACATAAATTCTCGCTTCTTTTATTGTATCTCCAGTTGTAGAGTCGATCACAAATCCACCTATGCCCTGACCCGCTTTTACAAGAATCATGTTTATCGCTTTTCGATTTAAGAGTGCCACTGAGTCAACGAGAGAAGATGGTGGATTATAACCATTATCTCCCCACACCTCAATTGTTATATCAATGTCAGAATCAATTCCGTATGAATAATCATTTAAATCTCCGCGCGTCTGATACCAGTCATAGCCCTCAGTTATTGGATAACCTGTTGAGTCACCGTATCTGACAGAAACATCATAAATAAAGGGATTGTCTTCACACCTGACAGGGGTATAGTTCCATGGATAGTTGACATAGAAAGCACCACTGTGAAATGTTAAGGATAAAACAAAGTTATGATGCTGGGAAAATTCGTACATGGCTCTTGTTTCTGGTTGAGAGTATGGAGCAGAGCTACCACCTTCTCCGTCCCACATGTACCCATAGTCTCTATTGAGATCGACTCCGTTTGCATTTCTCCTTGAATCGGACACAAATCCATCCGGATTAAATACTGGTATAATCCATATTTCACGATTATTAACCATTTGGGTAACGAATGGATCAGTTCCGTAATTTTCAAGTAAATACGGAGCGTAAGCCATTAAAACTTCACCGGATATTTGCTCGTTGCCGTGGTGGACACCTACCAGTCTGACCTCAGGTTCAAATTCTTTTATCTGCGGGTTGTCCGAAATCTTCATTGCAAGTATTGGTCGACCCTGAACACTATGACCTATTGTATCGAGTACACAAATGTTGTGGTATGTTGTAGCAAGCGATTCAAATTCTGCGACAAATTGTTCAAATGTGTGATATCCCTTTGGGATCGTGTTCGTTACGGTATCATAGTCTACGACCACTTTGAAATTATAACCAAGTTGCTTAAAAAGGGCCCCATCATCATAAATGATTGCTTTAAGAGTTCCTTCCTTGGTGTAGTTTACTACATCATATTTTTTGCTGATTCTGGGGATGTCACTTCTACTAAAATTTTTGACTTCGACAAGTTTTTCTGCATGCAGAATACTTCCTGCAATTAGTATTATAATTATCAACCTTTTCATACACTACCTCCTTTCAAATTAAACAGCATACTTTAATGCTCAGAGGGTACCGTTTCAAGGAAGTCTTAAATCCAGCTTTAAAGGTGGGTTTTGAGGCGAGATTGAGATGTCTCAGGCTGGTATCGACCGAAAGTTGAAGGATAAAAAATGAAAAGGCCTTAAATTATGAAGCATTCAAATAAAATATTAAAGACACTGTGATTAAAGTTGCATGAAAGTAAATTGGTAGGGAGTTAAATTTTGTAATTTTACCGTCAGGAGTCAGTAGGTTTTTGAAGTTTTGGTCAACACTTTCAAGATAACTCGTGTGTTTGACACGGGATTCAGAGGTAAGGTATAATAAGAACCACCTGAATCAAAGGGAGGATGAAAAATGCGAGTTAAGACAGGGACGGTTAGAAGGCATAAGCATAAGAAGATTAGAGAAGCAGCAAAAGGATACTATGGGCAGAAATCGAGTACCTTTAAGAAGGCGAAAGAGGCAGTTATAAAATCTCTTCAGTATTCCTATGCTCACAGGAAGGATAAAAAGGGAGATTTTAGAAGGCTCTGGATCACACGTATTAATGCTGCTGCAAGAGAAGAGGGGTTGAGTTACTCTCGATTTATTTACGGCCTTAAAAAGGCCGGGGTAAAGCTTAATAGACAAATTCTGGCTGAGCTTGCTGTCAAAGACAGAGATGCATTTAAAGAACTTGCAAACATTGCAAAAGATGCCATAGAAGCCTGAGTTTAAAAATTTTTTGGAAAGGAAAGGAGGCCCCGGCTTCACTGTAAGCTTGGGCCTCCGTTTATTTTAAGGAGGTTGCTAAAGTGATAGAAAGAGTCGATGAAATTAGAAAGAAATTTTACGATGAGTTTAAGCAGGTCTTATCTTTGAGAGAGCTTGAGGATATTCGAATTAAATATCTTGGCAAAAAGGGGGAAATAACCAATCTACTGAAAAAGATCAAGGAAGTTCCTCCAGAAGAGAGACGGGCCTTCGGTCAGGCTGTTAATACATTGAAAAATGAAATACAAAGAGAGATACAGCAGGCAAAAGAAAAACTTGAAAGACTTGAAAGGTCGAGAAAACTTGATCTCACATTACCGGGAAAGTTAGTCGTTGCTGGAAAGAAACATCCACTCGTTAAAGTAATGGAAGAGCTGGTTGAAATTGCTGTTGGACTTGGATTTGAAATTGTTGATGGGCCTGAAATCGAGTGGGAATATTACAACTTTGAAGCGTTAAATATCCCGGAGTACCATCCCTCCCGTGATATGTGGAGTACCCTCTTTATCACCGATAAAATGCTTTTAAGAACTCATACTTCACCGGTTCAGATACGAACAATGAAGAAGAAGAAGCCCCCCTTGAAAGTTTTCCATCCAGGTAGAGTCTATCGGAAGGATCCTTTTGATGCTTCCCACGCCCCTGCGTTTTTCCAGGCAGAGGGATTGTACGTTGATAGAAATGTTTCTTTTGCTGATTTAAAGGCAACTCTGGAAATGTTTACAAAGGAACTTTTTGGCCCACAGACGAGGATAAGATTTTTACCGTCTTATTTCCCATTTACAGAGCCTTCTACTGAAGTACTTGTAAACTGGGGAGAGGGTTGGCTTGAAATTCTCGGAGCCGGAATGGTTCACCCAAAAGTCTTTGAGGCTGTTGGATACGACCCGGAAGAGTGGACTGGTTACGCATTCGGCCTGGGTCCTGACAGGATAGCTATGATTAAATATGGAATTGATGATATAAGGCTTTTTTACGAAAATGACCTTAGATTAATCAAGGAGCTCTAAACCATGAAAATACTTTACAATTGGCTTAAAGATTATATTGATCTTAAGATAAAACCTGATGATCTTGTGGAACTTCTTGACTCCCTTGGTATTCCTGTTGAGGAATTTAAATATCTTGGAGAAGGTTTGGAAAATCTTGTCGTAGGAGAGATTGTTGAAATTGAGCCGCATCCTGAATCACAAAAACTTAGAGTTTTAAAGATTTTTGTTGGAGACGAATCTGTCCAGGTCGTTTCTGGTGCCCCCGGTCTTTATGTCGGAATGAAAGTGGTCCAAGCGATGCCAGGAACTATTTTGCCCGGTGGATTTAAGATAGACAAGCGTCGGATTAGAGGGGTCATGTCTTATGGGATGCCACTTTCTGAAGAAGAACTCGGACTGGCAGATCATTCGGATACCATTATTGAGCTTCCAGATGAATTGAAACCCGGAGAATCTCCTCTCTCATATCTCCAGATGGATGACTATCTTTACGATCTTGAGATCACTCATAACAGAGGTGATCTGCTGGGGTATATTGGAATAGCCCAGGATATTAGAGCGAAGACAGGTGATGAACTGATTCCACCCAGAGTTGGCGTGGAAGAAGATCCTGAAATTGGGAAGTTTCCCATTGAGATAAACGCTCCAGACGGTTGTCCTCGATATACAGGGAGAGTTATCAAAGGCATCAAAGTGGGACCATCTCCGCATTGGATGAGATATAGATTGGCCCTTATTGGACAGAGACCCATTAACAATATTGTTGATATAACGAACTATGTTCTCTTTGAACTTGGTCAGCCGATCCATGCATTTGATCTTGAAAAGGTTGAAGAAAAAATTATTGTCCGATTTGCGAAAAATGGTGAGAAAATTGTGACGCTTGATGGTGTTGAAAGAGAACTTACTGAAGATATTCTCCTTATTGCCGATAGTAAAAAACCTCTTGCACTTGCAGGAATAATGGGTGGCGAATATTCAGGTGTTCAGGAAAATACGAAAGACCTCATGGTAGAAGTCGCATACTTTGATCCTGTTGTAATTAGAAAGGGTACCATGAGGTTAAAACTCAGTACAGAGGCATCATACAGATTTGAGAGAAAGATTGATCCAGAGTTATCTCCACTTGCATCTAACAGGATAGCAAGATTGATCACGGAAATTGCAGGTGGACGTGTGGGACCAATCAATGATGTCAACCACCTCAAGATAAAGCCTGTAAAAATTTTTCTGAAAAAGTCATATCTTGAAAGACTCCTTGGATATGAGATACCGGAGAGCAAAGTTGTAGAAATTTTTGACAATCTTGGCTTTACAGTTCACAAGGATGAAAATGGGTTTGATGTAATTGTTCCCACGAGAAGGCAGGATATTTCCTTGCCAGCAGACCTTGTCGAAGAGGTTGCAAGAATTTATGGGTACGACAATATTCCCGGAAAAATTATCTCAACGTCTGGAGAACTGGTAGGGAAAAAGTTAAAGAAGAAGACTGACTACATCAGAGAATTTCTCGTTAAACTTGGGTTATTTGAAGTCAAAACTATAGAGTTTGTGGGTAAAAAAGAGTTGTCTTTATTTGCATATCCCGAGCAAGATGCTGTTAGAATAAAAAACCCTGTCAATGAATCCTATGAGTTCATGAGACCTATGCTTTCCATGAGTGTTATTCAGGTGGTATCCACAAATTGGAGAAGAGGTATATCTCCTATCAAGGTTTTTGAAGCTGGAAAAGCCTTTTTATGGCAGGGACCGGATGATTTACCTATAGAAGATGAACGTGTGGTTGTGATGATGGCAGGTAAGTATCCCAAAACCCCTTTTAACGAGGAAAGAAAACTCGATTATTATGATTTGAAGGGTGTGCTTGATGCTCTTGCAGAGGAATTTGATTTCTCTTATGAATTGGAACCTGCTGAGAAAGATTTTCTTAGTATTGGAGCCGATGTCGTTATAAACGGAAACTATGCTGGATTTATCGGTGAACTTTCTATTGGTCGTTTTTATGATGTGAAAGATAGTATCTATGCCCTTGAAATTTCTTTGCAAAATGTAGAGGTAAAGGGTAAAAGATTCAGGCCATTTTCCATTTTCCCATCGGTAAAAAGAGATATTTCTATAGTGACTGATCTGGAAGTACCCTACATTCAGGTTGCTAAAATTCTTGAGACATTTGACTCTGTTTTTCTGAAGAGCTTTAGACTTCTGGATATTTATACAGGTAAACCTTTACCTTCAGGGAAAAAGAGTTTAACATTTACTCTTGAATTTCAATCTGACGAGAGGACGTTAAGTGACGAAGAGGTAGATAGAGAATTTAATAGACTGATAGATCTTTTAAAACGGTCAGGTTATCAAATAAGAGGAATTGATGATGTCGGATGAGCTGCTTGACAGACTTGAGGATAGGATCGATGAGTTGATCAGGGAGTTGAAGAGCCTCAGGATAGAAAATTCACAGTTGAAAGATGAGAGGGCAAAGTTATTAAAAGAGCGGGAAAAATTAGTTAGGACTGTGAGTAAACTTGAAAAAGAATTGAATAAAATTTCCATCAAACTTTCAATGTTTGAGAGATCATGATCGAGACGAAACTGAGAATATATGGGATGGATATACCTATAAAGGCGGATCTGGAGGCGTCAGAGCTTCAGGCAATACGCGATTATATAGAAGACTGGATTCAAAAAATTGAGAATGAGACAAAAGGGAAAGAAAATATAAATCGGCTTCTAATTGTTTTACTTGCCTTTTTGAATGCTTCGATTGAATGTTACAAGAACAAAGAGATGCTCAACAAACAGGAGCAAAGAATACGGGCGATATTAAAGAAAATAGAAGGTTTAGAATGAATTTTGAATTTTTATATTGTTCAATTTTAGGAGGTGAAAATAATTGGATCTTTTTGGAGTTAAAAAACAGGACGGAGTTGCCCCACTTGCCAAAAGGATGTTGCCGCAGACTCTCACTGAGTTTGTGGGACAGGGGCATATCCTTGGAGAGGGCAAGCCCTTAAGAAAACTTATAGAAGAGGACAGACTTATTTCAGCAATATTTTATGGACCACCTGGAACCGGGAAATCGTCTCTTGCCAGGATAATAGCCAATAAAACAAGTTCTCCATTTATCTATCTGAACGCTGTTGAATCAAACGTCACTGAACTCAAGAAAAAAATTGCATTTGCTGAAAGACATTTCAAAATGTCTGGGAACAGAGCTGTCCTATTTGTTGATGAAGTCCATAGATTTAATAGATTACAGCAAGAATATCTACTCCCATCAGTTGAAAGGGGAACGCTAACTTTCCTTGGCTCTACTGTGCAGAATCCTTTTTTTGCTATCTCAAAAGCGTTAATCTCTCGCACACTCGTTTTTGAATTCAAACCCCTGAATGTAGACGATTTGATACTGATAATGAGGAGAGCACTAAAAGATGAAAAAAGAGGTCTGGGAAGATCAAAATTAACCGTGAAGGAAGAGGCTCTCAGACACATAGCGATAGCGTCTGAAGGTGATGCAAGGAGAGCGTTAAATTATCTGGAACTCGTCTCAATGGTAGCTGGATCTGAAATGATTGACGAAAAGATAGTCGATTCCATACTGTCACATACTTTTCATTATGATCGTACTGGAGATGAACACTACGACATGATTTCTGCATTTATAAAATCGATAAGAGGATCGGATCCTGACGCATCAATGTACTGGATGGTTAGAATTCTGGAATCTGGTGAGGATCCACGTTATATCCTGAGAAGGGTTTTAATACATTCCGCAGAGGATATAGGTCTTGCAGATCCGATGGCTCTTGTTGTTGCATCTTCAGCACTTACTGCATTTGAAATGGTGGGGAGACCGGAGGGGGATCTAATAATGGCTGAAGCTGTTCTTTACCTTGCGACAGCTCCTAAATCAAACACTGTTTACAGGGCGTTGAAAAAAGCCCGCGAAGTTGTAAAAAAGTACCCGCGAGAAGAAGTTCCCGAACATCTTAAAGATTCTCATTATTCGGGAGCAAAGAAACTTGGACACGGGAAAGGATATATATATCCCCATGGGTATAAAGGGAAGGTTGAACAGCACTATCTTCCCGAAGGATTAAAGGATGTAAAAATTTTTGAACCAGTAGATATCGGATACGAGAAGCAACTAATAAAAAAGGAAAAGGAGGTTGATGAAAAATGATGTTCGTTTCAGTCGTATTGTTAATACTTGGGTTGATAGTTGGATTTGCTGCTGGGTTACTCTATTTCAAGTCACAATATGTGAAAAGGCTGGAGGAAGCCAGGGGGAGTGCCGAAAAGATTATCGATGAAGCCAAAAAAGAGGCCCATAGTATTAAGAAAGATGCAGAAGTAAAAGCAAAAGAGTACTGGTACAACGAAAAGAGAAAATTTGAAAAGGAATCTTATGAGGAAAGACGTCGCCTTGAGAAAGAGAGAAAGGCTCTCGATGAACGTGAAAATCAGTTAGATAGAAGAGCAGATAATATTTCTCGCAAGGAAAGAGAATTGAGAAATCTTGAAAAAGCTCTTCAGGAAAGGGAAAGAAATATTAAGGCAAAAGAGGACAGACTCGAACAGCTGATTCAGGAAGAGTCCAAAAAACTTGAAGAGGTCGCACGTCTCACACGAGAAGAAGCAAAGGCTGAACTCATGAGGACACTTGAAGCTCAGGCAAGATATGAAGCCGCACAACTTGTGTATAAGATCCGTGAAGAAGCGAAAGAGAAAGCTGAGAGGGAAGCCAAGGAGATTATTGCTACTGCGATTCAGAGATGTGCAACCTCTCACACAGCAGAGTCATCTGTCTCTGTTGTCCCTCTCCCATCCGATGATATGAAGGGACGCATCATTGGTAGGGAAGGCCGTAACATTAGAGCCTTTGAGGCAGCCACAGGTGTTGAAGTAATCATCGATGATACACCGGAGGCAGTTACTTTATCAGCGTTTGATCCAATGAGACGTGAAATCGCCAGACTTGCACTTGAGAAACTTATGCAAGACGGCAGAATCCACCCTGCACGCATTGAGGAAGTTGTTGAAAAAGTGAAACAGGAGTTTGATGAGTATATCAAGAAAATAGGTGAGGAAGTTCTTCTTGAACTTGGTATCGCCGGTCTCCATCCGGAGCTTGTTAAATATATCGGAAGAATGAAATTTAGATACTCTTATGGGCAGAACTTGCTTCAACACTCTATTGAAGTTGCCAAATTGTCCGGTATCATTGCTGGAGAGCTTGGATTGAGAGAAGATCTTGCTAAGAGAGCTGGCTTACTCCACGACATAGGTAAACTGGCAGACGATACTTATGAAGGTCCACACGCGGTCATAGGCGCTCAGATAGCTAAAAAATTTGGTGAGAATGATCTCGTGGTTAACGCGATCGCCGCACATCATGAAGATGTTGATCCGCAGTCACCCTACGCAGTTATCGTGGCCGCAGCCGATGCTATTTCCGGATCAAGACCTGGTGCAAGAAGAGAATCACTTGAAGCCTACATAAAAAGAATCGAAAGACTTGAATCTATTGCCACAAGTTTCCCCGGAGTAGAAAAAGCATATGCCATTCAGGCTGGTAGAGAGCTCAGAATTATTGTTGAAGCAGATAAGGTCTCCGATGTAGAAGCTTTTGACCTTGCCAGAGAAGTTGCTAGTAAGATTGAAGAGGAACTTGAATATCCGGGACAGATTAAAGTTACAGTTATCAGAGAAACAAGGGCTGTCGAGTATGCAAGATAATAATTGGAGGGGGTGGTTTTCCCCCTCCTCTTTAACGAAAGGATTTTTTAATGAGACTTTTATTCATTGGCGATGTGGTTGGTAAACCGGGTAGAAAGGCCCTTCGCGAACTCTTACCCTCCCTCCGTAATGAGTACAACGTTGATATAATACTTGCCAATGTCGAGAATGCAGCTGGCGGAGCCGGTGTGACTAAAAAAGTCCTCGATGAAATAAAAAGTTACGGTGTCCACGTGATGACCGGCGGAAATCATATCTGGGATAAAAGAGAAATTTTCAAATATATCGATGAGTACCCCATGTTGATCAGACCCGCAAATTATCCCCCCGGAGCACCAGGTAGGGGATTTATTGAATATACAACTGAAACTGGCTTGCAAATCACAGTGATTAACCTGATGGGACGGCTGTTTGTTATGAATATAGATTGCCCTTTCAGAAAATTTGATGAAATATACGATCGCATCAGAGACAGGATTGTCATAGTCGATTTTCATGCTGAAACAACGGCTGAAAAACAGGCGTTTGGGTTCTACGTTGATGGAAGAGCCTCCCTCGTTGTTGGAACACACACACATGTTCAGACAGCCGATGAGAAAATTTTACCTGGTGGTACTGGCTATATTACCGATCTCGGCATGACAGGAGGATTGAGAGGAGTTATTGGTATAAAGAGTGAACTTGCCATCCAGAGATTCATCACTCAGCTTCCCGTTAAATACGAGCCTTCAAAAGAGGAAATCGGACTCGAGGGTATTTTTGCAGAAATTGATAATCTGACCGGTAAAACAAAGAAAATTGAACGAATCAGGAGGTTCATTAATGAGAGAAATTGACTATAACTTGATTGTAGAAACTGTTAGAAATCTTGCAATTGAATCTAATTCGGTGCTTGACGAAGATGTATACAACGCTCTTCGAGAAGCTTACGAAAAGGAAGAATCCCCTACCGGTAAAGAAGTCCTGAAGCAAATACTCGATAACGATGAGATCGCAAGAATCGAGATGGTACCTATTTGCCAGGATACAGGAACTGTGGTCATGTTCGTTGAAGTGGGAGAGGAAGTTTTCATTAAAGGTGGGCATCTCAAAGATGCTCTTATTGAAGGTGTGAGAAAGGGATACATCGATGGTTATTTAAGAAAATCTATGGTAAGAGATCCACTCAGAAGAGGTAATACCGGTGATAATACACCGCCAATAATCCATTTCGATATTGTTCCCGGCGATAGGATAAAAATCTTATTTGCACCCAAGGGTGGTGGTGGGGAAAATATGAGTATCGCAAAGTTATTTGCACCTGCAGCTGGCAAAGAAGGTATAAAGAAATTCGTTGTAGATGTCGTTGATAAAGCTGGCGGAAACCCATGCCCACCTATCGTCGTAGGAGTTGGAATAGGTGGTAATTTTGAAATGTCAGCAATACTTGCAAAGAAATCTCTTTTCCGGAAAATTGGCGAAAGAAACCCCGATCCATTTTATGCTGAACTGGAGCTGGAATTACTCGAAGAGATTAATAAACTCGGAATTGGACCGATGGGACTTGGTGGAGCTGTAACTGCTCTTGATGTTCACATTGAATACTTTCCAAGCCATATAGCCTCGATACCGGTCGCTGTAAACATCCAATGCCATGCTAATAGACATAAAGTTGCTATTTTATAGGAGGTTTTGAAAATGGGAGACGAATACAGAAGAATTACTCCACCTTTGACGGACGATGACGTTTCACTTTTAAAAATAGGTGATAAAGTTTTGATAACAGGTTACATTTACACAGCACGAGATGCTGCCCATAAAAGACTCGTTGAACTTATTAAGAAGGATGAATCGTTACCCTTTGATATAAAGGGACAGATTATTTATTACGTGGGACCGACGCCGGCAAAACCTGGCTATGTTATTGGATCAGCTGGTCCCACAACATCTTACAGAATGGATCCTTATACTCCACCCCTTCTCGAACTCGGCTTGAAGGGTATGATTGGCAAGGGTCAAAGGGGAAAAGAAGTCAGGGAAGCAATGAAAAAATATAGGGCTGTTTATTTTGAAGCTGTGGGAGGAGCAGGTGCCCTCCTTTCCAGAAAAATAAAATCTGTAGAAGTAATTGCTTACGAGGACCTCGGAACAGAGGCCATCAGAAAGCTCTACGTAGAAGACTTCCCGGTTATAGTAGCAAATGACATTTATGGCAGTGACCTTTTCACTGAGGGCAAATCAAAGTATAGAAAAATTTGAAAATAGTAGGTGTTATCTCTTTAAATAAATTTGAGTAAATACATTCTAATAATTGACCCTCAGAACTTCTTTTTTGCACAAGATAAACTCCCCTCCCACCTTTACTCTTTAAGAACCCCGGCTTTTAAACGATCAGACTTAAATTTTTCTATTTATTTGCCAGACCTATAAGTTCCTCAAGCCTTTTTCTCGATTTTTCCATCACTGTTTCGTGAATGCTATTTCCGTGAGTGTCCATAGTAACAACTACAGGAAAATCTTCTACTTCTATTACCCAGAAAGCTTCAGGAATTCCAAACTCCTCCAGCATAAATACGTCAACAACTCTTTTAACTGAATTGGCAATAAGTGTTCCTGCACCTCCAACTGCATGGAAATAGACTGCTCCACAGCGTTTTAAGGCCTCAAGTGTCTTCTTTCCCATTCCACCCTTTCCGATAATTCCTCTAACATTATACTCACAAATTACATCTGCCTGATATGGCTCTTCCCTGATAGATGTTGTTGGTCCTGCTGAAACAAAGCTCCATGTCCCGTCTTCGTTCTTCCTGACGACAGGACCACAATGGTAAATAACAGATTCCTTTAAGTATTTCCTTATGAAATCAGGTTTTTTCTCCACCATCAATTTGTGGGCCTGGTCTCTTGCAGTTACAATTATCCCTGAGAGTAAAACTTCATCCCCCACTTTAAGTTTTCTTATTTCTTCCTCCGAAATTGGTATTCTTAATTTAATCGACATAGCTCACCTCTCCATTTTTAATAATCATTGCCTTTCTTCTGAAGGCCCAGCAATTATAGGAAATTGAGACGTAAAACGTAGCAGGATGACGATGCTGGTAGTCCACGAATACATCGAGAACTGTAGTTTTACCACCAAATCCCATTGGACCGATTCCCATACTATTAATTTCCTCATAGAGGGAAGTTTCAAAGTCTGCAATAATCTTTTCAGGATGTCTTTCACCTATTCTCCTGAAAAACTGCTCCTTGGACAATATGTAGGAAGTTACTCTATCTCCTCCAATTCCTACTCCAAGAGTGCCAGGAGAGCAGCCTTTACCCTGTGCTTTCCAGACGGCATCGAGGATAACCTTTCTTATTCCGTCCATATCTCTTCCTGCCCCGAGGCTCGCATCTGGAAGCTTATACTGAGTTCCAACATTTTCACTGCCACCACCTTTCAATAAAAGTCTTATACGAACCTCATCTTTATCCCATTGGTGAAAATGAATATAAGGATGGTTGATCCCTACATTGTTACCTGAATTTTTACCTGTGATTGGATTCACTGCATTTGGTCTTAGATAGTATTTTTTCGTGGCTTCAGCTGCAGCAGCATTAATGGCCTCCCTGTATTTCCTCTCCTCATCTCCAACAGGAAAATCTATATAGAAAATCAGTGCCCCTGTATCCTGACAGATAGGTGTACTCTTTTCCCTCGCCATCTTTACGTTTTGAAGGATAGTTTTGAAAACCGCTTTTGCCGGCGTTCCATCGTCCTCCCTTTCATAAGCCTCCCTCAATGCCTTTTCTACATCGGGAGGAAGATCTGTTGCCGCCCTGCGAATTAGTTCGACAAGCGCATCTTTTAAATCCATCTGATCCTCCTTTTTAACAATTTTTCCTGTTTTTATTATAGAACTGTAACCCAATAATGTAAATGACAATGTGGAAGTTGTTGGAAAATTTCCTTATTGCAAAAATGTCATAAATGTGGACATTCCACTTTTTTAAGTTTTTCTGACGTTATCTTTCTCCAAACATAATAAAAGTGAAGCCTTAAATAATGAATGCAGTACGAAGTAAAATGGTAAGAAAGTAAAAGATAGTCTCTTCAATAAATTTTTTACATTCTTCTTATGAATTTTTGCAGAAAACAATGAACCTATGTTAAGGAAGAAATGGAGTTTAAAGCTCTTTAGTGGGCTCAATTTTCACTAATTCAAGAGTGGACAGATTTAGGGGCGGCGGCCTCCGGCCGCCGCCCCCATCCTGTTTATATCATCCACTGGTTCCTGATCTCACCCTCTGCAAGTGTAAACTTGATTGTCAAAATTGTCGGAGGAAGTAAGTATTTTACATGACCCTTTTCGTCAAAATAGAACGGCCTGTCGTGCCCGGGAACAACATATCTTGAGATTTCAAAAATTTTCTTGTAATTGTCCTTTCCGGTGCCGGGTGGCGAAAACGACGGAGGTAAATTCCCGTTAACGAGATCCCAGGCGTTTTTTAAAGCGTCACCTGTGAAAATAACCTTCCCGCCACTTCCATTCTCGTAAATGATACCACAACATCCAGGTGTATGCCCCGGTAGATGGATAAATTTAAAACCTTCAACTTCTGAGCCCGTTGTAACTGTGTTGATTAAGCCAGCATCATTCATTGCTTTAATGTATTCATAAGGAATGTAGGGATCACCAAACTCGATGAACTCCTTGTTGAGTACATATTCGAGCTCCCTCTTACATACATAAATTTTCGCTTTTGTGAATATTTCAAGGTTTTGACAATGATCGTAATGGAGATGAGTGAGAAATACATAATCAATGTCTTCTGGTCCAAATCCAAGTTCCTTCAATCGATTAAGCAAGTTTTGTCGATCTCCATTTGATCCAGTGTCAACCAGTATCTTTTTGCCCTCATGTTTAATTAAAGAGACTGTACACCATCCGAGGGCACCTCGGTTACTAAGGACAGGTATCCCCTCGAGTATTATATCGAAATCCAAATTAGCGATCATTTTATATCCTCCCGAACATTGTGTCAGAAGGAAGTAATTTTGAAAAATCTTTCAAGTTTTTCTTCTGACGGAGGAGGGGATAGTAGAGTTGCGATTACAAAAACTATTCCTCCTGTTATAAGACCCCAGAGTACATTGTAAATTTTTAATGGGAAAGGCCACACCAGCCACGTTAAAATGGAGACTGCACCTGCAACTATCATACTGAGAAAGGCAGAGACCTTGTTTGCTCTGGGCCAGAAGAGAACGCCGATGAGTGGATACATGTATCCTGAAATACAAATTGCAACACCGGCTGTTGAGACAGGGACTATCAATCCAGGGCGGAACAGAGCAATTATCAAAACTATAATACCGAGTATTAGAACGGTTAATCTCCCATAAAAGGTTTCCTTTGCAGGTGAGAGCTTTTTGCCCGACGGATTTTCGACGAGGTCCCTCATTACGAGTGAAGATGATGTAAGAAGCTGACTATTCAATGTGGATGTGCCAGCAGCAAATGCGCCACCGACGACGACAGCTGCAAGAAATGGGGTCAGGTATTTTGTAGCAAACATGATGGTCATTGAGTCGGTTGCTTTCCCCTTAACTCCTGGAATAAGCACAGTACAGGCTACTCCAAGGATAAACAATGGTAACGTCTGAACCCAACCACTGATAATTGATGCTGCAATTGTCACTTTTCCTATAGTACGAGGGTCTTTTGCCATCAGTAATCTCTGAAACATATGAGGTAGAAGGATAGCAAACCCCCAGGTGAAAATAAAGCCGACCCACATACCAAATTTCAACTTCCCCGGTGTCAGGAGCTTTGGATTGTTTTCTGCAACTCTGGAAAACATGTTATTCCATCCACCTGCCAGATGTACAGCGTAAAAAGCAAGACCAAGTAGAACCGAGATGAAAAATATGCCCTGAAACGTGTCAGTCCATACCACTGATTTTGATCCTGCAAGGGCGATCACCAGCACCATGAACAGAAATGTTATGGTGACACCAGCTGCAAAGGAGATACCACCTTTGGTAAACGTTTGAACTGCTATTCCACCACCCATAAGCTGAACAGCGATATAGGGCAGGAGAGCAAGAATACCAATTATAGATGCAATAATTCCTAACCATTTCGAATCGTAATAGTCATTTATTAACTCAGAATATGTTATGTATCCGTATTTTTTGCCAAGCAGCCATACTTTAGTTCCCATAAACCAATACATGAGTGGCCAGAGAAGGTTCCAGATCATCATCATGGAAACAAAAGAGATTCCGAGTCTATAGTTACCTCCTACAGCGCCAAGAAAAGTCCACATACTTGCATAAGTAGCAATGAGGGTGCCCACGAGGACAACAGTTCCCAGTCCTCTGCCGGCAAGATAATAATCTTCAGCGGTTGCCTTTGTTCTGGTATAGCCCAGGATCCCTATGACGACAACGATGGCCATATAAATACCAACAACTAAAATAAGCCAAGTTACGGGAGTCATTTTTTATTACCTCCATTTATTTTCCCTGCTGGATTTCTTCAGCTTTTCTGTAGAAATCGTGGGAAAATACCTTTACAACTATAATGGCGTTGATAACACCCCACAGACCAATTATCAGCAGGTAGAAGAAGGAAAACGGTATGGGACCTATGAAGGGATGTATAGAGGTGCCCAGTACTCCAAGACCCTGGAGTATGGCAAAAACAAACCACAGCAAAATCAGGATTATGGCAAGAGTCCTCTTGCCATTACCATTACCAGACATGTTACACCTCCTTTTAAATGAGCATATAGATCGTAGAAAGCTCATATAAGTTCACAACATAATTTTTTCACATTCCGTACAATTCTCATTTTCAAATTATGAAAAATTAAAATATTAATAAAAAAGTATTAACAGGCCGAATATACCGACCATAAAGCGAAATGTCAAATGGTCACTATGTATAAAAAATCTTAAAATAAAGTTTCAATAAGTAGCATTTCCTACTTCATCAATCTTATATTTATAAAGATCTGGAAGAATAAACAGAAATACAACGTGAATACAAATGCTTTCATGATTTAAGGGAATATTCTTGCGTTTAGTAATTGAACAAAAGGGAAAAGTCGTAGTGTCTATTTGGTATAATTATTCAAAAAACTGTTGAAATTTCAATAATTTGAAAATATCCTATAATAAAAGGAGGTAATTTGTATGAAGAAGTTGGTAGTAATAGTAGTAATGATGGGTGTAATGGGACTTGGTGCTCAGGTCCCTGGTCCATGGAGACAGGCGGCAACTGATGGTCCGAATGATTATCTTATGGCAGATTCTACCTTCAACCAGTTTGTTCGTGATATGTATGTGGGAAGTGATCTTGATCAAGATGGGAAGCCCGAAATAATAATGACGGATTATAAAGATGGTGGACGTATTCATGTCTTTGAAGTCGTTGGGAATGATTCTATTCAAGAAGTCTGGACTTTTCAGGGAGGAACAGGTAATACAACTTCACAGCCAGCCAGAAGCGTCACTGTGGGAGATCTTGATGGTGACGGAAAAGGTGAAATTATCGTTGCCATGACAGGTGATTCTGGAGATACACTTGACACTCACGTTGGACTCTGGGTTTTTGAATGGGATGGTAATGTCGGTAGTGATACCTATGGCAATAATGGTCAACCAAGCGAAAGATACATCGATTTCCTGAGAGAATCTGATGGTACTCTACCTGACAGAATAAGGGCTGAAGACATAGCAGTGGGAGATTTTGATGGAGATGGTATCCAGGAAGTTTTGTGGGTTAATAACGCATCGACAGCTTTTGATAACGCATATATCTTCTCTATATCAGGTGATATTGGAACCGGTTTTACCACCCCTGTGGTCGAGAAAGTATTTAGAAGAACCGATTACGGGTTTGGAGGAAGTACAAACGGGGCTTACGGGCCGATGGACCTTGATGGAGATGGCCATCCCGAGGGTATTATTGGCGTGTGGAACCACGGAGCCTTTGCTATCTTTGAATCTGAGGCCCCGGACAGCTATGCTATTAAATATTATGTGGACGGACTTGATAGCTCAGACCTTTTCCCGTGTAACAAGTTGTCCGCTATTTACGACTATGATCACGATGGAAGAGACGAATTTTTCTTCTCCGGTGAATATCCGGGGAGTTATAGCCCCTACTATGCAAGTGGGGTTTATATTGTGAATGTCAACGGTGATGATATAGATTCTTCTACGGTTACAATTGATACTCTTCCAATCGATAACTCAGTCCTTGGACTCGATGGCTTCTCTGTTGGGGATGTTGATAATGATGGACACTTTGAATTTTACGCCCTTTTCTCAATGAACAGAATGGCCATTTCAGCTGAATACCAGGGAGGTGACGTGGGAGACACCTTGAGTTATACGGTGGAACCTATACTGCCAGAAGTATTTTTCTACGCTGAAACCACGATCGTTGGTAGTGATACAGTTTTGTATTACTATCAGCCGTCCATTGTGATAAAACCCGGGAATGACCTCGATAATGATGGCTATAAAGAGGTCGTATACGAAGTGTACGAAGGAACCTCAAACAGCAACTACCCGTATCAACCCTGGACAACGGGATTCCTGAGGATTGCAGAGTACACATTAACCGGTGTGGATGAATGGACAGTGCTGCCTCCAAAAGGTTCAAAACCAGTGTTCAACAGTGTAGTCCCGAATCCAGTTAAAGATTTTGCTACCATTTCATTTACTTTGCCATCGAGGGACTATGTTTCTCTTAAAGTTTATGACGCCTCTGGAAGACTTGTAAAATCTATTTTTAGTGGAACTGTTGATGCTGGAAGACATACTTTAAGATGGGATGGAACTGATGCAAGTGGTATGAGGGTTGCAAATGGAGTATATCTACTAAGGTTGGAAGCATCCAGTGGTAATTCGATAAAGAAAATTCTTGTAATGAGATAGAGACGAACCCCATGATTTGCAGGGTATTGCATGATTTTTCTTTGTGTATTCTCTCACTCCTGTTGCGATTTGAGGAAATTGGTAATTTTCACATCCTGGGCAAATCGGGGTTTATAGGGATTTATATAACATCCTAAAAATCATGGTCAATACCAGGATTAGATGGAGGGGGCCTGCGAAGCAGGCCCCCTCCATCTAAAAATCTTCTATCATCCTATTAGCCATTTCTTCTCATTCATTCCTGACGATAAAAACCTTCCCAAATATATGATTTTCATGTTCTGATAGTATAGAAATAAAATTTCTTGAGACCATGTCACAATTTTCTCTCCAGATTGCATTGTTTCTTGACAATTTTGTGTTTTTGGCTGTTAATAACTGTAAATAAAAAAGGAGCAGGTAATCATGAAGATGCTTCTAAATGGAGAATGGGTTAATCGAGATGAAAAAATAAAGGTAATCAATCCGTATAACGGAGAGGTTATTGATACTGTTCCATCCGCGACTCCGGGAGATCTTGAGCTTGCCGTCAAATCCGCCAGGGAGGGATTTGAAGAGTTGAAAAAGCTGAGTTCCTATGACCGATACAAAATTCTGACCTGTGCAGCATCTTTGCTTGAGCAGCACTCAGAGGACTTTGCCAAGCAACTGGCACTTGAGGTTGGAAAAACCATAAAGGAGGCGCGAGGGGAAGTTTCAAGAGCCATCCAAACGCTTTATCTCTCTGGAGAAGAGGCCAAAAGACTTCGCGGTGAACAGGTGATATTTGATGCCGATCCCCGGGGTAAGGGGAAATTCGGACTGTATATTAGAGTCCCCATTGGTCCCATTGGAGCTATTACACCCTTCAATTTCCCTTTGAATCTTGCGCTTCATAAGCTTGGGCCGGCATTTGCTGTGGGTAATTCAGTCGTACACAAACCAGCCAGTGCGACACCCCTGACAAATCTGAAATTCGCCGTTCTCATGCTTGAAGCTGGTCTTCCCCCAAAGGCTTTGAATGTTATAACAGGTCCTGGTGGCTCTATAGGAGAAGGTCTTGCAAAACATCCAGAACTTGCCATGATTACTTTTACCGGCAGTAGAGATGTTGGTAAGAGGATTATGGAAATTAAAGGGTACAAAAAAGCACTCATGGAACTCGGATCCAACGCTCCAATGATTGTTACTGAAACGGCTGACGTAGAGAAAGCGGCCAGAAAGGCAGTCGTTGGCGCCTTTGTACAGGCTGGACAGTCATGCATTTCTTTGCAAAGAGTCTTTGTACACAGGAAAGTTTTTGACAAATTTGTGAGTGAACTGGTTGAAGGAGCAAAAGCTATAAAGGTTGGAGATCCCCTTGATGAGGAGACTGGAATGGGACCTCTTATCAACGAAGGAGCTCTCAAACGGGTGAAAAGCTGGGTAGATGAGGCTGTCGAACATGGGGCAGAGATTGTTTATGGTGGTGAGATACTTGGACAAACGTTGATGCAACCGACGGTCCTCGTAAATGTTCCAGAAAATGTTAAACTGTTCCAGGAGGAGGTTTTTGGACCGGTTGTATTTGTTAACAGCTATGAGAATTTCGAAGATGCAGTGAATAGTGCTAACAATTCTAAGTATGGCTTAAATGCAGCAATATTTACAAGGGATTTAAATGAAGCGATTGATGGATTTCTCAAACTGGAGTTTGGTGGTATTTTAGTGAATGAACTTCCCACCTGGAGAGTAGACTTGATGCCTTATGGGGGAATGAAAGAGAGTGGTTTTGGAAGAGAGGGACCGGAATTTGTTGTGAGAGAAATGACCGAAATCAAGATGCTGGGAATCGATCTGACATAGTTTGTTAGCAAGTTTACAATGAAGAGGCTATTTGAGGTAATTGAAAGATTAAGTTTTTGAGGTTAGGAGAGGAAAAATGGGATGGAGGGGGCGCCCTCTTCGAGGGCGCCCCCTTTATTTTCAGATTTTCTTAGAATTCGTCGTATCCACCACCGGGCATAGGTGGTGTCTTCTCTTTCTCTTTGATCTCTGTCACAAGAGCTTCTGTTGTAAGCAAGAGTGAAGCAATTGAGGCAGCATTCTGAAGAGCGATCCTCTCAACTTTCAGAGGATCAATGATACCTGCCTCGAACATATCGACATACTCACCAGTGAGTGCGTTAAATCCGACAGTATCTTTCTCAGTATTTTTAACCTTCTCGGCGACGAGTGAACCTTCATAGCCAGCATTCTCAGCAATCTGTTTGAGAGGCTCAACAAGGGCATTCTTTACGATCTCGGCTCCAACTTTCTGGTCACCTTTCACTTCAAGCTTGTCGATGGCTCTTGATGCACGAAGCAGGGCAACGCCACCACCCGGAACAATACCTTCTTCAACAGCGGCCTTTGTTGCGTGGAGAGCATCCTCAATCCTTGCCTTCTTCTCCTTCATCTCAGTCTCTGTCGCTGCGCCAACGTAAATTACAGCAACACCACCAGCAAGCTTTGCAAGCCTTTCCTGGAGTTTTTCTCTGTCGTAATCAGATTTTGTTTCCTCAATCTGAGCTTTAATCTGCTGGATTCTTGCTTTAATAGCATCCTTGGAGCCGTAACCTTCCACAATAGTCGTGTTATCTTTGTCTACCACAACTCTCTTAGCTCTACCGAGATCAGAGAGCTGTGCGTTCTCGAGTTTCATTCCAGCCTCTTCAGAGATAACTCTTCCACCTGTCAGGATGGCGATATCTTCGAGCATGGCCTTTCTTCTCTCACCGTAACCAGGAGCTTTAACTGCACAGGCCTGGAGTGTTCCTCTTATCTTGTTTACAACCAGAGTAGCAAGGGCTTCACCCTCTACATCCTCTGCAATGACAAGGAGAGGTTTGCCTTGCTGAGCGACCTTTTCAAGAACAGGTAGAATATCTCTGATTGAGCTGATCTTTTTGTCGTGGATGAGAATGTATGGCTCTTCAAGAACTGCCTCCATCTTCTCAGGGTTGGTGACAAAATAAGGGGAAATGTAACCACGGTCAAACTGCATACCTTCCACAACTTCGACATAGGTTTCGATTCCTTTGGCTTCTTCGACAGTAATAACACCGTCTTTTCCGACCTTGTCCATTGCCTCGGCGATTTTGGCGCCGATCTCATAGTCATTATTAGCAGAAATAGCTGCAACCTGCTCGATTTCCTTGTTGTCTTTGACCTCTTTTGCGATCTTTCTAAGCTCTTCAACAACAGCATCAACAGCTTTGTCAATTCCTCTCTTGACCTCCATTGGATTTGCGCCTGCAGTTACCTGCTTGAGCCCTTCTTTGTAAATCGCCTCGGCGATTATTGTTGCAGTGGTGGTTCCGTCGCCAGCAACATCCGAAGTCTTGCTGGCCACTTCTTTTACAAGCTGAGCACCAAGGTTCTCAAATGGATCTTTTAATTCGATCTCCTTTGCGACGGTAACACCATCTTTTGTAATTGTGGGAGAACCAAACTTTTTCTCCAACACTACATTTCTTCCAGACGGGCCAAGAGTAACCTTGACGGCCTTAGCAAGTTGTTCAACACCACTCAAAATGGCTCTTCTTGCCTCTTCACTATACCTTATGTCTTTTGCTGCCATTTTCCTACCTCCTTTTATTCTTCAATCACTGCGAGGATGTCATCTTCTCTCATTACAAGGAATTCTTCGTCATCAATTTTGACTTCACTACCAGCGTATTTTGAGAAGATAACCTTATCTCCGACTTTCACTTCCATGGGAACTCTATTACCTTTTTCGTCAACCCTACCGGGTCCTACTGCCACGACTTCCCCCTTCTGGGGTTTTTCTTTAGCAGTATCAGGTATGATGATATTTCCCTTTTTAACCTCTTCTTCCTCGATTCTTTTTACCACAACACGGTCTGCCAGTGGTCTAATCTTCATTTGCCCACCTCCTTAATGGGTGTTTTTTGGATTTCCATTCATCATTGAGTTTGGAATATTTAATTACCCGGATTTAAAAGTTCTGTCAAGATTGATAGCAAATTTTCTTAAAATGACGTCATTATCTATATTTAGCGTCAAAGCTTTATTAAATTGTTCGTTTTCGGAACTATTTTAAGGTTGTAATCAATCTCAAAAAGTATTTATTACGTCTATGTCCTGAATCTGAATTAACATACATGGAGTTGAATTGTAATCCGAACCTGTCTTATAATATGTGAACAGAAACTATTGGGAGGTGCCTCATGGCAAGAAGAACTGATTATTTTGTTAAATCTCTTGGTAAAGGTTTCAAGGTCTTGAAGGCTTTCACGCCTGAAAGACCTGAGCTCACCCTAACTGAAGTTGCAGACATAGTTGGATTTGATCGTGCTACAACCAGAAGATTCCTCTATACTCTTGAAGATCTCGGTCTTCTTGAGAAAAATGCGAGGAAATACTTCAGACTTTCTCCAAAAATCCTTGAACTTGCATACACGTACATTTCCTCACTCCATTATCCAGATATTGCTTTGCCATACATGGAAGAGCTTCGTGAAAAGTTCAATGAGAGCGTCAATCTTGGTGTCCTCGATGGAAAAGAAATTGTTTATGTCGTTAGAGTGCCAGCAAAAAGAATTGTTGGAATGAATATCCGTGTTGGAACAAGATTACCTGCTCATGTCACATCCATGGGAAAAATCATACTTGCACACAAACCGTTCAGGACCGTTAAGGCTTTACTCGGTGGAAAACTTGAAAAGTTCACCGACAAAACCATCACTGACTTTGAAAAGTTTAGGGAAGAACTTAATCTTACCAAGGAAAGAGGTTATAGTGTTAACGATGAAGAACTCGAACAGGGTCTAATCTCGATAGCCGTTCCTATCAAGGATTATACCGGTGATGTTATCGCTGCTATGAATATTGCCTCATCGACAAACAGGAATACCATTGAAAGTATGGTAAAAGAGTTTCTACCGGAGTTGAATAAAGTAGCTGAAACTGTTTCTCGCCAGCTTGGTTATAGAGGCGAATGGAAAAAGATATAATGTACTAATTCCTGGTTCCCATGCGAATGAGGGGGTGGTTATTCCTGGATTCTACCTGTGTTGAGTATTATTATTTTTAATCATGAATGAAACAAAAGTATTATCGGACTTTCTGGCGGGTTTGACATTCTCTGATCTTGATGCGGATACGGTAACATATACCAAACACCTTTTTCTGGATTGGTTGGGATCGGTATTTGCGGGATCAGAGAGTTTCCCGGTTAAGGTTCTTCTCGATGTAGCGAAAGAATATGGGACCGTTGGAAGAGCGACAGTCATTCCGGATAGAACCAGTATGAATCCATTGTGGGCTGGATTCGTGAATGCCGCATCCTCCCATGTCGCTGAGATGGATGACTTGCATCGATCCTCTATACTGCATCCAGGATCACCGATTATTTCATCAGTATTTGCATTTTCAGAACAGTACAAACTTTCGGGTAAAGATGTAATTCTTGCCACTGTGGTGGGTTACGAGGCGGGAATCAGGATCGGTGAGGCCCTCGGAACAGAACATTATCAGTACTTTCATACCACAGGAACTGCGGGGACTTTTGGTGCAGCTGCTGGTGTTTGTAAGCTTTTTAACTGTTCGTACGAACAAATGGTGAATTCTCTTGGAAATGCGGGCACTCAGGCTTCAGGTGTGTGGGAATTTCTGAAACACGGCGCCCATTCAAAACAACTACATACAGCGAAAGCATCATTCAACGGCGCACTCTCAGCTGTCCTTGCAAGAAAGGGCTTTAAAGGAGCTGCAACAATTCTTGAGGGAGAAAGGGGATTCATCGTTGCCACCTCTTCTAAACCCCGTTTGGACAAAATTACCAGTGATCTTGGAAAGAGTTTTAAACTAAACGAAACTTCTATTAAGTTTTTTGCCTCCTGCAGACACACTCATCCGGCACTTGATGCAGTTTACAAAATTCTTGAAAAACTTGGTAACGTCGATCAAATTAAAAAAATAGAAGTTTATACCTATAAAAATGCCTGTGACCTTGTTGATAATCCTGAACCTGTAAATCCGTATCAAGCAAAATTTTCTCTACAGTTTACAATTGCCCTTCTATTAAAGGATAAAAGTATTGTGCCCGATCTGTTTAACGAGAAAAAACTTAATGACGAACCGTTACGACGAATAATGAAAAAAATCAGAGTTTTCCAGGACGATTCTTATTCCAGAATTTATCCAGAAAAATGGGGAGCCAGAGTTGACATCACTTTTATGAATGGTGAAAAGATTTCCAGTGAATCAATGTTTCCTAAAGGGGACCCGGAAAACCCTTTAACTGTTGATGAGCTTGTGAGTAAATTTTCCATTCTGGTCGACAAATTTTTGAATCAACAACAAATAGATGATTTAATTAATTTTTCTTTGAATCTTGAAAAAATACACGATGTCGGTTCTCAATTTAGAAAAATTTTGAATTTGGGTTGACATTAAATATTGATAACTTTAAACTCAGAAAAATGATGGGACAACATGTTTTGAAGGATGAATTTTCCTCTTTATTCCCCAAAAGATTCGAGTCACTCACAGAGAAAGAATTTGAGATGGTCAATCAGCTTGTCTATAGACAGAAACAGGAGGGGAAAGTACAGGTGGAAGTATGCATAGAACAGGATAAGGTCCCCACTTACCTTTCTATCGTAATTGTGGGAAAAGATTGGCCAGGTCTTGTCAATACTATTTCTGGTGAACTTCATGAAAAAGGGCTAAATGTCTGTTTTATTCTGGGTGCAAGGGCGAGAAATAGTGATATGGCAATTGTTCTGTTAAAATCACTTATAAAGGACGAGAAGAAATTCGAATCGATCAAAGAAGAGATTGATAATTTAAAGAGAACCCTCAAAATGATTGCGAGTGGAAGCAAGTCCATACAGAGACTTGTCCATATAGGCTCTAAGAAGATAAATGTTTTTATCAGTGTTTTTAGAGAACTCGAAAAAATTGCGAGCGAAGAAGAGTTTAGAGAAATAACCAGGGAAGAAGGTGAACTTGAAAAATTTATACTAAGTAGATCTGAAGCATATCTGACAGAAAGAGATCCTGAAACTCTTGCAAAAATTATCCTCCAAAATTTCAGGATGATTCAGGAATTGAGAAATAGGTCACACGGAGTTTTAGTAAGGGCCTGGAATTTGAAAACTATCAGGGAGCACTTGACTGCTGTGACCGTTGCAGGATTTGAAAAGGATCTTTCTCTTGACGATGTTATGGAGAGATTGAGGAGCTTTTATCCAAAATTTATCAGAAAATATGATAAACAATTTACAACTCCTGATGGAATTACAGTAATTCACCTTGAAATAACCGATGAAAATGAGCGTCCCATACCTGAAGGGAAGTTAAGATTTCTGGTTGAGAGTTTAAAGGCAGACCTTTCAAAGCCGAGGAGGAAGGCGTACCTTGGAGTGATATTCGGTGGTGAGATATTTGGCAGGATAGTGATACCGCAACTTGTGATGGAGTATGCTAAATCAGAGGTTCCACAGCTTTATATAATACCCACCGAATCAAATCCAACTGAGATCACATACAGAATTATTTTAATAGGTCCACTTGGTGAAGGTACACCTGCGGAAAAGTTGACGAGTAACATTCTCCAAAATATTGAGGGGATAATCGGACTAAAAGTAGCCTCATACAAATACCCTTCTAAGGTCGGTAAGGGTTTCGTTTTTATATTCAGTGTGAAGGCCACAAGGGCTTACTTTAATTCGGAGGAAGAGATCTACGATGCCATCAAAGGGGCTGTTGAAAGGGTTATTCCTCGAGTCAGAGATTTTGATGCTGGTATGAGAATGCAGGACAGAAAAAAGTTGAAGGAGATCGAGAAAATTTTTGAGTCAAGAAATGTTGATATTGATGAAAAATTCATGAAGGATTACTTCTACAGTATCGATGATTTTTTACGATTTCAGGTACCTGCTTCAGATATAGCGGATGAGATAATATTTGCCCACAATTTATTAATGGAGTATTTCAGAAAAGGCGGCAATATAGTTACGACCAGTGACATCAAGGAATCTATAGTTCGGATAGGTGTTGTGGGCCCCTCCAATATGATAAATTTTATGAAATATGTTGAAGAATTTGCCCCTTATGGACCATTTTTTGTAAAAATGGATGTGTACGGGGCAACGATTCTGATCCTTGATATCTGGAAGGAGAATCTCAAGGGGAAGGATATAAAGGAGCTAATTGAGGGTGTACAAAAAAAATTTCAGCAAGGAGGTTAATAACTATGAAGGTAACATTATCGGTGATAAAGGCTGACATAGGTGGGTATGTCGGTCATTCAGGTATGCATCCAAGGTTGATGGAAGTTGCGGAGGAAGAATTACGAAAAGCTAAGGAAGCAGGTGTGATTATAGATTTCCATGTGCTTAGAGTTGGTGACGATTTACAGTTGATAATGACACACGAGAAGGGGGTGGAAAATGGAGAAATTCATAAACTTGCTTGGGACATTTTTATGGAGTGTACCGAGGAGGCTGAAAGATTAAAACTTTACGGTGCAGGTCAGGATCTATTGAGTGATACATTTAGTGGGAATATCAAAGGTATGGGACCTGGTACCGCTGAAATGGAAATAGAGGAGAGGCCGAGTGAACCGGTGGTCATTTTTATGGCTGACAAGACGTCTCCCGGCGCCTGGAATTATCCATTGTTTAAAATATTCGCTGACCCGTTTAATACAGCTGGGCTGGTTATTGATCCAAAACTCCATGATGGTTTCATTTTCGAGGTGCTTGATGTATTTGAAAACAAGAAAGTAGAATTTTCCATGCCTGAAGAGATGTACGACATGCTATCTCTCATTGGAGCAATGGAACACTATATAATCAAATCAGTTAGGAGAAAGAGTGATGGTGAGATTGCTGCTGTTTCCTCTACACAGAAGTTGTCGATGATGGCCGGTAGGTATGTTGGTAAAGATGACCCTGTATTGATTGTCAGAGCCCAGTCAGGTTTCCCGGCAGTTGGAGAAGTTGTGGAACCGTTTGCCATGCCACACCTTGTGGCTGGATGGATGAGGGGGTCTCATCATGGACCTCTTATGCCGGTGGCATTTCATCAGGCGAACCCAACAAGATTTGATGGTCCACCAAGAGTGATCGCTGCTGGTTTTCAGCTTGCAAATGGGAAATTGATCGGACCAAGAGATCTTTTTGATGATCCATCCTTTGATGAGTCAAGAAGAATGGCCAATCAAATTGCGAACTATATGAGAGCTATGGGGCCATTTGAACCACACAGAGTCGGTCTCGCAGAGATGGAATATACAACACTGCCAGAAGTTTTGAAGAAGTTGAAGGGAAGATTTAAAGAACTTGAGTAAAGAAGTAAGGGGGGCGGCCTTCGGCCGCCCCCCTTACTTCTTTAGAAACCTTTTTTAGAAAAATGAAGACAATAGGTTTGATTGGCGGTATGAGCTGGGAATCCAGCGCCGTATATTACGAGATTATCAACAAAGAAATCAATAAAAGACTTGGTGGTGTCCACTCTGCAGAGATTGTCCTCTATAGCTTTAATTTTGGGGAGATTGAAAAACTTCAGCATGAAAACAAATGGGATGAGCTAACAGACAAACTCAAAGATGTTGCACAGAAACTGGAGAGGGCCGGAGCAGATGTGATTTTGATCTGTACAAACACGATGCATAAGTTGTTTGATGATGTCTCTGCAAGTGTTTCCACTCCGATGATTCATATAGCTGATGCTACAGCCGAAGAAATTAAAAAGAGAGGATTAACCAGAGTTGGCTTACTCGGCACAAAATTTACCATGGAGCAGGATTTTTATAAGAAGAGATTTAAAAAATATGGTATTGATACTCTTATCCCTGATCTGGAAGAGAGGGAGAGGATTCACAGTGTAATTTATAATGAGCTTGTGATCGGTGTGATAAGGGAAGAAAGCAGGCAAGAGTTTGTTAGAATAATCGAGAATCTGCATAGAAAAGGTGCTCAAGGTGTGGTTCTCGGGTGTACAGAGATACCCCTGTTGATAAAACAGGAACATGTAAAAATACCGATATTTGATACTACAAAAATTCACGCATTGAAAGCCGTAGAATTTGCCCTCTAAACTTGACTAAATACGCATTAAACTTTAACTTTAACAGTCAATCCCGGAAATTTAGGAGGAACGCAAAATGGAGATAATGGTGAATGAAAATAACTTCCTGAATCAGGAGGATCTCCCGGTTGAGATCGTGGAGAGAAAGGGCATTGGACATCCTGATACGATTTCGGATGCCATTTCAGAGGAATACTCTGTTGAAATTTCAAAATTTTATATTGAGAATTTTGGTAAGATCCTTCATCACAATGTAGATAAAGCCCTCCTCATAGCAGGTAAGGCATCCCCCGTTTTCGGAGGTGGCAGGGTAGAGGAACCGATAAATTTTTACCTTGTTGGAAGAGTTGTGACAGAGTATAATGGGAAGACTGTACCTGTAGAGGACATATATGTTAGAACTGCCAGGACGTGGTTAAAAGAGAATATTAAAAATCTTGATGTTGAGAAAGATATTAATTTAAAGCTAATAGTGAAACCGGGTAGTCAGGATCTTGTTGGTCTGTTCGAGAGCTCGGAAAATATACCGCTCGCAAATGATACGTCCTTCGGGGTAGGGTTTTATCCTCTTTCAAAGATAGAAAATGCGGTATTACAAATTGAGAAGTTCCTCAACTCTTCTGAAATGAAGGCTGATCATCCTGAACTTGGAGAGGATATAAAGGTTATGGGAGTACGTATCGGGGATTCAGTAAGAATTACGGTTGCTGCGGCCTTTGTTTCAAAATTTGTGAATTCCCTTGAGGATTATATTGAGAAGAAACGTCAGATTCACGATAAGGTTTGGGAACTTGCCGAGAGCCTTTTGCCATATAAGTTTTCTGTAGAAATCAACTCTGCGGATCTTCTTGAAAGTGGTATTGTTTATATCACTGTGACTGGGATTTCAGGAGAAAGTGGTGATGATGGTCAGGTCGGACGTGGAAATAGGGCAAACGGTTTAATAACGCCCTACAGACCCATGAGTCTCGAAGCTGTTGCAGGAAAAAATCCTGTTAGTCATGTTGGAAAAATATATAATGTGTTTGCCAATGAAGTGGCAAAAAGGATCGTTGAAAGGTATGATGAAGTGGAAGATTCCCTCGTCTACATGGTGAGTCAAATTGGAAAACCAATTACCGAGCCACAGGTGTTTGAAGTGAGAATAAGGACAAAGTCTGGCTCCGTCAGTGAATCTCTGAAAACTGAAATTAAGAGAAGTCTCAAGGAATATCTTGATGAATTACCGGGAATATGGAAAAAATTTTTAAATCGAGAATTAAATATTTATTAAATTGCTTGTACTTGGAGTAGAAACATCCACTGAATCAACCTCTCTCGGCATTATCAGGGGAAAGGAACCTTTATACGAAGTAAATTCGTACACGCCGTTTACACATTCAGAAAAAATTAATGTGCTACTTGTAAATCTGTTTAAAGTGCTGAACGTTAATTATAAAAATCTGGATTTAGTAGCAATCTCTATAGGACCTGGATATTTTACGGCATTAAGGGTAGGTCTTTCTTTTGTCAAAGCGATTGAATTTGTACATAAGCTCCCGGTAGTAGGGGTAAACACTCTCGACGCCCTCGCTCATGAAACCCCATTTTGCAAGGAAGATCTCAAAATTACTCCTATAATTGACGCACAAAAAGGACAGGTTTATACGGCAACTTACCATTGTATAGAGGGAAATATAAAAAGAGTTACAGACTACAGGATAGTTTCTCCAGAAGGTATAAATATTACAGAAGAACACGTTATTATTGGAGCAGGCAGAGGAGCGGAATTTTTCAGAAATGAGAATTTGTTTCAAAAAAGGTTCCCGTCCTCATTAACTATTGCAAAACTGGGACTGGAGAAGTATCTTAAATCTGGTGCTGATGATGTTACATTACTTGAACCTTTTTACCTGAGAATCACGGATGCAGAGGCAAAATTTGGAGAAACTGATAAGACTTATCCCATTGGCGGATGAGCATGTTGAAGAAGTGTATGAAATAGAAAAGTTAAGCTATAAAGCCCCCTGGAGTAAGTTCGGATTCTACGCAGAAATAAGAAATCCATTTTCATTATCTTATGTTCTCCTTCTGGAAGAGAAGATTGTAGGATATATTGTCCTCTGGGATTATGGTAAATCGCTCCATATTGCTAATATAACTGTACATCCTGAACATCGGAGGAAAGGATTGGGAAGGTTTTTGATTAGATTCGCCAAGGGAAAAGCAAAAGAGCGAGGAATTAAATTCCTGTCCCTTGAGGTGAGAAAATCAAATCTTCCCGCGAGAAAATTATACGAAAGTGAAGGTTTTATTGAAATAGGTGTAATTAGAGGATACTATCCCGGGGATTTTGAAGATGCAGTAATTTATCAATACAGATTAGAATGTAATGGTGAAAAATGAATGTTCCTGAAGGATTTCTCTATTTTGAAAATCAGCGAATGAAGGATTCATGGATATACAAACTCATTATGTTAATCTTTTTTGTAATTATCACCATTATGATGTTTCCGTTTCTGAAACTATCAAATAGTAGAGGTGTGAATTCGAGTAAAATGTTGCTTCCTCTCCTGATTGTTCTCATCGTCTGGGCATTCATAGCACTTTTAATGTCAAAGTCTTCTCTTGAGATTGGTGTAAGAAATGATGGCCTGTATTACAGATTGAAGCCATTCATGTCTCGATTCAGAAAAATAAGATTCAAGGAAATGGAGTGTATTGAGACAGTGGAAATCAGTGCCTTTAAATATGGATATGGAATGCATTTCGGATTTGGATGGAAGGCCTATACTGTTGCCGGGGATACAGGCATTATGGTCAGATTGAAAAACAGAAAATCAATCATTTTAAGTGTCAAGAATCTTGATAGATTGAGAACAGTTCTCTCCCAATTGGGCATCGATATAAACTTCAGATGTAATTGAATTTTTTAGAACCTTTCCAGTGAATGCGATCCAACAAAAAATTTTTTCTCTTTGCTCCGTTCTTTTTTTGAATTCTCAAAATATTTAGAGGTTTCAAGGATATATCACATTTCAAGATACAATGTTTCAATCAAATTTTTCCTAAGATACATCCTACAGATACAATGACTCCAACGGCGAGGTTTAAATTGAAGAAAAATTTTATGTTTTTCATGGATTTGTTAACCATTAGATGGCCATAAAAAGTTAATATTGCTGCTAAGATTATGGACAAATAGGCAATATATCCAAGATTGTACATCTGAATTCCTATAAGAAGCAGAACAAACATAATCACGTGGAATACAATAGAAATTTTTTTTGCGAAATTTGTTCCGTATCTGGCCGGAACACTCCCGAGTTTCATCTTTCTGTCAAAGTCAATATCCATGACGCTGTAAACGATATCAAAACCTGCAACCCAGAAAATTATTGCGATCATGAAAGCCCATGGAACCTTTGAAAAGATAAACAGAATATTTGAGGAAGTGTTACCAAGAACACCAAAACTACCTCCAAGAATTACGAGGGCAAGTACAAGACCAAGATGTATATGGGGCCAGGAGTGAATTCTCTTGGCATAGGGGTAACTCAGAGCAAGTACAAGTGGTATTGGACTCATGATAAAACTTGGCAAGTTTAATTCGTAGGCCGATAAAAAATATATTAAAGAACCAAGTACCACAATCAGCCATGCAGATTCGGGACTGACACTACCTGTTACGAGTGGCCTTTTAGCACTTCTTGGATTTAGCCTATCAATTTGGAGATCTGCAATATTGTTGAAAGCCATAGCTGCTGATCTCAACGCAAAAACGGCTATAGAAATCCAGATTAGCTCCCTGAAACTCGGGTGTCCAGAGAGGAAGGCTCCCATATAGGCAAAAGGCAGTGAAAACAGAGTATGTTCTATTCTCAGAAGCCGAAGTAAGCTGAAAAATCCACCTTTCTTTGTTTCCCCTGGATCCCAGGAGATATTAGATGCCGAGTTTTTCCCATATTTCATCGATTTGTTTCTTTGTTTCTTCGTCTATTTTGACCATTTTGGGCCAATCTTTACCAGTTTCTTCTCTGAATTTTCGAGTTGCATCTATACCCATTTTACTTCCAAAACCAGGATATTTCGTCGATGGATCAAGTACATCAGCATGTGTATAAGGGATGATAACCACATCCCTCTGGGGATCGACATTTGCCGAGACCGCAAAAATCACGTCATTTAGATTTCCTGGGTCAACATCTTCATCCACGACGACTAATGTTTTTGTGAGTGAAAATTGCCCGGTACCCCATAATCCCATCATAACCTTTTTAGCATGTCCTGGATATCTCTTTTTAATTGATACTATCGCAAGGCCATGAAACATGCCGTATTCAGGTAAATTCACTTCCACAATTTCAGGAAAAAGCATTTTCAGGAGTGGTAGAAAAATCCTTTCAATAGCTTTTCCTATAACTGCATCTTCCAGTGGGGGAAGTCCAACTACTGATCCGAAATAAATCGGATCTTTTCTCATGAAGACCCTTTCGAGATGAAAAACAGGATAAAGATCTTCTGGGGCGTCATAGTATCCAAAATGATCTCCAAACGGTCCTTCATGATGGAGATCATCAGGGTCGACATAGCCAATTAGGACAGCCTCAGCTCTTGCCGGGACCAAGAGCTCGTCAATTTGGATAACCTCAATCCCTTCACCTCTTATGATTCCTGCGAATAGTAATTTGTCGAACGGAAAAGGTACAGGTGATGCACCTGTTAACAGCAATCCCGGATCCCCACCAAGAACAATGGCAACTTTCATCCTCTTGCCGAGTTCACTTGATTTATCAAATGCCATTTTACCTCTCTTATGAATCTGCCAGTGTATAACACCCCGCTTCTCGTCAAGGATCATAACTCTATAGACACCGAGGTTTGTGATTTTTTTCTCTGGATCCTGTGTAAGAACAAGAGGATAGGTGAAATATGTACCACCATCTTCTGGCCAGCTTTTGAAGGCTGGAAATTTAAGCAAGTTAGGATTGTCTATCTCCTGTTCGAATACCGGTCCTTTTCTTACTTTTTTTGGGGTAAACTTTCCAAATCCTATCATCTCTCCAAGAGCCTTTATCTTTCCCGTTATGTTTGTAGAGGGAGGTTCAAGAGCCGGTTTGACCAATCTTTCTCCAATTTCTTCAAGTCTGTTCACCTCAAAAGCTTTTTTTAAGATTTCAATTGAACAAAACAGATTGCCGACCACATGCCATTCAGGATAATCCTGAACATTTTCGAAAAGAACTGCTGGACCCTTTCTATACATCACACGCCTTAATATTTCGGGTATTTCAAGAATGGGACTAACCACCTGATTTACCCTTTTCAAGCAATTGTTCTTCTCAAGTAATTCAATGTATTCTCTCAAATCTTTTAAAGCCATGGTCTTATCTCCTTTTATTCCATCTTTTAAAAAGATTGTGTTTTATGTTGAATTGATCAAGAATTTTTCCAATTACATAGTTAATTAAATCATCAATAGTCTTTGGGAAATGGTAAAAAGTGAGTACGGGGGGAAGTATTATGGCTCCAGCTTGTGTCACTTTTACCATATTTTCAAGATGAATAAGATTCAAAGGAGTTTCTCGTGTTACAAGGATCAGTTTTCTCCTCTCCTTTAACGCAACAGATGCTGTTCTTGTAATAAGGTCGTCAGCAGCTCCAGCGGCGATCTTCGACAAAGTGTTCATAGAGCACGGGATGACGACCATTCCATCGAACGGATAAGAACCACTTGAAAATGGAGCAAGAAGATCATTATTGTCGAAGAGTTTTATACCATCTTTTATGAGATTTTGAGGGTGTATACCCGACTCAGCTCTAAGAGTTTTTTCACCCCATTCACTGAAGATGAGGTCGATTTTAATGCCAAGTTCGTAGCTTCTTTCAACAAATTTTATACCGAGAATAGCACCA
>CAYNMM010000089.1:0-5823 GCA_964398355.1 uncultured bacterium
GACGTTGAAGATACCATTTATAACAGGAACACTCATAGTTGCACTTTGCCAGAGAGGGGAACCACCACTTTCGGTGCTATAAATCGCAAATGACATTTGTAGTGTGTCATTAACTACAGCATTAGTGTTTGTGGTCAAGAATCCCTGGTAGTTTATTGTGTGGGGGACACCTTTGGATTTTTCTTTTCCAACGATAGGAGAGGAGTTTTTGGCAACCAATGATGGTTGCATTACGAGGAATGCCAATAGTAATTGTAGCATAAAACACCTCCTGCAGTTTGTTTGAAAAGTTAACCAATTACGTCACCCAACTTTCCAAATAGCAAAAAGAAGTCATATTATAATTAATCAATTTTTAAAAAGTCAACAATTTGATGATCCACATCGGGAAACACCTGACAAGCAAAGCATTTCACATCATTGCAATGATACACGATGACAAATATTTCCGACATGGCTAAAATCAGGCAAAGGCTCGGAAAGAATTTCATAGATGAATGGTGCAGAAGGGATTTATTTCGTCTTCTGGAATTACTGGACAGGAGTTTTATTGACGTCTCTAATATGAATTTTTTGAATCTTTCAATTCTCCACCGCAGAAACTTTAAAACATACCGCAAATGTTCCAACTCCCCCTCCATAGCGAGTTAAAAATTATCTCAATAAGGTGTAAAATCCATGTTCTCTGTGATTTTTCTTACAGTTGCCGCTATCAGCTTTGCAGCATTTTCGAGATCAGATTTACTCACCACCTCACAAGGTGTATGCATGTACCTATTGGGAATGGAAATCAGACCGGCAGCGACACCGGCTCTCGTTAGCTGGATTACATTGGCATCTGTTCCCGTCCCCCTGGGAATTCCCTCAATCTGATAGGGTATTCCCTCTTCCTCTGCTGTTTGTACAAAGAGGTCGAACAGCTTATGGTTAATGTTTGGGCCACGTGCTATAACCGGGCCACTACCCACATTAATGTCACCAACCAGACCTTTTTGTCCTTTTAGTTGTGGAGTATCCATTGCAAATGTTACATCAACAGCGATTCCAATCTTTGGGTCAATACCAAATGCACTTGTTTTTCCACCTCTAAGGCCAATTTCCTCCTGAACTGTTGCAACTCCATAGACTGCGGCACTGGTTCCATTTTCAGCCAATAATCTCAGTGCTTCCGCCACCACAAAGGCTCCAACTCTATCGTCAAAACCACGACCTACCATCATGTCTCCAAGTAGCTCGTCAAATCCCGGTGCATTCACAATTGGATCCCCCACACTTACATACTCTTCTGCTTCCTCCTTGTTCTTTGCACCTATGTCTATGAACATATCTTCGAACTTCACGACCTTTTCCCTATCCTCAGGCTTAAAGAGATGAATGGGCTTCTTCCCAATAACTCCAAGTATCTTTCCCTTCTTTCCTTTAATGTAAACCCTTTGTCCCTGAGCTATCTGGGGATCAACCCCTCCAATTGGTGCAAAGTAGATAAATCCATCCTCATCAATATATTTTACAAGGTATCCAATTTCATCAATATGACCCGCAAGCATCACCCTGGGTGATCCGGACACGTTAACAACTGCGATTGTATTACCGTGTAGGTCTCTTTTCACTTCATCGGCAAAATTCGATGTATACTCTCTCCACACATTTGCCGCCTCTTCTTCAAAGCCTGAAGGCGACATTGAATTTACAAGATTCTTTAAAAACTCATAGGACGCTGTATCCATTTTCAACCTCCCTGAAAGCTATTTTTCACACTCTCGAGAATTTTATTAAGGGCCTCCTTTAACCTTGACGGTTGTTTACCACCGCCTTCGGCTTTAAGGTCACTACCGCCTCCCCCACCTTGAATGATCTTCGAAACACCCCTTACAAGTTCTTTCGCACTCAAACGTCCTCTAAGATCCTCTGATATTCTCACAAATATGTGAGCTCTCCCATTCTTCTCAGTCGCAAGGGCAACTACAAACGCCTTCTCATTATGTTTTTCATTGACTTTATCAGAAATCCTTTTCAACACATCAGGGGTTAACCCTCTAAATGAAGCACTATAAACAGTAATCCCGTCAATTGATACTGGAGTTATCCTCCTGAAAAGCTCATTTGACAAAATCTCTGAAAGGGTATTTAACTCCTTTTCAAGATCATCCTTCTCATCGAGTAATTTACGAATTCTGGTTACAACCTTGTGGGGTTCCGTACGTAAAAGTTCTGCCACTTCTCTTGATGTATCTTCAATGGATTCGACGTATTCGAGAGCCTTGAATCCGACCAATGCTTCAATTCTCCTTATCCCGGATGCTACAGATTCTTCCTTAATAATCTTGAAGAATCCGATGTCTCCAGTTCTTTCAACATGAGTTCCACCACAGAGTTCTTTTGAATAATCACCTATGGAAACCACTCTAACCGTTTCTCCGTATTTTTCACCAAATAGTGCCATAACGCCCTGCTTTATAGCCTCACGATAAGGCATCCACTCTTTTTTAACCTCAATATTTTCCAGAATCTTGGAGTTTACAATCCTCTCAATTTCCTTGAGCTCTTCCTCTTTCACCTGTTGGAAATGAACGAAATCAAATCTCAACCTATCGGGTTCAACAAGTGAACCTTCCTGACGCGCATGCTCACCGAGAATTTCTCTCAATGCTTTGTGAAGAAGATGGGTAGCGGTATGCGCTCTCTGGGCAGCTATTCTTAGCTCACGATCAACTCTTGCACTAACTTCGACAGGCTGTGAGGGGAGCTCTCCATGAACAATTTTGCCTATGTGAACAATATCTTTCCCGATTTTTTGCGTATCTTCAACTTTAAAAAGGAATGACTGACCATCGAATTCCCCGGTTAAATAGCCCTTATCTCCAACCTGTCCACCACTTTCCGCATAGAATGGTGTCCTATCGAGGACAATATAAACTTGTTTACCTTTCTCAGCATACTTAACAAGTCTGCCCGTGCTCTCAAGAGTTTTATAACCGACGAATTCTGACTCTGTATAACTCGAATCAAGCACAATCCAATCAGGGATCTCCATCTTGAATGTAGATTTTTCTCTTGCCCGCTCTTTCTGGCGAGCCATCTCTCTATCAAAGCCTTCCCAATCAATTCGAACTTTGTAATCCTCTGCGTACTCCTCTATTAAATCAAGGGGAAGGCCGTAAGTATCGTAGAACTTAAAAACTTTTTCTCCCTCAATTACTCCTTTGTCTCGTGCGGACTCAAGGGCCTCGCGCAGTCTCGGTAAATTCCTCGCAACGTGTTCAATAAACTTTTCCTCCTCCTTTTTGATTATAAGTTCTACCTCAGTCTTTCTCTCTTTCAATTCAGGATACGCATCTCCCATGATTTCAACAACCACAGGAGCGAGCCTGTAAATTATAGGTTTATCTTCAAATCCAATTTTCTGAGCGAACCGGTGAGCGCGGCGAAGGATTCGTCTCAATACATATCCGCGTCCGAAATTGGATGGATAGATACCATCAGTAATGGCAAAAACAAGGGCACGTGTGTGATCCGCAAGTACTCTGAATGGGGCTCCACCCGGGCCGTAATCATATTTAACCCCGGTTATTCTCTCCGCCTCTTCAATTATCGGGAGGAAAAGATCCGTGTGGAAGTTAGAATCCACTCCTTGTAAGACCGCAAGCAACCTTTCGAGCCCCATACCAGTATCAATATTTTTGTTCGGCAGTGGCTCCAGTGACCCATCCTCTTTTCTGTTATATTGCATAAAAACAAGATTCCACAACTCAAGATAACGCTCCCCCTCCTCTGAAGGATCCTTCTGATTGGGGTCAAACTCGGCGCCCTGGTCATAATGCAACTCAGAGCATGGACCACATGGCCCTGTATCCCCCATTTCCCAGAAATTATCTTTTTTCCCAAGTCTCAAAATTCTTTCCTCAGGTAGTCCTATCTCATCTCTCCAGATAGCATAAGCCTCATCATCATCGAGATATACCGTCGCCCACATGCGATTTTTATCGAGACCATATACCTCAGTCAGGAGCTCCCACGCCCACCTGATAGCTTCCAGCTTGAAATAATCACCAAAGGAAAAGTTGCCAAGCATCTCAAAGAACGTATGGTGTCTCTTCGTAAACCCCACATTGTCGAGGTCATTATGTTTTCCGCCAGCGCGCATGCACTTCTGAACCGTAGTCGCTCGTCTGAAAGGTGGCACCTCCTCACCAAGGAAATATGGTTTAAACTGGTTCATACCGGCATTGGTAAAGAGTAAAGTTGGGTCATTGTAAGGTAACAGAGGTGAAGAGGGCACTATCACATGACCTTTCTCCTTGAAAAATTCCAGAAAAGTTCGCCTAACTTTATTTGCAGTCCAGTTCATAGTTGGAAATATTAAGTTTCCCCCTACCCAAAGTCAATAGCACACCAAAGGTTTCTCTCATTTACCTTGCAGCTATTATCGAAGTACTAACTATAAAGGTTCACAGATCTTTCTCTATAAAATTTCTGGTGTCTGTCAGCTTGAGCTTTTATTTTCCCGTCTCCTTTCTTCTTCTGCCTCTATTGCGAGTATCAGGCGTTCAAGGTTCTCTCTATCCTCGATCATCATGTAAAACCTCTCGTAGTCTCTGATATTGAAAAAGCTTTTCACGATCGGATCAAAGAAAACAAGCACCTGGCTTGCAACAAAAGAAATGGGCTTCGAGCTTTCAAGAATTACGATCGCCGGAGCCGTCAATCTCCAGTCAACTACTTTCTTTGCGATTTTCTCTATTAAGTCAGTGTAATCGTCTTTATTTACCTCACTTTTTCCCATGACCTTTTACCTGTCCAAAAATTTTAATATGGTTCATCTCAGGATCACTCTGAAACCCCGTACCGTAGATCACACCCTCAGGTGTTACAATCTTTACCCTTTTGTTTCCGGATATCAGTCTCTTCGTTGCATCATAGGTGATATGGGACGTATAAACCATTGTGGAATCCTTGAGAAATAATATCTTGATTTTACCAAAGGCCTCCATATCTTCAGTATTTTTGAAAATCCTTCCCGAGTCCGCTTCAAGCTCTGATGAGAGGGTTCCATTAGGGCCAAAAAAAATCAGTTTAAATTTGTAGAATCTCATCGTATCTCCACTTTCATTAATACTCATGGCCTGAAGTTTCCACAACTTCCTTCCCAGTTTACTCTGAACAATTTGAACGTTATATATTTCCTGATTCCCTTTAATATTAACTTTTGCCTTCTCTGAGCTTCCACCTTTGCAACCACCAGTGAGAAAGTATAGCAATGCGATAATTAGCAATATCCTCATAGATCTCCGAAATTGTTATGGAGTTATTTCTTAACAGTACCTCCTTTATAAAAAGGCATTTTCACAGTCATAAATGTGGCCATCTTTCCACGAATATCTACCAAAATTTCAGTGCCGGGCTTTGAGTATTCAACAGGTACATATCCCATACCAATTCCCTTTTTCAGAGACGGGGCAAAAGTTCCACTCGTTACAATTCCAATTTCTGAATTGTTATCGAAAATTTTGTAACCATGTCTTGGAATATCAGTTGGTTTAACGGCTTCGAAGCCTGTCCTTTTCCTTTTCAAACCTGCTTCTTTAATCTTCAGAAGAGCCTCTTTCCCGATAAATTTTTCCTTGGTCAATTTTGTAATCCATCCCAGGCCAGCTTCCAGGAGATTAGTAGTTTCATCAATATCATTTCCAAAAAGACAATACCCGATTTCCAATCTCAAGGTATCTCTCGCTCCCAGGCCCGCAGGTCGCACCCTCTCATCTTCCAGCAATTTAAAAAATACTGTCTCAACATCTTCCGGTTTGAGATACACCTCAAAGCCAT
>CAYNMM010000090.1:0-36576 GCA_964398355.1 uncultured bacterium
AAGAGAAATACTGGACTTTGAGGAAAATCTTTGAACTTCTTGGTCCTCATGAGATTAAACTTGAGAAATTCGAGGATTATAAATGGCTCTCTGCTGTTTATGTTTATTATATCAAGATGTCCGTTCAGGAAGGGACAAAACCGTCAACACAAAAATATTTTGAGAAGACTTTGAAATACATCCACAGCTCAACCGAAGTAAAAGAGATTGACACAAGTCTCCCACCTTTTGCCTTTGACGAAAATTATCTAAGAGAGATAGAGGAAAGAGGTGCAAGTGATGAAGAAAAGGCAGCAAATGTCCTTTTTGCTTTGAACAGAATGATTTTAGTAGAAAAGAATCCAGATCCAATTTTTGAAACAATTACAGAGAGGGTCGAGAGACTCGTTGAAGCATGGAGAAAAAGGACAAAGGAATACAGGGAAATTTACAAAGAAGGCACGGATATAGTTAGAACCATTCACAGAATGAGGGCGCGACAGAAGGAACTGGGTTTATCTAATGCCGAATACAGTGTGCTTATTGAACTGGAAAGGCGGTTCAAGAAATCGAAGGACTGGGCACAAGTCGTCAGAGAGCTCTTTGACAAATTAAGACCATACATGCTTGAAGGCTGGGTAACTCAAGGAGCTTTGAGAAAATCTGTTGAGCGTGAGCTTAGGAGGTTTGTCAGGAAATTGAGAAAGGAATTTAACCTTTCTATGGAGGAGATGAATCTACTTTACAAAAGTTTATGGGAGCGGGTTAAGTATTACGGTTCAGAGAAGGGAGCCTGATAATGTCCAAAAAATCCGAGCAAGGAATTTTTAAAGGTATTCCCTATAGGGTAATCAGAAGACCTGTAAAATACGCAAGACTTGAGTTTTTGACAGGCGAACTCAGATTGATTTTACCACAAGGAATGGATGTCCAGACCCTTTTGGAGAAAAAATCAAGGTGGATTCAGGAAAAGTATAGATTTATACAGCAATCCAATAAAAAAGCCGAAAATTTACAACTTGTAATTAGAAACAGGGATGAACTGAAAAATCTTGTAAAAGATTATCTAAGGGAGGCAGAGACTCATTTTGGCGTTAAAATTTCCAGATTCCAGATTCGTTATATGAGAACAAAATGGGGGAGTTGTTCAAGCAGAGGCACGATTACGATTAATTCACTTGTAAGATTTTTGCCGGATAAACTCATACGGTATCTTGTTTTTCATGAGGTTAATCATCTGATGTTCTGGCGGCATGACAGGCTTTTCTGGCAGAATCTTGAAAAATTCTATCAGAATGTAAGAGAAATGGAAGAGCTCTTATCCTTATATTGGTTCAAAATATCCGGAAACAGACGGAGGTGATCGAGTGTTATTCTATAAATGATTGAGGATCAAACGAATCATTTTTTATCACAAGCCCGAGCCGAGTGGTCGAGTGGTATTCCATAAATGATTGGGATGGCAGGGAAAATCATTCCACTATTTGTAACGGAAAAATTCATCTTTCCCGGGTCACAGACTGAGATGGAAGTAAGGACTCCCACCTTTATCTCTCTATTGAATGCTTTACATTGTGGAAAAAATTAAAAGGACAAATTTCTACCTCTCTTGATACTCCTTTAAATATTTCATCCACAGGAGAATTGATCCTGGCTTTTTATTACAGTATACTTTGTTAAACAAAGTAAAGGGAGGTCAAAAATGGCATGGATAGTCGCTATTGGAATGCCAATCGCTTTGTTTATATGGTTCACTCTCGCCTATTTCTTTAGGGTTAATGTTAATGATCCCACCGTTGCGGAAATACTTGTAGATTTTAACATTCTTTTATGGGGTACCATTTCAATCATTGAGATAAAAAAGAAATTTGGTCTTGAAATCCTGGGATTCAAGAGTCCAGTTAAGACCATTCTTATAGCACTGTCAGCTGGAATTTTAATTGGAATCCTGGGTTTCTTTTTTGAATTCTGGAAATCGAAAGCATACAATTTTCCCGGACCGTATTCCTCGATTCCCATTTTTGTATCATTCATTATAGGCTCCATTCTTGAAGAAATTATATGGAGAGCCTATGTATTGAGAGCGCTTGGATTTGGCTGGGTTGGACTTGTTGTCTCCTCCGTATTTTTTGGCTTACATCACATTGGGCTTAGTTTCAAAAACTTCATTTTTGCAATAATGGCAGGATTTATTCTGGGGGGATTTTATATGAAAACGTCTCTCTTCTGGGGAGTCGCCCTGGGGCATGTATTGGCCAACATACTATTTTTGCCTCTCTCAAGTGCAATTTTCAAAAGTGTTATAAAATAAGATGTATGTTGATGTTAAACCCATATAACAATTTTTACACAGCGTATAGCATTTTCCAAATAGTCTAAAGTTGCCCATTGAGTAGTGTTGGGGTATGTGAATCGTAATGACTCCTGTTGATAGGTCGGGCAGTGGGAGTTAAATCTTTACACATGTTTGAAAGTAAATTTCTTGAGGTCGCAAAAGGGGCAGCAATAAAGGCTGGTGAGATAATTAAACCCGAGCTTGGTAGAATACACAAATACAGGGAAAAGGGGGAGAATGATTTTGTAACGGAAATAGATTTGAGATCAGAAGATGTGATCAAGAGGACAATTTTAAGTCATTTTCCGGACCACGAAATACTAACAGAGGAAGCTGGATCATCAGGTCAATCCAATTTTAGGTGGATAATTGATCCCCTTGATGGAACGAAAAACTTTATTCATGGGTTCCCTTATGTTGCAGTGTCCATTGCATTGCAGATTGAGGGTCAACTTAAGGTGGGAGTGATTCTTGATGTTGGGCACGATGAGCTTTACTGGGCAGAATCCGGGAAAGGGGCTTTTAAAAATGGTGATAAAATTCATGTTTCCAGTGAGAAGAGTCTGATCAAATCAATGATTGCGACAGGATTTCCTTTCAGAAAGAAGGAGTTTCTTGACATTTATTTGAGGTTGTTCAGGAAGATTTTTTTAAATGCTTCTGCTGTGAGGAGGGTTGGCGCTGCTGCTCTCGACCTCGCTCTTGTGGCCTCGGGTGTGTTTGATGGTTTTTTCGAGTTTTTCTTATCTCCCTGGGATATTGCAGCTGGCATTGTGATTATCAGAGAAGCAGGAGGTAGAGTTAAAGCCATGTTTGGAGAGGATGAACTTTCTGGAAACATAATAGCATCCAATCCTTTCATTTTTGAAAATCTTGAAAAGTTGGTTGACGAAGTTGTGAAAAAAGAAGAATTAATTTAGGAATTGCTCGTTTTGTCGAGATTTTCAATTATCGAGAGGTTTAACTTGTTAAGAATAAATGAATATTGATCTCAAGATCTTGTATAGCTGAGTCCAAATATCACTTTTATATATAGCGTTGCATTTATCTCACCATTTTTGTATTTCGGTCTCTGTTTGATCGAGCAGGAGAATTTAATGTACTATTTCGAGAAGTTCCTTCTTCAGACCAGAAGATTAAATTTTTTAATGTCTCAATTTTATGAAGGGAAAAGGATGAGACCTTTATTTTTACTATCCAGAATGGTTGGGAAAAATTGGATTTCGGGCTTAAAAAATTATGGGACTTGGTATTGGAGAGGGGATAGAGAATCCGACTTTAACAAAAGCAGAAAATCATACGGATAGTTTTTAATCGTGGCGTTGACATTGTAAATTTAGGAAAAGTATAATTAGAGCCATGTTAACGTTCCAGGATATAATATTGAAGCTCCAGGATTATTGGGCGCGGCAGAACTGTGTGATTTTACAACCGTACAATTCTGAAGTAGGGGCAGGTACGTTTAATCCAGCGACTTTTTTGCGTGCACTGGGACCGGAGCCCTGGAGGGCGGCGTACGTTGAGCCTTCGAGAAGACCAAAAGATGGTCGTTATGCTGAGAATCCTAACCGTGTTCAGCAGTATCATCAATTTCAGGTAATACTAAAGCCACCCCCGAATGATGTTCAGGAGCTCTATCTCAACTCATTAAGGGCACTCGGAATCGAGATTGAGAAGCATGATGTAAGGTTTGTTGAAGATGACTGGGAATCCCCGACACTTGGGGCGTGGGGGCTTGGCTGGGAAGTATGGCTCGATGGACTCGAAATTACGCAATTCACCTATTTTCAGCAGGTCGGTAGTATTGATCTCGAAGTTATTTCAGCTGAGATAACCTATGGCCTTGAACGTATTGCCATGTATGTTCAAGGTGTAGATTCTATTTTTGATATTGTATGGGTAGATGGTATCACATGGGGAGAAATTTACAGGGACTTTGAATATCAGTTTTCTGTCTATAACTACGAAGAGGCAGATATCGAGTTTCACAGAATGCTTTTCAGCAAGTATGAGGAAGAAGCTTCCAGATTACTTGATAAAAAGTTGTTGTATCCTGGTTATGATTTTGTTCTGAAAATGTCGCACACCTTTAACATCCTTGATGCAAGGGGAGCACTCTCCGTATCGGAGAGAGCGACCTACATTCAGAGAGTGAGGAAAATGGCCAGAAAGGCCGCTGCCCTTTACGTTGAACTCAGAGAAGAAAAAGGATTTCCTCTTTTAGGAGCAGGAAGATGAAGCCATTACTATTTGAACTTGGGGTGGAGGAGTTACCTCCCTCCTATGTGAAGCCAGCGTTTAGAGAATTAAAGCAGAGGTTTGAGGATTTCTTCAAGAGGAATCGTATTGAATATTCCGGGATTCGAGCGTTCGGCTCACCAAGAAGAATTGCTATCCTGGTGGAAAATGTGGCTGAAAAACAGGAAGAATGGGAAAAGGAGATTATTGGTCCTCCTGTAAGAGTTGCTTATGATGCTGCTGGAAATCCTACGAAAGCAGCCATCTCCTTTGCACAATCTGCTGGTGTTGATGTTAAAGAGCTGAAGATTGTCACGAATAAAAAGGGAGAATACGTAGCTGCTATTGTGAGAGAAGGGGGGACAACTACGTTTGAACTCCTCAAATCTGAGGTGCCTGAAATAGTAAGTTCCCTGAAGTTTAAGAAAACTATGAGGTGGGCAGATTCTTTCAGATTCCCACGACCTATCAGGTGGATAGTTTTTGTATTCGGCGGTGAAACGGTAGAAATTGAAATCGCTGGCGTGAAGTCCGGAAGAGTTACACGCGGACATAGACTGATTTCTCCAGGTGAGATTGAGATACAGAATCCCCTTGAATATGAGGAATTGATGGAGAGGAATTTTGTAATTGCTGATTTTAAGAAAAGAAAGGAAACTGTTGTTGAAAAGGTTAAAGAGGCTGCCCGGAAGGTCGGTGGTGAAATAATCCAGGATGAGGATTTGATCGAGGAGGTTACAAATCTGGTCGAATATCCAGAGGCTGTTCTTGGAAGTTTCGATGAGAAGTACCTTGAGCTTCCCGATGACGTCGTCATAACAGCCATGAAACAACATCAGAGATATTTTTCTGTTGTAAATTCTGAAGGAAAGCTTCTTCCCAATTTTATCGCTGTTATCAACAATAGAGCTGAGTATGCAGATTTTATAAGGCCAGGGCTTGAGAGAGTTCTGCGTGCGAGACTCGAGGATGCGAAGTTCTATTACGATGAGGATCTCAAGGAGCCACTGGATGAGCGAGTGGAAAAACTGAAGGGTGTTGTCTGGAGAGAAATGAATGGTCGTGTAGTCTCCATGTACGAGAAGGTTATGCGTGTGAAGAAGCTGGCTCTGAAACTCGCCGGTAGTGATCCTGGTGTTGATAAGAAGGTTATCGAGCGAGGTGCTTTGCTCTCTAAAACGGATCTCACGACAGAGATGATCCGTGATGGTAAGGAATTTACAAAGCTTGAGGGGAAAATCGGTATGGAGTACGCCATTGCGCTTGGCGAGGACGAGCGAGTTGCAAAGGTCATTTTTGAGCATCATTTACCGAGGTTCTCGGGAGACCAGCTTCCGACTCAAAGAGAGTCTGCCTACGTGGGACTTGCCGATAGGATTGACACTATAGTTGGAATTTTTTCCACCGGCTATGAGGTGAAAGGTTCCCAGGATCCTCTTGGAATGCGAAAACTATCCTATGGACTTATTGAGTTAATTCTTGGATTAAATCTGAAATTAGATCTTGGAACAGCAATTCGCGCATCCATGGATATTTATGGAATCGATGACGATGCTTTGCTTGAAAAGATTCTGAATTTCATTTTTACAAGATTCGAAAATTATCTGGAAGAGAGGCTTGGAATCCGCTATGATATTGTCGATGCAGTTATTGCCTCAGGGATCAGGGATCTTGTAAATCTTAAAAATCGCGCCGTAGTTCTCAATGAATTACTGAATAAAGAACCCGAAGTCTTTGATAAAGTCGTAATTGGGCAAAAGAGAGTTGCAAATATTCTCAAAAATGCAGGAGAATTACCACCTATTAATCCTGAACTTTTTGAGAAAGAAGAGGAAAAAATTCTTTATGATACTGCGCAGAATGTGAAGCCCAGGGTAATTGATGCCCTCGAAAAAGAAGAATTCCGTGAAGCGTTGAATCAACTTCTGCTATTAAAAGACCCAATTGATAAATTTTTTGATAATGTTTTTGTAATGACAGAAAACGAGAGTGTCAGAAAAAATAGGCTTGCTTTGTTAAAATTTGTTCGTGAAATTTTCAGCCATTATGGTGACCTTTCTAAAATAGTTGTTGAGGGACAGTAAGGCCTCAGAGGTGATTACAATGCCAAAAGTTCTTCTGATTGATGGAACATCACTTGCATACAGGGCATTTTTTGCATTCTCCAGGAATCCGCTTAGAAACTCAAAAGGAGAGAACACGAGTGCAGCATTTGCATTCACAAATTCGTTAATTAAACTTCTCAGGACCATCAAGCCAGATTATGTTGCTCTGGTTTTTGATGCAAAAGGACCAACTTTTCGTCACGAGAAATTCAAGGAATACAAAGCTCAGCGTCCACCAATGCCATCAGAATTGTCCATGAACCTTCAGTGGATCAAAGAGATTGGTGAAGGGTTTGGTATAGCAATTTACGAAATTCCTGGTTATGAGGCTGATGATATACTGGTGACGCTTGCAAAAAAGGCTGTTGAAAAGGGATTAGATGTGGTAATAGTTACCAGTGACAAGGATTTGCTACAAATCGTGAATGACAGAATACATGTCCTGGATACTCGTCCAAAGGAGGACATTCTTTACACTCCAGAGAAAGTTAGGGAGAAATTTGGCATACCACCTGAGAGGATCCCTGATCTTCTTGCTCTCATGGGAGATCAGATAGATAACATCCCCGGAGTGCCAGGAATAGGAGAAAAGACTGCTATTAATCTTATAAATGAATTTGGTTCCCTTGAAAATCTTTACCAGAATCTCCATAGGGTAAAGAGGAAGAATGTTCGTGAAAATCTGTTGAGCTTCAAGGATCAGGTTTTTATGGCGCGTGAACTTGCAAAGCTTGATGTCGATTCACCTGTAGAACTTGATCTTGAAAGATTGAAACTGAAGGAGCCTAATAGAAGTAGACTCTTTTCTATATTCAGGAGACTGGAATTCACAAGTTTGATGAAAGAAATGGCCCGTCGTCCAGAGGGAATTGAGATTGTGGAAGATGAACCGGAAATCGAGGATGGATTTGCTATCAGTGTTCGCAATAATGATGTATTTGTAGGGTCTCAACCCCATAAAATTTTTAAATCACATGCACAAAAATTACCAGTACTGATGAGGAGGAGACCTCGGTGGTCATTTGATTCCAAAAATGTTTATAAAGTGCTGATAAGATCAGGTATCAAGCCGGAGATTTTTGATTTTGACATGAAACTTGCTGACTATCTTATGGAGCCGGAACGTCCAAGGTATGATTCTTCCTATCTGGCTATGCATTACCTTGGATTGGCATTTGAACAGGATGAGCCAGAAGCACCAGCCTACGAAGTTTCACTTGTCCTTCAAACCCGTGAGCAGATCGAGAAGGAGCTTGAAGATCTGAAACTTTCGAAACTATACAGGGAGATTGAGCTTCCACTTGCTTATGTGCTTGCCAAGATGGAGAATCGTGGTATCCTGCTTGATCGTAAGAGACTCAAAAAATTGGATGTTGAAATTCAAAAACAACTTCTCAAACTCGAACAAAAAATTTATGAGCTGGCAGGAACAAAATTCAATATAAATTCCCCCAAACAGCTATCTCATATACTTTTTGATAAACTTAAACTCCCACCATTAAAGAAGACAAAATCTGGTTATTCAACAGATGCAGAAGTTCTTTCAAAGCTTGCCGCTATCCATGAACTACCAAAAACAATTCTTGAATTTCGTGAGCTATACAAAGTGCGATCCACTTATGTCCTTTCTCTCCTCGAACTTCAGGATCCTGTGACCGGGAGGATATATCCGACGTACAACCAGACGGGGACTGCAACGGGTAGAATTTCGTGTACGAATCCTAATATTCAGAACATTCCAATTCGCGGTGAAATTGGTAGAATGGTGAGAGATGCATTTGTTGCTCCGGAGAACTATATCTTAATTTCTGCTGATTATTCCCAAATTGAGCTCAGGATTCTTGCCCATATAACAGGAGATGAGAATTTGAAGAAAGCTTTCCTCAACGGTGAAGATATTCACAGACAGACTGCTGCTTTAATCACCGGGAAGTCTCCAGAAGATATTGACGAAAATGACCGTAGAAGGGCCAAAGTGGTCAATTTTGGGATTGCCTATGGTATGAGTCCGTTTGGACTCGCGAAGGAACTTGGAATTTCCAATGAAGAAGCTGCGGGGATTATTCTCAACTACTTTTTATCGTATCCCGGGGTGAAGGAATGGATTGATAAGACATTAATTGAGGCCCGACAGAGGGGATATGTAACCACTATCATGGGACGAAGGAGATACGTTTACAATATTAATCATCCAAATCGACAGATCAGAGAATTCTTCGAGAGGATTGCAATAAATGCACCAATTCAGGGCTCGGCAGCTGACCTCATAAAAAAGGCAATGATAGATGTGAACAAGGCATTTGAGGAAGAAGGGATCGATGCTCATTTGATAATTCAAGTCCATGACGAATTACTTGTCGAAGTACATCGAGAGGATTTTGAAAGGGCAAAAGAGATAGTCCGTGAAAAAATGGAAAATGCCATCAAATTGGATGTACCAGTAGTCGTTGATATTGGATGGGGGGATTCCTGGCTTAAAGCCCACGGATAGTGCTAAAGTTTTTTCAATAGTTGATCAATAATGTCGTAAACGTAACGGGCAATTTCACCTTTCATTACAAAAGATTGAAACACAGGGACTCTTGAAAGGATAAAAATTGTAAAGCCACTCAAAAGGAATCCCTCTGCAGCTCCCGCAAAAAATCCAAAGATTCTGTCTATGGTCGAGAGAGCAAGAGCCTTAAAAAGTCTTGAGAGAATCTCTCCAAGAATTAACATAGCTATAAAAAAAAGAATAAATACTGCCAAAAATCCAATAATTTTATGATATACAGGATGAGTTATCCGCAAACTTTTAACTACATGATAAATCCAGTCATTGTATTTTAAACCAAGAATGATACCACCAAAGATTCCGAGTAATGAAAAAGCTTCTTTTATTATCCCCCTCAACAAGCCTCTAATTGCAAATATAATCACCAGAGAAATTACAAAAATGTCGGGGATTGTGAATTGATAATTCAGAACTCAATCACCTCCGCTTCCATTTTCTCAAGATCAAGTATTGCAAATGATCTTTTACCGGTTAAATAGCCACAAGCTTCTCCAGGATTTAGTACCAAAGTGTTTCCTATCCTTCTATTGTCAATTTTATGAAGATGCCCGTATAGAATAATGTCAAAATCTCCTGAACGAGCAAGGGATTCAACTGCGATAGGCTCGTGCATCATAATAATTTTTCGCCCCAGAAGTTCGATAACCACCGGTTTAAGTTCAAAAAACTCAAAACCATTTGACTCAAATTTCCTCTTTAAATAGAACTTTTCACCGTCGTTATTTCCGAGGATAATTTTCAAATCCCCTTTATAAACCTCCCTGATGAAATCAGCCACGAAAGGAGAGATGGTATCTCCAAGGTGAAGGGTTAAGGTAATTCCCATGCTTTCGATCAATTTAAACGCCTTTTGAATGGCAATTTTATTATCATGGGTATCTGAAATAACTGCGACTTTCATTTTTGACCTCCTTTTACAAGCCACTTTTCTTCGACATATTTTAATGCATCTTCACGAGATTTTATTATTCCTTCTGCTGAGAGGTCGTCAATTTCGTCAAGTATTTTCTTAAATAAAGGGGAAGGTTCAAGACCGAGAGCGATTAAGTCATGGCCTGTTATCAATCTCTCCTGCCTCTTCTCTTTTTCCTCAATAAGGTCCACCATCATTTTAAGGAGCTTCTTGTGACCTTCGTACATACCCTCCTGTGGAAGACTTGCCATTGCATCTGCGAATGCAAAAAGTATTAGAGGAAATGACAGATCGCCGTATTTCCTCATAAACCTGTTGACCGCCCTCCTCGTTCTATCACTGTCTCTTGAAATGAGATGCGGGTGCATGTGAGCACGAACAAATTGGACCAGCGAATCTTTCTCAAAGTTTGAAAATTTAAATCTTTCTGCAATCTTTTCTACAATGGTGCTTCCTACCTTGTCATGGCCATAAAAATGTGTTCTGCCTTCCTCGTCTTTTGTTAATGTTGATGGTTTTGCTATGTCGTGGAAGAGTGCACCGAGAAGTATAAGGGCACGCCATTGTGGAGATTCAATATACTCTCTGAAATAGTGGCTGTACGGTGAAAGCCAATCTATATTTTCAAGATTCTCCATTAAAAAATGTAGTTTTTTTACTGCCAGAATGGTGTGTTCAAGTAAGTTCTGCTCTCCGTGATATACCTGCCAGGTGTCTTTAAGAGCTGATAGTTCGGGGAAGAGTGTAAACAAGACCTCAGTTTCGACCAGTTTATCAAGTGCCTCAGGAAGACATTTACCGGAAAATATTTGAAAAATCTCGTAGTGAATGCGCTCTGCTGCGACTCTTTCCAGTCTCTCACGTAGCTGGATGATCCACTTTTCTGTTTCTTTCTCAATGTCGAAACACAGTTTGGATACAAATCTGAAACCACGCAAGATTCTCAATGGGTCATCTTCGAGATTATTTTTTGATAAAGTCCTGATGAGCTTCTTTTTTAAATCTTCGAGTCCCTTATAAGGATCAATAAGATTTCTCAAATTATCAAAGCAAACGGCCATTGAATTTATAGTATAGTCCCTCATGGAAAGGTCTTTTTCTATGCTGTTCCCCTTCATTCCTGAAACGTCTATCCAGTTATCTCTACTGATTATTATCCTGTATTCATCAGTGTTTTCTTTCAGTGGAATATATTTTTTCCCGAAGAATCTTCTGAAATCTTCGAGGAAATCCCGAACGTTACCCTTCACAATTAGATCAATGTCGTACCCCTGATTTTCTGATTTATAAGGGAATCCTATGGGGAGTTTGTAGTTGTTTTTAAGAAGTGTATCCCTCAGAAATCCGCCTACAAGACAGACTTCATCCTGATAATTCTTTAAAAAATTGAAGATTTCACGGAACATTTTATTTGAGAACTATGAGCTTTTTGAGTACAGATTTTCTCCCCACCAGTGCGCGTATGAAATAAGTACCTGGTTTTAGATCTTCAGTGTTAAATAATAATCTGTGAATGCCGGAGTCTTTATAACCAGAATCAATAAGATAGAGCGTTTGCCCGCCCGGGTTTATAAGCTCAATCTTGACGAAGCAAGGATTTTTGACTTCGTATTCAAGGGATACGAGAGCACTTGTCGGATTGGGGTAGAGTTTTACAAGACCTGTATCGGAGAGAGATTCCTGGTTAGACACTGTCCGTTCAGCCAGAGAAAATTTATACGTGGTGTCTTCTACCAGTTCATAAGCAACAGTTATTCCGGAGTCAGGCCAGTAGATTTCAAGGGAGTCAATTTTGCCTGTTGTACCAATGCATAGAGGCTTTCCCTGGAAAATTCTTGTTGCTATCCCTGTGCTGGAATACAGCTTTAACATAGAACCCCACGAGGCAGAAGGTGGTAATAAAGTCAACCTCACATAATTACATTGATTTGACTGATTGATAGCAATATCCATGAAATTCCTGTTGTAAAACACGAGATCTGGCATATTATCGGAGTTTATATCAACTGACCAAAGCTTGGACGATTCTCCCACTTCGTCAGATAGGGAGAGATAATTGTTTAATTCAAAGGAAAATTCACCTCTGTTTTTATAAATTACGAGACTGTTATCTTTGAGTAACATAGCGATATCCAGATACGAATCCATATCATAATCCCCTACTGCAAAGTCTCGAACATTTGAAAGAGAAAATTCTATGGTGTCGTCGTAGATGAGAAAATTGCCATCCTTGTCCAGAAACAAGACGTCCAGTTTCCCATCATTATTCATATCAAACGTTTCAATTTTTTCAGGGTTCATAATAGGGTATGATGAGACCATTTGTGCCGGGATATCTTTGTCTTTTCTAATGATTTTTATTCCCGATGTTGATTGAAGTATATATTCTATCGTGTGAGCAACATTTTTGATTGGTACAAGTTTCTTACTCATGAAATTTATTGCCATAGGAACAAATTCAAATCCCCCCTCGTTGAGAAACACGACATCCCCATCCACAGGATTAGACATGTAAATGTCGAGCATCCCATCGCGGTTAAAATCCAGAACCGAAATCGAAGAAAAGTTATTTGAGACGAGAGTGTGGGAGAACGCAGGGGAAAAACCTTCTATTCCAGAATTTTTATAAATCCTGACTCTATTTCTCCCCAGCAATAAAATGATGTCATCAAGTCCATCTCCATTTATGTCGCATACGAGAAAATCTGTGATTCCTGTGGCCGAAATATTCCATGAGGGAATTCCCATGAAAAGATTGGGAGTTGTATTTTTAAAAATGCTTATTCCCTGATCATTTGAGATGATAATATCAACACTACCATCTTTGTTTATATCGTCAAAGACAGCCTTTTGCACATTTCCAACATTTAACACCTTTGATATTGAGAAATCTGGTAAGCTGGAAAATATGAAAAGTATGGATAAAATCAATTCCATAGTGGTATTATCTTAATTTTTCATAACTGATATTTCAACAGAGGCTATGTCTAAAATTAATTGCGTGACACGATGATTTAAGCAATATTTGCTTCATATTTAAATAGAATTTAAAGGAAGGCCTGAACCACTTTATATATTTGGTGGTTGGAAGTAGGTTAAAAAGTTAGTATTTAGTTACATTTATTGTCACAAAAGTCAATGGTTGGTATTAAGATTTTGCTTTATAATTCAAGAAAATTCGCCTGGAGGTAAGAAAAATGGGCACAGAGTTGAAAGAACTGGCTTTGAGAACAATAAAGACCCCCTATGGAGAGTACAAAATTTTTGACATAAACAAAGTGGGGGAAGCTCTTGGAGTAGATGTGACAAGACTTCCGTACTCAATCAGAATCCTTGCTGAGAATATAGTTCGTAATATTGACGGTAAACATATAACAGAAGAGGATGTCAAAAGAGTCTTGAATTGGTCTCCAGATCTTAAAGAAAGAGGCGAAATTCCGTTCATGCCTGCCAGAATAGTGATGCAGGACTTTACGGGTGTACCTGCCGTTGTAGACCTTGCGGCTATGCGGTCGGCTATGGCAAGACTTGGGGGAGATCCAGAAAAAGTAAATCCTATTATCCAGTCGGATCTTATAATCGACCATTCTGTGCAGATCGACTTTTTTGGTACAACTTATGCCATAATGAAAAACCTCGATTTCGAATACAAACGGAACAAAGAGAGGTACACACTTCTCAAGTGGGCTCAGAATTCGTTTGCTAATTTCCGCGTTGTACCACCTGGTACTGGCATTATCCATCAGGTTAATCTTGAGTATCTTGGGCAGGTTGTCATGTCAAACAATGGTCAGGCTTACCCCGATACACTTGTTGGAACAGATTCACATACAGTGATGATCAATGGACTCGGTGTACTTGGTTGGGGTGTCGGAGGAATTGAGGCTGAAGCGGCTGTCCTCGGTCAGCCCATTTATATGCTCGTTCCCGAAGTTATCGGCTTCAAACTAACAGGAGAATTACCCGATGGAGCTACTGCCACGGACCTTATTCTCACCATTGTCAGAATGCTTAGAGACAAAGGAGTCGTGGGTAAATTTGTCGAATTCTTTGGACCTGGTGTCAAGAGTCTCAGACTCGAGGATAGAGCGACTGTAGCAAATATGGCCCCTGAATGTGGCTCCACTGTTAATCTTTTCCCTGTTGATGATACGACACTAAAATATCTGAAGAAGTCCGGTAGAAGTGATGAACTCGTCGCACTTGTTGAATCCTATCTCAAGGAACAGGGTATGTTTGATACAGGATTGGCAGAGGGAATTCAGTACACAGACGTCCTTGAACTTGATATGTCCACAGTGGAGCCTACTGTAGCAGGCCCCAAAAAACCACACGAGAAAGTATTACTCAAAGACGCTCAAAAAGCCTTCAGGGATTCAATCAGCTATTTCATTGGTCGAGAAGTTAAAGAGCCTGAAAAAGAGGCTATTGAACTCGATATCGATGGTGTAAAAACAAAATTTGGACATGGTTCAGTCTGTATCGCTGCAATTACCAGCTGTACAAATACTTCCAATCCATTTGTTCTCATAGCTGCTGGATTGGTGGCGAAAAAAGCGGTTGAAAGAGGTCTTACTGTCCCGCCTTATGTGAAGACGAGTCTCGCGCCTGGTTCAAAAGTTGTTGCTGATTATCTTGAAAAAGCTGGCCTGCTCTCATATCTCGAAGCCTTGAGATTCCACGTTGTTGGCTTCGGTTGTACAACATGTATTGGCAATAGTGGACCTCTTAGAAAAGAAGTGGCAGACGCTATAACGAAAAACAATTTTGTAACCGCTGCTGTATTGAGTGGTAACAGAAATTACGAGGGAAGGGTCAGTCCTATTGTAAGAGCTGCGTTTCTTGCATCACCTCCTCTTGTTGTTGCCTATGCACTTGCAGGTACATTTGATATTGATCTATATAAAGATCCAATTGCCTATGATCCTAACAACGAACCAGTCTATCTTAAGGACATCTGGCCAACTACAAAAGAGGTCAATGAGATCATTGATTCGGTTATATCTCCTGATATGTATAAAGCTAAGTATAGTAGTGTGTTTGAAGGAGATGAAAGGTGGAAATCTCTTCCAATTACAAAGAGTGAACTCTATGATTGGGACCCCAATTCAACTTATGTCCAGGAGCCTCCGTTCTTTAAAGACCTCACTCCTGAAGTACCCGAACCAGACGATATTTTAAATGCCCGTGTTCTTGCACTTCTTGGAGATACGATAACCACAGACCATATATCACCTGCAGGTCCAATTCCAGTCGATAGTCCTGCCGGTAAATATCTCCTTTCCAAAGGCGTGAAACCTGAAGAGTTCAATACTTATGGATCGAGAAGAGGAAATCATGAAGTAATGATGCGTGGGACTTTTGCAAACGTGAGACTGAGAAACCAGCTTGTGCCAGGGAAAGAAGGAGGATGGACAATCTATCTCCCAACGGGTGAGGTTATGACGATTTATGATGCCGCCATGAAGTATCAATCTGATGGAACACCACTCCTTGTGATCGCCGGAAAGGAGTACGGTTCAGGTAGCTCAAGAGACTGGGCTGCTAAAGGAACCATGCTTCTTGGAATTAAAGCAGTTATTGCAGAAAGTTTCGAGAGAATTCACAGAAGCAATCTTGTTGGAATGGGAGTTCTGCCATTACAGTTTATGCCAGGAGAAAACAAAGACTCTCTCGGACTCGACGGAAAAGAGATTTACCATATCAAAGGAATTAAAGATGGGTTGATACCCGGAAAGAAACTTGAGGTCACAGCAGTTAAACCTGATGGCACGGAAATTAAGTTTAATGTGATTGCGAGAGTGGATACTCCAATAGAGGTTGAATACTACAAACATGGTGGAATTTTGAATTACGTTTTAAGACAGATGTTGAAAGGGGAGTGAGATAGAATTATAAGTGGGGGGCCGAAGGCAGGTGCCTTCGGCCCCCCACTTCCCAACATAAAGTGAAAATTAGTCTGTAGGCTTACTGGAATCTATCAAACAGATATTTCAGCCACTTTTAAAAGTCTTGATTTTTTTCACCTTTGCAGCGTTTTCCTCGTTTGCAAGGACAACTAAGCTTTAATGGATTCCTTTAGTGCGGCTCTTGCAAGTATTCGTGTTGAGTCAAGGGTCGGTAAAGGAGATTCTTCTTCTCTAACAAGAAGTGGAATCTCCGTACAACCGAGAACTACTGCGTCACATCCACTATTTTTTAGTTTGTTTATAATCTCATAAAATTTTTTACGTGATTCGTCTTTGAAAATCCCGTAAACAAGCTCATCAAAGATAATTGAATTTATTAGGATTCTGTCCCTTTCGTCAGGGATTTTGTATGAAATTCCGTGTTTTTCAAAATACTCTGGATAAACTTCAGATTCCATAAGATATTTAGTTCCAAGGATCCCAACACATTTGAAGCCTTTCTCTACAGCAACTTTGGCAACTTCATCTGCTATGTGGAGCCACGGAATCGGTGATTTTTCTTTAACCATCTTGAAAGCTCTATGTATTGTATTGTCAGGACATATTGCGAATTCTGCCCCTGTTTTTGCCACCTTTTCCGCTGATCTTATCATTAAATCTGCAACTTTTTCCCACTCATCGTTCTCAATGTACCGCATATATTCTTCAAATGAAAATCCATGCATTGTGACCTCAGGATGGTCATACTTTTTACCAATGTATCTTTCTCCTTCAATACAGATGGTTCTGTAACAAAGGGAAGCGCCTTCTGCACTACATGCAACTATTCCAATATGTTTTGGCATGATTTTAACTCCTTTTTAGTTTTTAGAAATGCCAGTTAAACTCTACCCTCATGCTATAAGAATCCTGGGGTTTGAATTTGTTCTCTGTTTCATCATAGTAGTACGTTCTTTTTATTACGCCAAAAATAGTCATGTAAGGGTTTATTCTGTATCCAATTTCTGTAAAAAGAATGGAGCGATCGTTGATGGTAAAGACGTCCTTGATGGTCTCGATACTGTCTCTAAAATATCTCCAGTTTACAGTGAATAATGGGAACATAGTCCCTGTAGATGCATAGAGATTTAGAACGCCGCTATTTCTGACATTGTTTTTGTGAAAATAATTTCCGTATGCCTTGAGTTTGCCAAGTGCCTCAGCATAAAGTTCTCCAAATGTTCCATCCACTTTTTCATTAATGGAATCGAGCAGAGTCTCTTTATAAAATTTGTCCACTTCATACATTGAATTGAAATAGGCAGGTATAAAGTGTTCGGATAATTGCCTTTGTTCGAGTTTTACACCGAGATCAACAATACCGAGGCCAGTGAATCTAAACAGTATTCCTTCAGCGAATCCGTGTCCATGATCAACTATCTGACCATAATCTGCGTAAATGCTTGATCTCATTATGGAGAAATGGAACAGAGAAAACCCGGCGTCAAATCCAAATGCAGTGATTTCGTCATGTGTATCCTTTTTTTCATCGGGATCAAAATCTGAAACCAAACTTGTCCCGAACTCCAATCTTCCTGCCAGGGGGATACCATAAAAAGGTCTTGTAAATCCTCTGATACCCATAAGTCCCAGCCGCCCAAAATCACTGTTAAAGAATTCTATACCCCACAATCTTCTGTCAATACTCATCTCCATTCCAATTTTTATGATATCTGAGCGGACCCTATTGTTGTAATTATACACAAGAAATCCGTGTCCAAGGGTAGTGTGGGTGAGAGCTCCAATCCGAACATAGAAAGGCTCCCCTTTGTATCCATATCTGACATAAGAAATTATTCTTGCATAGTCTCTTTTCGAATCCCAGTCGTCTTTCTTAATGCCGTTTTTGGGACTATAAAGAAGAGGTAAGTTGATTCCAACACCGAATTTCCCAAAATGAAGCTCTGTCATTAGATTGAAAGATATGTAAGCTTCTCCATCTATTACTGCCATCCCGAGACCACCACCTACTGAATTGGTTGTATCCGGCAAAAACTGTGCATCGAGTAATCCGATTAAGAGGAAAAGGAATAGTGTCTTTTTCATAATTTTCCTCCTTTTACATGAAAATCACTTTCTCATAAAGCTCTATGTATTCTTTCGCCGAGCTTTTCCAGGAGAAATCTCTTGTCATGGCGATTTTGACGAGCTGGTGCCAGGTATCCTGGTCACGATATATCTTGAGAGCTCTTTTGATAGCATCTATAAGGTGGGCATGAGTGTAAGTACCGAAGCTAAACCCGTAGCCCTTCCTTTTACCCGGATCTCTCTTTAGCTTTTCGTAGGTGAAATCTTCCACTGTATCTGCAAGTCCACCCGTTTTACGAACCACAGGTATTGTCCCATATCTCATAGCTATCATTTGTCCAAGACCACAGGGCTCATAACGTGAAGGCATAAGAAACATATCTGAACCTGCATAAATTCTCCTCGCAAGTACAGGATCAAAATCTATTCTAACGGCAAACTTATCAGGGAATTTCGTTCCAAAATCAAGAAGCAAATCCTGATAAATTTTGTCTCCAGTTCCAAGGATTACCATCTGTAAATTTAGATTTGAGAGCTCATTCATGGCATCTGAGAGAAGGTCAAAGCCTTTTTGAGCAGCAAGACGGGATACTATCCCTATTAAAGGAGCATCAGAGTTCTCCGGCAACTTCATGTCCTTCTGTAACTGGGTTTTATTGAGAACCTTTTTGTAGTGGAAATCATTGTACGAGTAGTTGTAATAGATGTTTTCGTCTGTCTCTGGATTCCATACGTCGTAATCTATTCCGTTCAATATGCCAAAAATATGCTCACGTTTTTTGTAAAGCACTCCTTCAAGACCATAGCCATATTCAGGAGTCTGGATCTCTTTTGCATAAGTGGGACTAACTGTGGTTATTACATCCGAGAAAACTATCCCTCCTTTGAGGAAATTAATCTTTCCATAAAATTCAAGAGCTTCCATATTAAAGAGTGATTCTGGAAGCATAAGATCCTTCAAAAACTTTGGATCAAATATACCTTGATAAGCAAGATTATGAATTGTTATTATGGTTTTTGAATCTGTAAGGAATGGAAATAGGTCTGTGTTTTTCAAATAAACCGGTACGAGTGCAGTTTGCCAATCGTTTAGATGAATTATTCCTGGTTTGAATTTCAATTTTTCAAGTAACCTCAAAGCAGCTACCGAAAAGAAGCCAAACCTCAGTGCATTATCCGGATAATCACCTTCCGGAGTCCCATATAGATTCTCACGGTCAAAAAATTGATCATTTTTGATGAAATAGGTGACGACCCCCTTGTACTCTTTTTTATAAACCGGTGTCCTGTAAATTACGCCGTTAAAATCAACATCCAATATAATCCCTGTATCCTCGGGGTTATGCTTTGAAACAAACTGATTGTAGTAAGGCATTGCAAGAATAATATCTATCCCAAGTTTTTTTAAACTTATGGGTAGGGTACCTGCTACATCAGCAAGACCGCCTGTCTTGGCGTATGGATATATTTCAGATGATATGTAAAAAACTTTCATCATTTACCCTCCCTCGGATTTTTCAAGTTTAAACCGTACTTTTTAAAAAATTTAATTCCACTCACTATGTGGTAATACTTGTAAATTGAAAACAGATTTTTCGCACTCCTTCGCTTCCATTCATGTATAGCCTTGATGTTGGGAAGATATACAACCTTCCATCCAGACTTCCACATTCTATAACACATGTCGACGTCCTCAAAGTATAGAAAAAAATTTTTTTCGTCGAATTTACCAATCTCATTAATGGCATTTCTTCGTAAGATCATAGCTGCCCCTGTTACCCAGTCAACGTGTATGTACCCATTTTGAATATTAAGATTCCGCATCTCATAATCCATGTTTAATATGAAATTTTTAAATATTCTATCAAAGCCAAGACCTCGAAATATCATTATCCATAAGTTTGGGAACTTTCGCGCAGAAACCTGTCTTGTACCATCAGGGTTCAGAAGCATAGGAGCTGCAATCCCAACGTCAGGATGGTTTTCCATAAACTCAACCACATTGTCAAAAAGTCCGTTGAGTACAATTATATCAGGATTTAACAGAAAAATAAATCTACCTTTAGAATGTTTGATTCCCAGGTTGACATTATGGGCAAAACCTTTAGGTTTTGGGTTCTTGAAAATTTGTATCTCCGGAAAAACTTTTTCGGCCACAATCGCCGCTCTGTGGGGTGGTAAATTGTCTACCAATATTATCTCAAACTTAACTTTCCAGTTTTTCTCTCTAATTGAACGCAGAAGTCTTTGAATCTCTTTCTTATGTCCATGGCTGACTGTAATTATGCTTAGATCAATCATCTAAGTTCCTTTGAGATGAATTCTTTAAGAGCTTCCTTCCAGTGCCTTAGTGGAGGTAGTTTCTTGCTTCCTAATGGACTCCATAAAGGCCTTCGCAGTTTTGAATCTATTTTGGTATACGAAGTTGGTATAACATGGGTTTTTAATCCTGATAACTTTATTATTTCAAGTGAATATTCATACCAGTTTGTAACGCCTGTGTTAGATACATGATAAATGCCGTAGGGGAGTCTCTTTTGAATGATTTCCCATATTCTATTTGCCACATCACCTGCAAAAGAGGGGGTCATGAAAATGTCATTTACAACCTCTATATGATCCTCATGTTTGGCTTTATTAATGATTTTCTGAACGAAGTTCCCCTCGGGTTTTGACGTCTTCCCAAAGAGACTGGAAGTCCTGATAATGTAGCTTCGAGAATTTACCAATTTTACACCGTATTCACCAGTATATTTTGAGAGACCATAAATGTTGATAGGAGCAGGGATATCGTCCTCGTAATAATAATCTCCACGTTTTTCTCCGTTGAAAACATAATCGGTACTGATAAACACGAATATACCACTCCATTTATTGATTATTCTGGCGATTAATACAGGTATACCTGAATTCACTAACATGGCTACTTCAGGCATTTCTTCACATCTTGTTGTGTTGTGAAATGCAGCCGTATTTATTACAATTTCCGGTTGAACTTCAATAAGAAATTGATAAAGCTTGTTTCTTTCCCTTAAATCGAAATCCTCCCTTGTCAAAGATATAATCTTGAAACCACCAGGCACTTTTTCTACAAGGGCGTTACCAAGCTGTCCATTAGCTCCAGTAATGACGACTCTCATTATTGTAAATTAGTTCCCAGTATGCACGAACTGCCTCGATTTTCTTATTAAGCCAGTTAATATTGTCCAGATACCAATCAATTGTTTTCTGTAGACCGGCAGGAAATTTTACCTCAGGATTCCATCCGATCTCCTCTTTGATTTTGTCAATATTAAGGGAATAGCGGAAATCGTGTCCAGCCCTATCCTTGACAAAGGTTATTAATTCTTCAGATTTTCCAAGTATTTTAAGAATCATTCTTACAACTTCGATATTTTTAAGTTCCTCACCACTCCCAATATTATAAATTTCACCTGGCTGTCCTTTTTCAATAATCTTTAGGATAGCGTTAACAGTGTCGGATACGTAAATCCATTCTCTCATATTTTGTCCTGTCCCATATACAGGAATAGGCTCATTCATAATTGCTTTGGCAATAACCAAAGGGATCAGTTTTTCTGGATACTGCCATGGGCCGTAATTGTTGGACGGACGAACTGTGATTACTGGTAATCCGTAAGTCCGCATGTATGCTCTTCCAAGCATATCCGCAGCCGCTTTGCTCACTGCATAAGGAGACCCTGGATTGAGGGGATCACTCTCCCTAAAACTGCCATCAATTCTTCGCTCACCATAAACTTCATCTGTTGAAATATTTATGAAAAGATCAACTCCACTTTCCAAAGACGCATCTAATAGATTTTGTGTACCAATAATGTTTGTCTCATAAAATTCGACGGGATTCAAAATACTCCTATCTACATGGGACTGAGCCGCAAAGTGAACTACTATTTCTGGTCCGAATTCTGAAAAAACTTTTTTAAGGGAATCTCGATCTCTAATATCAACCCTGACAAATTTTATATAATTGAGTTCATTTTTTATTCGTTCAGGATCTCCTGCATAGGTAAGGACATCGATAACCGTTATGTTGTGATCTCGGGCCTGCCTGACAAACTCACTCCCGATAAACCCAGCTCCACCAGAAACAAGGATTTTCATGATTAAAATCTGAGCTCCGCTTCTCTCAATAAAGGTGCATTTCTATCTTTTTCAGAAAGGATGGGATCGTTTATAGGCCACGAAATACCAATATCTGGATCATCCCACCTGATAGCCCTGTCATGCTCTTTTGAGTATAATGCACTCACTTTGTAAACTACAATGACATCGTCAACAAGGGTTTGAAACCCATGTGCAAATCCAACAGGGATAAGTATCTGCTTATGGTTTTCCTCGTTTAAATAAACCCCAGTCCAGCGACCAAAAGTGGGACTTCCGGGCCTTATGTCAACTATGACGTCAAAAATTGCCCCTTTCACACATCTGACGAGTTTCGCTTGGGCCATAGGAGCTATCTGATAGTGTAGTCCTCTTATTGTACCTGCCTTTAATGTTTTCGACTCATTATCCTGCACGAATTCCAGATTAATACCCAAAGCCATGAAATCCTTTGAATTGTATGTCTCAGTGAAATATCCACGGTGATCTCTATGAATCTCAGGGACTATAACGAACGCACCTTTAAGGGGTAATGCAATTTTTGAGAACTTTCCCATTTTTTAAAACTCCACTACAGAATCGTCTCCTACAAATAATTTTTTCCTTCGTCCTCCATTCCCAATGATTTTTGACCTTTTACCTATTATAGAGCTATCAAGACCCGTCACATCTCTAATTTCCGCACCATCAAGTACGACAGAGAATTGTAACTCTGCGTTCTCAATATGGGAAAAGTTCCCGATGCTTGTGTACGGTCCAATAAAAGAATTTCGAATCACAGCTCCGCTTCCTATTACTACAGGCCCTCTTATCTCAGAATTCTCGATAATAGCACCTTTTTCAACCTTTACTCTGCCAGAAATAATAGAGCTATCATCCACTCTACCCTCTATACTGAATTTAATCCATTCGTCAAGAACGATCCGATTTGCTTCAAGTATATCGTCCTTTTTACCTGTATCAAGCCACCACGAGTCAAGGACCTCAGCAGTCACCCTCAGTCCTGAATTTACGAGTCCCTGAATCGCCTCAGTTATCTCATACTCACCTCGCCAGGATGGAGTTAATTTTTCAATTTCATTAAAAATGGATTCTCTGAAAAAATAAGTCCCTACGAGTGCAAAATTCGATGGTGGAAACTTTGGCTTTTCAACAAGCCTGACTACATCTCCATTTTCATTCAGGATAACAACACCAAATTGCCTTGGATTATCTACTTCTTTAATAATAATCAGTGCATCAGAGCCACTATCCTCAAATTTTTTTCTAAATTTCATAATACCGGAGCCTATGAGATTGTCCCCAAGGTACATTACAAAAGGTTCACTTCCAAGAAATTCCCTTGAAATTAAAACTGCATGTGCAAGACCAAGAGGCGACTCCTGCAAAATAAAAGTAAAACTTAATCTCTGAGAAGGATACATTGCCACCGAACGTTTTATCTCTTCACCAGTTTCCGGTGATATTACAATTCCGATCTTGTCGATCCCGGCCTGGAGGATGTTATCAATAACATAATAAAGAATAGGTCGGTTGGCAATGGGAACAAGCTGTTTGGGCATACTGTATGTTACAGGTCTCAACCTCGTGCCTCTGCCACCTGACAGAATAAGGGCTTTCATTTCAGAAGGGAGTCCTTTCTGCTTTCAAATTCATACTGTGCACGTCTCATATCCTCTTCACGACCAATGTCAAGCCAGAAACCGTTATACAGATATGCAGCAATCTTATCTCCGCTTTCTATCAGTTTCTGTACAAGATCAGGGAAGTCAAACCTTTGATCTTCTGGTATGTAATCAAGAATTGCAGGCTCAAATATGTAAACTCCCATTGATACCCAAAAATCGAATGTAGGCTTTTCTCTGTAGTTTACAATCACATTCCCGGATAAATCAGCCACGCCAAAGTCTATATTTACGCGGCGTTTTTTAACACCAACAGTGAGAACTCCACCAGAATTAATATGGAAATCCATAAACTCTTTGAAATCAAGGTCTGTAAGAATATCTCCATTCATAACAAGGAACGGTGAATCATTGAGCCTGTCCCTGATTAATCTAAGAGGACCTACAGTTCCAAGTGGATAAGGTTCAAATGCATAATCGATTTTCATACCGAGTTTTTCTCCTCCCCCAAAATACGCCTGTATGAGTTCCGCAAGATGTCCAACAGCGAGTATAACTTCATTGAATCCGTAGTATTTCAACTGTCTCAGAATTATTTCGAGAATGGGATATTCTCCAACAGGCATCAATGGCTTTGGTAGTAAGGTTGTGTAAGGCTCAAGTCTTTTGCCTCTTCCACCAGCAAGAATAACGACCTTCATAGGATCCCCCATTAAAGAGGATTCTCCTCAATCTTTTTTAACTGATCAAGCTGTGACAAAACGTAGTTTCTCATGTCTTCAACAGATGGCAAATCAGTTACCAGACTTCCATTTTCAAGAATTTTCTTATGCATCAGATGTAATTTCCCACCACAGACAGGGCACTTTTCAGGTGGTTTATCGCCATGTTTAACATTAACATAATTCAAACAGTCCTCACATCGGTAAGTGTCCTTTCTCCCACTGAATTTACCTCGTTTTGCTGTAGGTTTACCGTCGATTTCTACTAAATCCATTGCAAAATCTACAGTTGGAGCATTGGAAATAGATGTACCCACACCAAAGCCTGTAGCCCCTGCTGCCCTCAAATCTGGTATGGTTTTCTCATCAAGTCCACCCGAGACAAAAATTCCCACATCATTATATCCTCGAATATCAAGCTCCCACCGGACCTCTCTTATAATCGATGCAAAATTTCCTCTCCTTGAGCCCGGCGTATCAAGTCTTACAGCAAGAAGTTTCTTGAAAATTTTGGCCGCTTTGATTGCCTCGAATTTCTCATCACCAAAAGTGTCAATTAACGCAATTCTTGGAACCTCTGATGGCATCAGTTCATCGTAAGCACGCCATGCGTCATCTTCTCCCATAGTTATCATCAATGCATGTGGCATGGTCCCTTTGGGTGGTTGATTTATGGTTTCAGCTCCGATAATACTTGATACTCCATCACATCCCCCTACGTAAGCAGCTCTATCAATCATTGGCGCAAGTGCAGGATGCATCCTTCTAATACCAAAGGAAAGCACAAGCGAATCTTCCGCAGCCAATCTTACTCGTGCAGATTTGGTCATCACTCCACTTGTCTGGCATAAAAAACCAAGTATGGGAGTTTCATAAATCGTGTATTCTACATAATCTCCAACAATATACATCACAGGGACAAGTATTCCGTTGATATCTCTCGAACGAAAGAGTGTACCTTCCGGGATGGCATAAAGATCAACCTTCTTCCCCTTCAAAAGTTCAACGGCCTCTTCAAGACCACCAAAAATTGCCCATTTGTAATTGTCGGGCAATCCAGATACTGTAAACTCAGCCACGGATGTGTTGTGAATTTCCTTTTCTCTTAAAATTTGCTCGGTTCTTATGAAGTACACATCAGTAGTTTTTCCTTTTTTAATATCTTCTTCATTAGCTATGAAAAATCCCATTCTTTTCCTCCCGAATTGGTATAATTCTGTATTTTATTGCATAAGTCAATGATTGTTAACATGGAAAGAGAGGCCGTTCGAAAAATAATGCTTTGGGAGGAAATTGGGGAGTGTGATTTTTTACTCTCCCTCTCAAAGTGAATGGTGAGATTGTAAGTGGCTCTTCATGCAAGCAGGAGATAAATAAAGAGAATTTCTCCACAGTGTGAAGGTAGAAGTGATTACTGGTAAAATATTTTCCAGATACCCTCACATGTCAGAATGGTGTTTGAAAAAATGGGAAATTGATGCTTATATTTGCCATTCTCATAAGACACTGTAGCTGGAGAAAGAGGATGTTCCTTCATCAGATTTTAACTTTCACAGAGCAGACGAATAAAGAGTTTATTTCTTCTGGGTCAAGTCTTTTTAAAGTATTCCTGGAGGATTGGATTATTATTGGAAGAAAGAACTTCTTGAATTTTTTCCGTTTAGATGCGGTTTTTAATTTGATGCAGACGAGATATAGTCCAAACTTACTATTCCAATTAATAAATTTTCACTATCACGTGCTACCGTAATATATCATTGACAGTAGACAGCAGGAGTTTTGTAATTTTATCAAAAATGGAGGGTAATTATGAAGTCAAAATTTATAAAGTCTGTGCTATGGAGTATTATCTTGATAGGCAGTTTTTCTGCCATATACGCTCAGGGTACAGTGAAAGATGAACACCCGGAGTTATCCCCGGAGGAAAAGATGATGACCTGTAGAGGTTGTCACAAAGAGGCGACTCCTGAAATATATAACGAGTGGTATAATTCCCGCCATGGTATAGATAATGTCAGATGTTTTCAGTGTCACGGGACGTTCTCTGATTTCCATAAGACACCACCGATTTCTAAATGTGCAGCCTGTCATGCTAAAGAGGTCCTGAATTTACATGTTCCTGAAAATTCACCCAATAAAACATGCTGGTCCTGTCATCCTGTGCACAGCTTTAGAGTCCACAAAGGTAAATAAGGAGGTCTACCAATGGGTATAACAAGGAGAGAATTTATTAAAACCACCGCTGCCCTGACGGCAGCGTCAATGGTTGGCTTAAAATTGCCTGGCGAGCTTGATGCTCAAGGTATGCCAGAAGTTGATAAATGGGTCAGAGGTACCTGTAGATTCTGTGGCGTGGGCTGTCGTGTGGAAATGGGAATAAAAAATGGGAAGCCAGTCGCTATCCGTGGAGTCCCGAATGCCAAGACGAATTTTGGATTCCTGTGTATGAAAGGGATGCTGTTCTACAAATTTATGCGTCATCCCGATAGACTTACCAAGCCTCTTTATCGTAAAAAGAAGACTGAGCCATTCAAGGAAATTTCATGGGATAAAGCCCTTGACATAGCTGCAAATGAATTTGCTAAGGCAATAAAAAAGTACGGTCCTAATTCTGTAGCATACTATGGATCAGGTCAGGCATTAACAGAGGAAACCTACCTCTTTCAGAAAATTTTCCGTGGGGGCCTCAGAACCAATAATGTGGAAGGGAACCCGCGTCTCTGTATGGCAAGTGCAGTTGGAGGATATATCACCTCCTTCGGAGCTGACGAACCTATGGGTGCCTATGAAGACATCGAAAAGGCCCTTACCTTCTTCATAATTGGAAGTAACATGGCAGAGGCGCACCCGGTTCTCTTCCGTAGAATAATGAATAGAAAGCTCAATAACCCGGATATTGTTAAAGTTATAAATGCTGATCCAAGAGTCTCGCCTACATCCCGTATTGCAGACCTCCATCTCCAGTTTAAACCTGGAACAGACCTCGCACTACTCAACGCAATGGCATACGTCATTATCAAAGAAAACTGGCACAACAAAGATTTCCTCAAGAATTACGTAACATTCAGAGTGGGCAAGGAGAAGAAAGAGGTTACCTTTGACGACTATGTTAAGCATCTTGAGAACTACACTCCAGAAAAGGCGGCAAAGATTTGTGGCGGAAATATAACTCCGGATAAAATCAGATTGGCGGCAAAATGGTTCGCCACATCTGGCAGAACCATGAGTTTCTGGACGATGGGATTGAACCAGAGAACTCGTGGCGTCTGGGCAAACAACCTGGTCAATAACCTTCACATATTGACGGGACAGCTTGGAATTCCAGGTGCAGACAGCTTCTCCCTTACAGGACAGCCAAATGCATGTGGTGGCGTGAGAGAAGGTGGTGGACTTTGCCACATACTTCCAGCTCATAGACCCGTTGTCAATGACAAGTTGCGTCATGAAGTTGAAAGACTCTGGGGTATTCCGGAAGGCAGGATTCCGCCAAAACCCGGTTACCACACCATCGCCATGTTCCAGGCAATTAACGACGGTAAGATAAAGGCTATCTGGATTCATACAACCAGTCCAGCTCAGAGTCTGCCAAATGCAGACAAGTACAGACATGGCCTCGCGAGAGACGACGTTTTCGTCGTTGTAACAGATATCTTTCCAACGAAAACAACAGAGCTGGCAAATCTCATACTCCCATCGGCATTCCTGTTTGAAAAGACCGGCGTTTATGGATGTTCAGAAAGAAGATCTCAGCTCACATTGAAAGCTGTTGATCCTCCACCAGAGGCCAAGCCTGAATTGTGGATCGCTGTTGAATGGGCAAAGAGACTCTCAAAGAAACTAAAAGATCCAATTGTTTACAAGGTCGTAGAACCGTTTGATGGTAAAGAACCGGGATTCGAACTGCCAAAGGCAGTGTGGAGTGAGTACGCAGGTAAACTCACCAAAGGACGTGACAATGACCTTAGTGGAGCAACTTATGAAGTCTTGATGAAGAGACCAGATGGTGTCCAGTGGCCAGCGCCGACTCAGGAAATTGCACTAAAAGGCGGTACTTACAAGAAATTTGTTCGTGGTATTGATCCGATCGCAACGAGACTTGCCAAAGGTAACGAAAAATATGTATTTTATGGAGAAGCACATAAGGACCACAAACTCTGGATCTGGCTCAGGCCTTACAAGGGAGCCGCGGAGGAACCAGATGCTGAGTATCCGTTCTATCTCTCTACAGGTCGTGTTATTGACCAATGGCATACCTCAAGCATGACCGGAAGGATCCCTGAGCTACTTCAATCTGCACCTTATGCTTACGTTGAAATCAACCCAAGAGATGCAATGAGACTCGGTATAAAGCCGAATGACATTGTTGAAATCGAGACAAGACGTGGAAAGGTTCATATCCCCGCGAAGATCGTGGAAGGACCAATGGAAGGCATGGTGTTCGTATATTGGTATGACATGGATGAGGACAGAATGATCAATAGGGTTACGAAGGACGCATTCGACCCCGGTTCAAAACAGCCAGAATTCAAGATTTGTGCTGCTCGAATCAGAAAGTATTCCGGACCTAAACCCCTGAAGCCGTTTATTGTGAGGATGAAGAAGACAAGGAAAGGCTGGGTTCACATCGATAAGTTCAATATCAAGGAATTCCAGAAGAAGTAGAGACGTGAAGAAATTTTAATTGGAGGGGGCCGCCAAAGGCGGCCCCCTCCAATTAAAATTATGAGGAATCATAATGCCTATAGGTGGATTTATTGTAAATACAAAACCTGAAGACATTCAGGAAGTCGTTAAATTCTTGAAGAGTTTCCCGGAAGTGGAAGTCTATTCTCACGATGAAAAGGGAAACATTATCGTGGTTATTGAAACGGAACTCTCAGACGATATGGACGAGCTTGTTGATGTCATTAAACAAAATGAGCGTATTCTCGCCGTTAGTGTTGCTTATCTCTATTATGAGGACGAGGTGGAAAAAATTGAAAAAGGAGAATATATCCCCGAAAGATTCAGACAAAAGAAACGGAGAAATTAGCAGGAGGGAATTTTTAAAGGTCCTGGTTGGATTCTCATTGACCCTTCCTGAACTTGCCCATGCAAAGAGTAAATTTTTCTCCTCTCCTGTTCATACAAATGCCTTAAGGCCTCCTGGCGCTGTTCCTGAAGAACTCTTTGCTGGCAAATGTGTCCGATGCGGTCGTTGTGCCGAGGTCTGCCCTTATCACTGTATTGAAATGCTTGATATTAGACACGGATTATACGCTGGAACCCCGATCATCTATGTTGATAAAATTCCATGCTATCTCTGCATGGAGTGCACAAAGGTTTGCCCGACTGGAACATTAAAGATTATTCCGCAGGAAGAAACCAGAATGGGACTTGCCGTAGTAGATAAATATCGCTGTGTTACCTGGAAAGGAGAGGGAATTTGCCGTAGCTGTTATAACGCATGCCCATATAAGGATAAAGCTATTTATCTCGATAGATTGAGACCCGTGGTCAATAAAGACCACTGCACCGGATGCGGATTGTGCACAGCCGCATGCCCGGTATCTCCAAAAGCTATAAACATTGAACCGATTTACAGCTTTAAAGTCTCCAAGAGGTAGTGAAAAATGGCAAAGAAAAAAAAGGAGCCGAGAATAAAGAGGAAAACATATATTGACACCTGGAGATTTTTATTCCAGATAGGGGCCTTTATCGCTATTCTTGTAAATCCATTTTTGAATTACTACTTCCATATAAAAGTCATTCAGGGGTGGTATCAGTCCATAGCATTTGGCCATCTCTGGTTCGTCTCTCCACTTGAGGGCATTGAGGCTTTATTGATAACTAAGATTATATACATGCCATGGATAATCGGCATGTCGTTGCCAATTGTAGTCGCCCTCCTGCTGGGTCGGGTATTCTGTAGCTGGATCTGTCCCATTAACTTCTTTTACGAAATCATGGACAGAATTCACAAAAAAATTTCAAAGAGGAGTTTTTATAAGAGAAAACCACTTTTCACACTGCCACGGTGGATGTTGTGGGTAGCACTTGTCGGAGAACTTATGCTCGCTATGATAGTCGGTAAACCTATTTTTGTATTTCTTTCACCACCAGGTCTTGTTGGACGTGAGATAATGATGGCAGTGTTTTTCCACACTCTTGCACTTGAGGGTATAATCGTGTTAATTGTTTTGACGACATACTTCATCTCTCAAAGATTTTTCTGTCAGTATTTCTGTCCACTTGGTGCACTTCTTGCCTTTATAGGAGCCAAGAGAAGACTGATTATTGTTCAGGATATGGATACGTGTCATCAGTGCGGGTTTTGTGATAGGGCGTGTCCGTGGGGAATTTATCCAAGTAGGGGCGAGGCAGAGAGTATTTACTGTACGAACTGTGGCTCATGCGTGGCTGCATGCCCGTTTAATGCAAGAAAATTCGTTTTTGTGGGATTTACACCGTCGAGTGCAAAATTAAAGCTTGAGAAAGTTTCGTCTGGGCAGAATTGATGGGGAGGTGGGGCCGCCGAAGGCGGCCCCACCTCCCCATCAATTCATCTTCCAGATCTCAATGACAAAATTCTATTAACGTATTTTCCCAGAATGTCAAATTCAATATTCAATAAATCCCCAACTCTTTTCCTTCCAAAAGTTGTAACTTCGAGTGTCAATGGAATGAGAAATACGGTGAACCCATCCACAAGGAGTTGATTAACAGTAAGTGAGACCCCATCTACAGCCACTGAGCCTTTCTCCACAAGAAATTTAAGGTTGTTTTTAGAAATCCCACCGATATGCCATTCCACTGTGTCTCCGAATCTGTTGATCTTTCTGAGAGATGCAATTGTGTCAACATGTCCTGTCACTATGTGACCACCAAATCTATCCTCAGCCTTCATTGCTCTCTCAAGATTCACCTTCTGTCCAATATTAAGCTTTTTACCAAATTTTGAAACTCTCAGGGTCTCTTTTGATAAGAAAACAGTAAATGTTCTGGAATTAAAGGACTCAACAGAAAGACAGACACCGTCAACGGAGATTGATTCACCCTCCTTTAAATCTCCGGTAAAAGAGGTCTCGATAACGATACGTTTCCCATTTGATAAAGGTGTAACAGAGACAATTTTTCCCGTGGTTTCGATGAGGCCGGTAAACATTATTTCCAGAGTTTCATGGCTTCTCTAACATCATCCATAGTCTGTTCTGCGACTCTAATTGCCTTTTTAGCACCCTCTTTTAGAATGTCAACCACGGTATCTCTATTTTTTTCGAACTCATGTCTCTTTTGCTGGTAGGGTTCAAGATATGTGATCATTTTCTCCGCAAGACGTTTTTTGCATTCAACGCATCCAAGAAGACCTTTCTCACAGTCCGTTTTGATGCCTGCAATTTCGTCTCTATTGAAAAGTTTGTGCAGAGTGAATACGGGACAGTTCTCTGGATGTCCCGGATCCCCCTTTCTCACCTTTAGGGGATCAGTGAACATCCTTGAGATCTTCTTCCTGATACTATCTGGAGGCTCTGCAATTTCTATAGCATTTCCGTACGATTTGGACATTTTTCTGCCATCAAGACCGGGAACTTTTGGAATTTCGGCAATTAATGGTTCTGGAATAGGAAAAACCTGGCCGTACAGAGAATTGAATTTTCTTGCTATTTCCCGTGATAGCTCAAGGTGTGGTAACTGGTCTGCACCGATGGGAACGTATTTTGCCTTATATACAAGAATATCTGCTGCCTGTAGTACCGGGTATCCAAGAAATCCATAGTTTACAAGTGAGCCGTATGGAAGTTCATCTTCCTCACTTTGAATAGCCTCTCTTAGATATTCGAGGAAGGTTTTTTGTAATTCTGATCTTAAATATGCCATAAAGTCGAGTTCAAGTTTTGCTTCACCAGTGTTTAATTTTTTCGCGACACTCTCAATAAATACGTCGACGGTATTTTTAACGGCCATTTTAAGAATGTTTTTCCTTGGGGTTTCCTTTTTTACCCTTAAATCGGCTACGTACTCTTTGAACGTGGGATTACGCAGGAGTCTCGAGATGGTGACAAGCATCGAAAAAACCATGTGAAGCTCAGCGTGTTCTTTCACCTCTGATTGGACAAAGAGTACAGCTTTCTCTGGATCGATACCAACAGACAACCAGTCTATGACCATATCGACGATATTTTCTCGAATTTTTGACGTATCCTGCCACTGGGTTGTGAGTGCATGCCAGTCAGCAACCATGTAATAACATTCATATTTATCCTGAAGATCCCTCCAGTTGTAAAGTATCCCAAAAAGGTGACCAATATGAAGTTTTCCAGTAGGCCTATTACCGGACAAAACCTTATCCATATCAAACCTCCGTAGATGTGTTAGGATAAAGTAAAAATGTTAGCTGTTCAACGGAATTTACAATATACTATTAGCATCAAAAATTGGAGGGAAGAAATGAGTACAGTTTCACCGAGGGAGATGTATTTGAAGCAGCTTGATAAGGCTGCGAGGATAATGAAGTTGGATGAAGATTTACACGAAATTCTGAAATACCCCAAGAGGGTAGTCCGTGTATCCATTCCGGTTAAAATGGATAATGGAAAGATAAAGGTTTTTACAGGATTTCGATGTCAGTATAACGATTTTCGGGGCCCATTCAAAGGTGGCATCAGATTCCATCCGGGTGTGAATGAGGATGAGGTTGTGGCACTCGCAGCCTGGATGACCTGGAAATGTGCGGTAATTGATATTCCTTTCGGTGGAGGCAAGGGAGGTGTCGTATGTGATCCAAGGGAGTTAAGTGAGTCTGAACTGCAGAGACTTACAAGGAGATTTACTTATACAATTATGCCGATTCTTGGTCCTTCTATTGATATTCCTGCTCCAGACGTGTTTACCGGAGAAAAGACAATGGCCTGGATCATGGACACTTACTCTGCTTTTAAGGGATACTCAGAGCCGGGAGTCGTCACTGGTAAAGCCAGGTCCATTGGTGGCTCAAAGGGACGGAGAGAGGCAACAGGGAGAGGTGTCAGTATTGTGGCCGATGAGACTGTTAAGTATTTCGGTGAAAAGATCAGTGGAATGAAAGTTGCGATTCAGGGATTTGGCAATGTTGGATCTCACGCGGCTCTCTTTATTTCTCACCTTGGAGGAAAAATTGTCGCAGTTTCAGATATTTCTGGTGGACTTTACAGTGAAAATGGAATTGATATAAAGGCCTTAATCGAGTACGTGAAACATAACAAAGTAATAAAGGGCTTCCCTGGCGGAGAGGAAATTGGAGGTGAAAAAATTTTCGAACTGGATGTTGATATGCTAATACCAGCGGCACTTGAAGGTGTGATAACCCTTGATAATGCAGAAAAAATCAAAGCAAGGTACATAATAGAAGGGGCAAATGGACCAACTACTCCCGAAGCTGATGAGGTCCTTTTCCAAAGGGGTATCCATGTAGTTCCTGACATACTTGCGAATTCTGGAGGTGTTCTTGTTTCTTACTTTGAATGGGTGCAGGGAAAGCTCGGTTTCTGGTGGGAAGAAGAAGAAATCAATGAGAAGTTGGAAAGGAAGTTGAGAAATGCCACAAAGGATGTAATTGAGACTGCAAACAAATACGGTGTCGATTTGAGAACCGGCGCCATGATTCTTGCCTTGAGGAGGATTGAAGAAGTTTATAAAGAAAGAGAGCTCTTTCCATGATCAATCTGATAAGGCTTAAACTCATCGAGTCAATAGAGGTAAAACAAAAGATATTAAGCGATCCAATATTGTTAAGGAATATTGCGAGGGCGGTGGAGATACTCTCCACCGCCCTCGCAAATAACAAACGCGTATTCCTCTGTGGAAACGGAGGATCAGCTGCCGATGCCCAGCATATAGCCGCTGAACTTGTGGTAAAATTTTATAAAAACAGAAAACCTTTACCCGCTCTTGCCCTCCATCAGGATCCATCAACTTTTTCCGCCGCTGCTAATGACTTCGGCTATGAGCATGTGTTCGAAAGACAGGTAGAGGCACATGGCCAGAAAGATGACGTCCTTATAGCCATCTCTACATCCGGGAAATCGCCCAATGTTAACCTCGCGGTGAAAAAGGCAAAGCAACTGGGACTGAAAGTAATCTATTTCAGTGGGGAAAAAATGCCATCCGTTTCTAACTTGTGTGATGTAGTGATTAATGTTCCTTCAAATGATACACCACGTATTCAAGAAGCCCATATAACAGTAGCCCATATAATGATCGAATTGATAGAGTCCAGACTCTTTGACTGAATCAAAGGTCCCTCCGTTCCTCAAATGAGTTTGTAATCTCTAAAACTCAGTTGTGTCAGATTCCTGTACGGTATGGGTTTGCATTTCTTGATTTTCCATTGACGTTAATATATCCTTTCCCGATATGAACATATTCACTATAATCCTGATTACAACAACTATGACATTGGCAAAAATTGGAAATGTAGAAGTTACAAAACAGGATCTGGACGAGTTTATTCAACTAAAATCTTTTGAGGGATACGAAGATACATCTTCCCCCGATTTCAGAAAAAAGGCGTTAATTGAGCTTGTAAATGAGAAAGTTCTATTACTTGAAGCTCAAAGTGAAGGTATTGAAGTCAGTCAAAGAGAGGTCAATGAATACTTTAATTTCATTTATAGGGAGTATGGTGATAGGACCGAATTTGAGGATTTTTTGAAGAATCATAATCTGACGGTTGAAGATGTAAAGACGAGGCTGAGAAGAGATTTAAAAATTTTTAAGTTGCTTGAGAAGAAAAGATTAATAAGCTTTAACCTTCCAGAAGGTTCTTACGTTTTGAGACCTCGAGAAATCAGGTATAGGCTGATAAAGATTTCATGTCCTGGATATCTTCCTTTTTACAAGAGATGGATGAGAAAAATCAAGGCCTGGTATGTGTGGCTGCAATTGAAAATGGGATTGCCCTTTTCTGAGGCGGCAAAGAAGTATTCCGATTCACGAACGCGAGAGATCGGTGGAGATATGGGGATACAGGTGGTTGAGCCACATAACAGGTTTATTGAAATTGTGGCGAGAAATAAACCCGGGAAAATCTCGAAACCCTTTAAAACCCCATACGCATTTTTTATTTTCAAAGTGGAGGAGGAACTTCCTCAAATCCCGGTGAGATATAGTGATCTAAATTATATTGAGAGGAGGATTGTCCTGGAAAGAATGATCCCTGAAAGGATTTCCAGATACGCTCGTTCAATTTATAGCAAATATGGAGTCCAATTTGTGAAATAGATTTGGAAGACGTATCCTCTGACCATTCCTTTCAATGGAATCTTGGTACTCATTCTTAAAGTGGAATGTATAGAAAATTTTTGCTGAGACGAGGTTTTTAGCAGGAAAAGGGTGATATTGTTGACATTTTTCCATGAAAATTTTTAAAAATGAGTTTAAAATGCCTAAAAATTGGGAAGGGAAAGTGTTTTATAAGTTTATTCTCAAAAAGTAAAATTATGCTGAATCTATAAAAAGTGCGCCAATTAATCCTGAAATTAAGGGCGGTTCTAATATCATTTCATCTTCTGGCCTGTGATGAGAGATTAAGGGCAAAGGTCTCTTTTTGATCCTCCCTAAGGTGCGGGGAATTGCAAGGACGGAAATTAGCTCTGTATATATTTCCTGAAATTCCGGACTGTTCAAGATGTAAAAAATTACCGATTTTTCAAAGCGTGGCAGGGATTAAGATATACAAAGAGACATTTGTACACTATCATGAAAGTCATGGGAAATGTGCGGATATTATGTAGGGTGGAAATCAAGATACAGGGAAGTGTGGGTGTAGAGAGGGGTTAATTTATTGGGGGTTGGAGGGGTTGACAAACTCATAGGGTGGAGTTAATATAATTACGCCTTTAACAAAGGAGATATTTGAAAGAGAAGTGGTATGTTTCTGGTGAAGGAGAAAGAGAGCGTATTCCCTGTGGAGGGTTTGATCCTGGCTCAGGGCTAACGCTGGCGGCGTGTCTTAGCCATGCAAGTCGTGGGCGAAACTCCCCTTCGGGGG
>CAYNMM010000091.1:0-4086 GCA_964398355.1 uncultured bacterium
GGGGAGAGATTTTTCTATAAAATGGTTAGATTACTTGTCGGATTTACAGTAGCTATTGCAACTGGCCGCGAACAGGAAGAGAGTTTAATGCGGGCATTGAGAGGTGAGAGACCGCGAATCTTCTGGATCGCTCCACCTGAAGGTCTCACCCTTGTAAAAGTTTTCTACTAAGTCCAAGAAGTAAGGATCAACTCTTTTATCATCCCCCTCCATTTCATGAGGCTGTTTGAAAAAGTGCTTTGGCGAAAAAGAGGAGTATGATTTTTTACCACCTCCTCTCAATGCGTTTAACACTGTGGGGAAGGATGTTATTTTTTTATTCGTTTCATTCAAAGTGTGGATACATACAAGAATTGGATATTTAAACATCATCCTGAAAACCATGGGTAATATTCGCTTTCAAACCTCCTTCCCCACAAAGCTTTGTGTAGGAGGAGGAAGTTGGATGTAATCACTCCCACTTTGTGAAAGAGAAGATTGTAAGTGAATCTTCTCGCAAACAGAAGAGGAAAATAAGTGGAGTTTTTCCCACAAAGTAAAAGAGAAGTGATCACCGGTAAAATATCTTTAAACTCCTCCACCTACCCTTGCCTGATCGATCTTATCCGTTATATTAAAATTAATCAAACAATCACGGAAGGGGGAATTAAATACGGTCACAGAAACTTTGAAGTCCGTAAAGGAACCTGTGAGAATCAGTTGGGACCTGTGCCTGACGAATGGGATTAAAAGTGTTCAAATGATGTTTTTGAAAGGTAAGGGATTCTTTAATTTTCCTTCTCTGAAGTGGGAAATGTCAGGGTATGGCTTAGATCCGGTCTCCCAACCACTGGAGGAAAAAATGGTGGATAATGGCAGTAATTTTTGGAGATTGCAGATGAGATCTTGGTCGATTTCAGAGTAGGACTTGACAAATTATCCATTTTAAATTAGAATAAATCAAAATTAAAAAGAATTAAAAAGGAGGTAACGATATGGAAACAAGAATCCCTCTTATAGGAGAAAAATTTCCTGAGATGGAAGTTGTAACAACACACGGAAAGATTAAGCTGCCTGAGGCTTTCGAGGGTAAGTGGTTCATTCTTTTCAGTCATCCAGCAGATTTTACACCTGTTTGTACCACTGAGTTTGTAGCATTTCAAAAGAGGTATGAGGAGTTTAAGAAGCTCAATACAGAGCTTATAGGTTTGAGTATTGACCAGGTATTTTCTCACATCAAGTGGGTCGAGTGGATAAAGGAGAATCTCAATGTAGAAATTCAGTTCCCCATCATTGCTGATGATACAGGCTCCGTTGCAAATCAGCTCGGTCTCGTTCATCCTGGAAAGGGTACAAACACGGTTAGAGCAGTTTTCATCGTGGATCCAAAGGGTGTTATCAGGGCCATTCTTTACTATCCACAGGAGCTTGGAAGAAACATGGATGAGATTCTCAGAATGGTGAAGGCATTCCAGATATCGGATGCCAATGGTGTCGCAATTCCAGCCAACTGGCCAAATAATGAGCTTATTGGTGACGAGGTTATTATACCTCCAGCTGCGGATGTAAAAACAGCTGAAGAGAGACCGAAACAGTACGATTGCTTTGACTGGTGGTTCTGCCACAAGAAACTTTCCTGAGTATTTTATACAGGAGGAGGGGGCGAAGCTCCGCTTCGCCCCCTCCTCACTCCTTTAAAAATCCCTTTACCATATTTTCTCGTATTTTCTTTGGTTATTTAATCCGCAGAATTCTCTTTTCCCAGAATTGATCTCATTCTCTCAAAATTTCGAAATAATCGACTCCAAGGTTTTTAAAAACCGCCTTAATTGATACAAGTGCAAGTGACATACTTATAGGATTTCTTTGAATGCCGAGTCTATTGAACATACACGAAAGGGGATTTTTATCTTTCAGGCAGGATGAGATAGTTTTTCTAACCTGTTCAAGATGCTCGATATTCTTTTTCACGAGCTCTTTCTGGTCAGATTCCCATTTTCTGTGACCCAGTATAAATCGAAAATCCGTGAATTCCATTAGCTTCTCAAAAGTACGAAGCCATTCGTTGAAATCTGTAAAGTAAAGGACTCCATACTTTTCCATCAGAGTGGGAACAAACAGGCTATCTGCCACAAAAAAGATATCATCAAAGATCACCCCAATCTGATTGAAAGAATGACCTGGTAGAGGCACAATTTCGATGTCAAAAGGACCAATTTCTTTCTTCCCGGGACTTAGTGTCTCATGTACCGGTGAGGCTTGAGACATAAGAAAATCACTTCTTAGAACCTCGGGTGGCGAGGCTCCGTAGAGAAAAGTTGGCTCAAGTATTGGATATTTTATAAAAGCATCTTCAATCTCTGGAGCAAGTATTCTTATATCCGGGAATTTCTTGAGAAGGTATGAGTTTCCTCCAAAATGATCAGCATGAGAATGGGTGTTTATTATCCACCTTATTTCAATTCCATTCTCATCTGCCCATCTCCTTATTTTTCTTGCGCCGGAATCACCAAGACCGGTATCGATCACAAGTGCCTCATCTCTATAGAGAAGGATGCTGATATTCGAAGCACCTTCAAGAACATATACGTCCTTTGAAACCTCATTCAAACTCATCACTCATCAGCCATTCAATGAATTCTGATTTTTCCTCAAGAATGTCCTTCTTACGTTTCTCAATCACGGAATAGAATTTTTCTCTATCTTTCTTGGAAACATTACCTTTAGGAATTTCGAGGACGCTGATTTTTAAATACAGGCCGGGAAAATCAATCTCTACGATGTCACCAGGTCGCACCTCTTGAGAACCTTTTGCCAATTTGCCATTGAGAGACACTCTTCTCTTTTTGCACGCCTCATGAGCCTGAGTTCTGGACTTGAAGATGTGAACCTTTTTCAAATAGAGATCGAGTCTCACATCATGAAGTATAGACTTTGACGTATATCTTTTTCTTTAACTTTTTAACGTACTCGTCTATAGCCTTTTGCAGTTTTCTCTGATACAGAATTTGAGTAAGCTGAGGCTGAATTTCATCGAAGCTTGGTCTGCCTCCTTTCTTTCTGTCAATAAGCTTAATGATGTGATAACCAAATTGGGTCAGGACAGGTGCTGAAATTTCTCCTACTTTCATAGTATCGATAACCGCTTTCATTTTTGGGGGGAGATTGTTAACTGGTATCCATCCGAGGTCACCGCCGAGGTCTTTTGTATCAAGATCATCCGAGTATTTTGCAGCGAGCTGATCAAATGTGTATTTACCGGATTTAAGTAGCTTGTATATTTTTTCTGCAAGCTGCTTGGCCCTGAGTGTATCCTGTTTCGTAGGTCTAAACTGCACGAAAATCTGGCGGAGGTGAAATAAATCGTTCTGCTTCTCTACCATTTTGAAAATATGAAAACCATATTCACCCTGAACGGGCTGGCAGTATTCTCCAGGCTCAAGTGGGACAACTACTTTTCTAATGTTTTCTGGCAGGTCTGATTTTTTAACAACTCCGATGTCTCCGCCGCTGGCAGCCGATTGAAGGTCGTCTGAATACTTGGATGCAAGGTCTTCAAAATTGGCCCCGGATTTTAATTTTTTATAAAGTGCGTCAGCTTTTCTTTTTGCCTCGGATACAACTTCTGGAGATGGTTTGATCCTGATTAAAATATGGGCAATTCTCACCATATCAGGTTTAGGTGGAATTGAATCCAGGTGGGTTTCATAAAACTTTTTCACCTCATCAGGAGAAACACTCACGAGAGGCTTGATTTTCTTCTCTATGAGTTTCTGAACATAAAGTTGTTCCCTAACATTTTTTCTATATTTTCTCCTGAGAGTTGCTTCTGTTAGTCCCTCTTTTTTCAAGTTTTCCTCGAAGGCCTTTTCCCCCATCTGTTTTTTCATATTTTCTATCTGCTGGTCCAGGTATTTCTCGACCTCTTCGTCCGTGACCTTTATAGTCGTGTCTCTCTTTGCTTCCACATAGAGTAATTTCTCATTAATCAATTCATTGAGAATTTTTTTCTTTAGTTCCTGATCCGAAATATTTGGTGGAAACTGCATTCTGTAGAATGCAAAGGCTTGATCAAGGTCTGATTGAAGTATAACTTCACCGTCAACT
>CAYNMM010000092.1:0-6993 GCA_964398355.1 uncultured bacterium
AATTACGGTTCCTCACCCACACCATCATCACAAACATATAGAGGAACAGCTCCTTTTTCTGAGCCCGAGACTGATTATATGAGGGTCTTTGCAGACTCCATAAGACCCAGAATTGTCATTAACTATCACACGTATTCGAATTTAGTGATTTATCCATGGGGGTATGTTAATCAACCCACTCCTGATCAGGATGTCTTTGTAGCTATGGCTCAGAGAATGACGAGAGTGAACAGGTACGAGTATGGACGTCCAGCTGAACTACTCTACCCGGTTAATGGAGAGGCCAATGACTGGTTTTATGGAGACACGACCCAGAAACCACGTGCCCTCTCATTTGTAGTGGAAGTTGGAGAAGCATTCTGGCAGCCTGATACAAACATAATTCTTCAGCAGATAGAGGAAAATATACCTCTCAACATGTTTGTACTTGAGGCTGCAGGTCTCTTCTTTGAGGTAAATGTAGATTCGGTCAGGAATCAAAACGGTGGAGATGAAATCAATCCTGGTGATACAGCACTTATTTATCTTTCCCTGAACAATCTTTCTCCGTTTGATAGTGCAGGGAGTATTCAGATATCCGCTACTGTGGATTCCAATGCTGGAACTGTTCTTACACCATCCCTGGAGGTGAATGGTGTTTCCACTTTCCCCGATGGGAATGTTTCATGTGAAACACCTCTTAGAATTGCTTTGTCAAACCAGGTTTCTTCAGGTACAGCTGTCGGAGTGACTTTCAATATCACAGCTGATAATGGTTTTCAGCAGCCCTACAGTACTGTAATTAGAGTCGGTACACCGGAAACAGTGATGGAAGAAAATTTCGAAAATGCCCTCACTGATTGGACGACCACCGGCCAGTGGGGATTAACAACATCTCAATATCATTCCCCTACCCATAGTCTTACTGATTCCCCGAATGGTGACTATTCTAACAATGTTGAATCTTATGCCACTTATGCCCATAGATTGGATCTTTCAAACCTGAGATCCGCAAGCGTTGTCTTCTACGAAAAATATGAACTTGAAAATAGCTACGATTTTACCTACTTTGAAGTTTCAAGAGACGGACAAAATTGGAACGCTTTAAGGAGCTATACTGGGTCTCAAAGCTCCTGGACGGTTGATACGGTCGATCTCAGCAATTATGTTGGCGATTCAATATTTATCAGATTTCATTTCTCAAGTGATGTCTCGATAACATATGACGGATTTTATGTCGATGACATCAAATTAATAGGATATAGGCATGTGGATGTTGCAGAATCACCCATGATTAAAAATATCAAATTTAAACTCAATTCTAACATATTTTTCAGGTTGACAGGTGGAGTTTTGTCTCTCAGCTTACCTCACACAGCTGATGTCGATATATCCGTTTTTGATGTGACTGGGAGATTGGTTAAAAAACAACTATTTCCCCATCTTACAAGCGGTACCCATAAAATCAAATTAGATTTACCGGCATCTGCTGGGATGTACTTTTTGCTTGCAAATGTCGGTGGCAAGATATTTAAAACCAGATTTGTTGTAACAGGGAGATAGATTATGTTAAAAAGATTTCTGATTGCACTTTTAACTGCTGGCATTGGATTCTCAAGTATTGGCCAGAGGCTCGATACTGAGTTTTTGGGAGCAGGCTCAAATAGAGTGATTCTTGAGAAGTCCACATTTGGTGAGCTGTCCTTTGAATTTAAACTTGGACGTGTCTCTCTTTCAACTTACAGAGTGGGGGGCAAAGAGTACGTTAAACTCGACTTTCCAGACGCTGATCATACTCAGGATGTTGGACTCCCGGATATCCCCTTGATTTCTTTAAAGGCAGCTATGCCTGAAGGCTCCAGAATCTTTGTCGAATACAGTGTGGAGGATTCGGAAGTGATCAAAGACATTCTTCTCTATCCAGCGCAAAAACTCCTGCCTGAAACCCCTGAAGGAAAAGAAAAAGTTGTGTTTAGTGTGAACAACGACTTCTATGCACAGGACACATGGTATCCAGTAACTTCGGTGTCACATTCCCCGGTCTACACGATTCGGGGAGTTAATATCACGTCCATTTTTATCGCTCCATTTCAATATAATCCAGGTAGAAAAACACTCAAGGTACTCAAGAAATTGAGAATAACCGTTCATTTTTCAGGAGGGGGCAAACTGTATGATCCTCGTTTGATTTCCCCTTATTTCATGCCAATTCTCAAAAGATTGTTGATAAATTCAGATCTTATTAGTTCGAGTGCATATTCCAAGGATGGAAATGGAGCAGATGCTATTTATTTTGTACCCGATAGCCTGTACGATAGTTTAAGACCACTCATAGAGTGGAGGAATTTCTCGGGAATCAAAACGCGGGTAGTCCTGCTTTCCGAGCTTGGAGAACCGGTAACAGCTGATGAAATCAGGGATTACATACTTAATGCATACAACACCTGGAATCCTGCACCATCATTCGTAGCCATTGTGGGTGATGCTGAGCTCATACCACCCGATTATAGATTCTATCATCCTTATACCGGAGAGTTAATAGGAACGGATGTTTATTACGCAGAGATGGATTCTAATTCTTTTGTGCCGTTCCCTGATTTATTCGTCGGTAGAATCTCAGTTGATAATTCCGTGGAGCTTGGAATTTATGTGAGAAAACTCTTGAAATATGAAACTGATCCCTACAGAGATAGTAACTGGTTTAATCGTATCCTGCTTGCTGCCTATGATGAAAGTGGCAGATATTTTGTAGCGACATCAGAATCCGCTTATGTGTATTTAAATTCACACGGATATGAAGTAATAAGACAGTACGAGGACGGTTATCCACCGGGAAATACTTATGGCGTTCTAAATGCCATCAATAATGGGGTTTGCATAGTAAACCATAGAGATCATGGTGCCTCGAGGAATGGTGGAGGTACACTTGAGGGATGGGGCCATCCCCGTTTCTCTGTTGAAAACATAACCTCTTTACACAATGGTGACATGACCCCTGTATTTTTCTCACCCAACTGTGAATCAGGCTGGTTTGATGGTGAAACCGATGAACATACATCGAGAAACTACGAATCAATAGGTGAAGAGCTGATCAGAGCCGAAGGGAAAGGCGCAATTGGATATATCGGTGCCACGAGAATAAGTTATTCTGGCTACAATGATGAGCTCGATAAAGGATTCTGGGATGCTATTTTCCCGGATTTTCACCCCGGTTACCCGGATACGGGGTCCATCAACCCATTGTCTATGAGAATCGCTTATATCGGGGGCATTCTAACCTACGGTAAATATTACATGTATGACAGATATGTTCGCACAAATGGACAGCCGTATCCCTGGCAGCCAGATTCTGAGAAAACGCGGACAGAATTTGAGGAATTTAACTACATAGGAGACCCGACTACACTGATAAGAACATCCATGCCTCGTGAACTTACTGTAAATTTCCCTCCCACTATACCTTTTGGCAATTCTCAAGTTACTGTAACAGTGATGTCAGATGGCACTCCTGTAAAAGGTGCACGGGTTACTCTCCTGCAGGATACATCACTCTATATGTCCGATACCACCGGGTCTGATGGCCAGGTTGCTTTCAATATCAGTGTAAACACTCCCGACACAATTTACGTGGCTATTTCGGGATATAATCTACTCCCATACGTAGGAGGAATTCAGCCTATTTCCAGTGGTCCTTATGTGTCCGTTTTATCAAGGGAGATTGATGATGATACTTTAGATGCGAGTAATGGTAATGCTGACGGAATAATCAATCCAGGTGAAACTATAGAGATAACATTCAAATTCAAAAACTGGGGTTTAGATTCGGCAAGTAATGTGATGTTTAAAGTGAAAGGAGATTCATTGGCTGACGTTCTCGATACCACAGCACATCCCCTCGGTGATGTCCCACCTGGTGATTCCGTGGTGGGAGAGACTATACCTGTATCAGTACCGGCGGATATGGTCGACGGACAGACTTTTAGCGTTCGTGTCATTACTTATCCTGACAGTGGCGACACATGGACCTCTCAACAGGTTTTCTGTGTTGGAACACCAGTATTTGAGTTCGATGGTGTAACAGTGAATGATACAGCAGCGATACAGCCCAATGGGCGACTGGATCCGGGAGAAAGTGCATACGTAAAAATTACAATTAAAAATAAGGGACACGGTATTGGATATCATCCAGTGGCCCTCCTCTTTACAGAGGATTCACTTATTAGCATTTCAAATGACACACTCCATTTTATGACAATCTATCCCGATTCTATGACACAGTCAATCGATAGCCTACTTGTAAGCGCAAGTCCCAACACAATGAGGGAGCATAGGGCCGAGATTTTCGCAGTTGTCGTGACTGAGGATGGATATGTGGATACTTTGCAGTTTGAGATGGTCATTGGACAGATAACCTCAGAAGACCCTCTTGGCCCTGATTCTTACGGCTATTACGCTTATGACATAACAGACACATACTACAGCGAAGTTCCCCATTTTAACTGGATAGAAATCAATCAGGATGGGGAAAGACTTCAACTCGGTGATGATGATGATACAATCATAAATCTACCTCCACAATTCACTTTTAATTACTATGGCCGGAGGTACACAAGGTTGAGTATCTGTTCAAACGGATTCATCGCTCCCGGGTCTATTAGTAGCCATCCTTACAGTAATAAACAGTTGCCCTACTCAGATAATATCCCCATGATTGCACCTTTCTGGGATGACCTTAGACCTGCGAGCGGAAATGGGGCTGGCTGGGTCTTTTTCAAGTTTGATTCAACAAGACATGTGGCAATTGTGGAATTTGATTCTGTAGCACATTACGGACACTCCAACTTGAGAGAAAAGTTTGAAGTGGTTATTTTGGATCCTAATTACTACCCAACCCCTACTGGTGACTCCCCCATTCTGTTCCAGTACAAGACAATTGCAGATCTTAGCTCATGTACTGTTGGAATCGAGAATCCAGGCGAGACAGATGCTATTCAATATCTTTATAACACAACTTACAATCGAGCAGCTGCCACTATAGCTGACTCCTTTGCGATTAAATTCACGACTGCGGTTCCCACTGAAATCTCTGAATCCCCGGTATTCCATCCGTCGAAAATCGAATTCACAGGTGTATTCCCTAATATTTTAAGAGATGATGCTGTTATAAGATTTGTCTTACCTTCAAAGAGTCTTGTGGAGATCAAGGTGTTTGATGTGTCAGGAAGAGTGGTGAGACATTTGGTGAGAAGGGAATTTGAGGCAGGAAGTCACATTGTTTCATGGAAAGGGAAAGCGGATAGTGGCCGCCCTTTGAAAGCAGGTATTTACTTTGTTGATTTAAGAGCTGGTGACAGATTTGAAGGAGTAAAGAAAGTATTGATTTTAAAGTAGAAATTATAGGGGGGCGGCTGCGCAGCAGCCGCCCCCTATAATTTAAAATCCTTAAAATTCACCCCGAAACACAACCCTCAGACACAAAAATAGACCCAGGTACTCAATGAAGTGTTATTCTGGAAATCAGTGAGCTTTCCACAGACTTTACCCTCACACCCGTTTTGAGAATATTCAGGGAAACAATATTTGAAAAATTGGGTGGAACCGATGAAAGGATTATTTTCTCTGAAAAGCAGCCTTCATAGAGCAGGAAAATTCCACAAAAATAGAAAAATTTCTGATATGCCTTACAGTTTCTAAAGCTGCAAAGAATTTTCTCCAGAAAAAATTACAGAATGGTATGGAAGGGGAGGTCACTGTTTATCCACTACTTCAATCGCCAGCCTAAGGAGAGTCCGATTGATGGAGGGGAGAAAAAATCAAGATTTGTGGCGAGTAAATTTATAATTACTGCCATGTCAAATCTTTTGTAGTGTACAGCTAATCCAGAAATGCTTCCACCTCTAAATGTTAGAAACTCCTTCCCCTGATATTTTTCTCCAATCTCAACTGAAGGAGCAATTATTTCAGGAATACCGAGGGATAATGAAATTGAGCTCACAATATTTCCAAAATCATGTCGCAATTTTGCACCAATCATAAGGATAGGAATAGTGTAAGAACAATCTGAGAGAAACCTCGCCCCACCAACCTCAAGCTTAAATGCAAACGATGAGTAGTTCACAGGTCTGGTTAGACTGAAAGATAGGCGAGTGATGGATGCTTCTTTCCCAACCATGTGCACCAGAACGGCTCCGTTGTAAAAACCTGTGTATGGTGGGACAGGATTTCCCAAAATAGTCGGTGGGAAAAGTATATCGGTACCTGTTAGATGGATATCGATCCCGGTATATGTGGAGAGAATTGCAGAAAAAATGATGAATACTGCATTCATGTGAGAAATTTTAGTTTATATTCTTTAAATTGGCAATTTTGTAAGAGATTGTTAAAATCTTTTGGATGGTCAATATTTCGAATTTATCACACATTTTAAAATTCTGTGTGTTTAACCAGAATGAGGATAATCAGGGATTTCATAAGAGGTGTGTATAATTTCTTGAATATTCGCTTCTCATTTGAATACGGATAGTGTATTTTAATTTTTGATTATATGACGTAAATTCCCAAAAATTCTTGACTTTTTTGACATTTTCCGAGCCCTCTCGGTATAATTTTCGACCAATGCTCTCTCTAAAAGGAGTGAACTATGGGTAAATTGAGTCGTTTTATATTTACGAGCTTTGTGCTCTTTATCCTGTGGTTATTTCTGACCTCCACTTTCAGGTCGCAGGAGGTCCTGATAGGGCTGATATTTTCATTAGTTATAGCCCTTTTCACTTACAATTCATTCACGGAAAAAGGACTTGCAAACTTGAGTCCAAAGAAGGTATTCTGCGCCTTTCTCTACCTGCCGTACTTCTTCTGGCAGATGATCAAAGCAAACTTCGATGTCGCATACCGTGTGTTGCATCCGAAGATGCCCATCAAGCCGGGAATAGTGCATGTAAAGACAAAGATGAAAACGGATCTCGGAAAGCTCGTGGTTGCAAACTCCATTACGCTGACTCCCGGAACCCTCAC
>CAYNMM010000093.1:0-7435 GCA_964398355.1 uncultured bacterium
CCCGTTACTGCAGATCCTGTGCCTTCTTTGAATTCTGCTGGTCAGTGGAGTGAATGTGATATCCCATCTTCACAGGTAGCAAGGGGGTAATCAAGGTCTTTAAATTAAGAGTAATTTCCTCTTTGCATAGCCTGACGAGAGACTACATATAATTTTTAATAACTCGAATAAGCTAAACAGCGTCCTTGCCCCTTTCTCCTGTTCTTATTCTGATAGCTTCCTCAAGATTAAGAATGAATATTTTTCCGTCTCCTTTTTGTCCGGTGTAAGCTCCTTTGCATAGGGCATTGATTACGTCCTCGACCCTTTCAGCACTTACTGCAATTTCGATTCTGACCTTCTTGTGGAGGTCAATTTCTTCCACAGCTCCACGAAAGGTTTCTACAAAGCTTTTTTGAGTGCCTGAGCCAAGAACATTTGTTACTGTCATCCCAAGGACGCCAATTTCGGCCAGTTTTGCTTTAACATCTGGTAATTTGTGGGGTCTGATTATTGCAATTACAAGTTTCATGATGCCCTCCTATTCGGTTATAAATATTTGAAATCCTCCATAGGCTTCGATTCCGTGTTCAACAAGGTCGAGACCAATCAATTCCTCCTCTCTATGTACTCTTATGCTTCCAAAAATGGCTTTTGCAAGCAAAAAGATGAGATACATAGCAACAATCGTGTAAATGAAAGCGGATATGCTTCCCAAAAATTGTATACCGAGTTGTTTTAATCCATTGCCATAAAAAAGACTTCCATGAGGAACGCCAAGCGATGATTTTCCAAAAATGCCTACAGCGAGTGTTCCCCACGTCCCATTGACTGCATGCACAGAGATGGCACCAATAGGATCATCAATGTGAATTTTATCCCAGAAAGTTACGGACAGGACGACCAGGATTCCTGCGATGATTCCGATGAAGAACGCGTATCCAGGTTCTATAAAGGCACATCCTGCTGTAACGGCAACAAGGCCTGAGAGGACACCATTCAGCACCATGGAAATATCAGGTTTTTTGAATTTTAGCCAAACAAATATAAGTGAAGAAAATCCACCTGAGACCGCTGCAAGTGTTGTGTTCAGAACAATTCTTGCTACGAGCTCCGGATCTGATAGAGAAAGTGTTGATCCGGGATTAAATCCGTACCATCCAAACCACAGAATAAAAGTTCCAAGAGCGGCAAGTGGTATAGAGTGAGGCTTTATTAGTTTTGGTTTGCCATTAGAATAGTATTTCCCAATTCTTGGTCCAAGCATGGAAGTTCCAACCAACCCAGCCCACCCTCCAACAGAGTGGACCACAGTAGAGCCTGCAAAATCCACAAACCCAGGCTTTTGAAGCCATCCACTTCCCCAAATCCAATGTCCCACTACTGGTTAAACGAAAACCGTGATGAGAAAAGAATAAAAAAGGTAGACATCAAAACGTATCCTTTCAGCCACTGTTCCGGATACAATAGTTGCAGCGGTTCCAGCGAACACAGCCTGGAAGAACCAAAAAGCCCATGTGGGTACATTGTTAATAGGCGACGAAGCATGGATCATTAAAAAAAACCGTGGTCTCCCCAAAATAAGTTTCCGGTCCCAAACATGATAGCGTATCCAAAGAGGTAGAAAGATGTTACGGACATCACAAAATCCAACAGATTCTTGCCCATAATGTTTACAGCGTTTTTAGCCCTTGTAAATCCAGCCTCAACAAGTGCAAATCCAGCCTGCATAAAAAATACGAGGGCGCCCGCGATGATAATCCATGCGGTATCGATCTCCCTCTGTATATCTGCAGCATGCACTAATTGAGGAAGCAATAAAAACACAATACCCAACCTGTAACACCACTTCCTCATTGGTTAAACCTCCTTTTAGTGGGATTTAGTTCAAAATAGCAGGTAGGCTTGACTTTATTCAGAGCGGCAATTTAATTTTAAAATGATGATAATTCAAATGTAAATATTCAAGTCACTTTTAAAATTTGGTAAGGTTCTTTCCTTCTCAAATTAAAATCCAGAGAGACCTAATTATTTCTGTAATAGAGCATTTGCGGTAAGTTTTATTTGTATAATTTTCCATATAAAACGAAAAACTATACATTTCCACTTGTCTATTAGATAAAAACGATTTAAAATTAAGTCCTCTCTTTCACATTTTTCTTTTTCACCTTCCCATTCTTGTCAAAAAACGGAGGAGATCCACATGTGTGCCATTATTTCTCTTGTAAGAAAAGGAGGTAAACCAACACATGGTAATGTAAGGAGATTACTCGACGCTTTGATGAAAATGTCTCATCGTTCCGGTGAGATTGAGGCGGAGAGTGACGGTGCAGGCATTATGACCGATATCCCAAGAAAGGTCTGGAAAGACTACCTCTCAAGGAAGGGGATAGAACCGTTTTTTGCAGATAGTCCGAGGTTTTTTGTCGCTCATTTTTTCATAAATCATAATTATAAGTTTGAGGCTGAAGATATTATTCAGAAAATCGTTGGGTTACTGAGTGAGAATAATATATCAGTTCTTTTGTACCAGAGAGGGATCGTGGATAATTCTTTTCTTGGCAATCTGGGCAGAGAATTTGAGCCAGATTTTTGGCAAATTGCAGGCTTTGTAGAGAAAATTCCGCTTCTTAATATTCCCTTTCTCCTGTACAGATTAAAGGTCAAAATCGAGAGAAGTTTTCCGCTCCATGTAGTTTCCATGAGTAGGGATTCAGTTGTTTATAAAGTTAGAGGGGGAGTAGAGACTCTCATCCGATATTACCCTGAGCTGATGAGAACAGATTACGAGTCTGTGGTTTCTATTGGGCACATTAGATATGCCACGAATACATTTGCAACTTTCGAGAGGGCTCAACCATTCAGCATCATTTCGCATAATGGTGAGATAAATACTATTGATAAGCTTCGAAGAGAAGCAGAGGCTTTTGGAATCCCGATCAAGAAAGACAGCTCTGATTCGGAAGATATAAATACACTTTTTGAAGCATTTATTTACGATAAAGGTTTATCACTGTTTGAAGCTGCAGAGATGATTTTTCCTCCGCCTCCAGATGAAATTGGTCTTTACGATGAACCTTATAGGAGATTTTACAATAGGCTCCGAGAAATTTGGGGTCCCTTTGCCCAGGGCCCTGTTGCTATTATTGCGAGAAACGGATCCAATCTGCTTGGTATGGTAGACGTTCTTGGTCTCCGACCACTCTGGTTTGGAGAAACGGAAAAAGAGATATTTTTCTCTTCAGAAATCGGTGTCTTACCTCTTGGAAATATGATTAGAGAGCCAAAACCTCTCGCTCCAGGTGAGAAAATTGGGATAGTAGGAATACATGGAGATAACATCAAAATATTGACTTACGAAGAAATCCAGGATCAAGTTTTCGATAATCTAAAACACCGTGTTGGAGAATCGAATAATTTTGTAATAAAGGGATTACCTATCAAAAAAGGGGAAGTAAATATCGATCTCAAGGAAGATGAACTTAGGACGGCAGGATGGGAGAGACAAAACATTAGATTCGCAAGGTATCTTGCAAAGTTAGGCAAGGAGCCTATTGGTTCGACCGGTTTTGATGGTCCAATGGCGTTTCTTAGAAAGCCGTATCCAAATATCCCGGAGTTTTTTCAAGAAACGGTCGCCGTAGTCACAAATCCCGCTATCGATCGGGCAAGAGAAAAAGAGATGTTTTCTACAGAAGTCATACTTGGCAAAAGACCAGATTTCGACGATTACGGGTCACAGGTTATACATGCCGGGATACCTTTCATTCTTCCTGACGAATTTAGAAGTGTAGCAAGGGAAAACCGTACTCTTACCATTAGTGAACTGAAAAATCTTTTTAAATTCAAAGTTTTAGATGTTTTTCTTGAGGAAAGAAAAACACTTAGAGAGACGATCGAAGAACTAACTGATATCGCTTTGAAATCTGTGAATGAGGGATACAACTTACTTATTCTTGACGACTCAAAGGCCTTTTCGGCTCCGGACAATATTTGGATTGACCCCGTTTTGGCACTTGCCGGTATCGAAAAGGCGTTAAGGAGAGAATTTAGAGATAAAAACCTCCGGAGGAAAGTGAGCATTTTGGTAAGTTCTGCGGGAATTAGAGACTTACATGATGCCATCTTTTATATAGCACAGGGGGCAGATTCTCTGTTCCCCTATGGTTTATATCAGGTAGTTTTAAAAGGAAATTACAATTCTAATCAGAGCTTGGATAGGATTAGAAATCTTATAAAAGCTTTAAGGGAAGGTCTTGAGGAAATTATTTCCACTATGGGTACGCACGAGCTTAGAGGGTATGGTAAGAACTTCTCTTCATTTGGATTGGATGAAGAATTGGTTGAGATATTCGAATGTACAGGATTTCTGAAGGATGTTGGGATAGGTATTGAAGAAATCGAAAGGGGATATAGGGAACGTGTAAAAATGAAACGAGATAGGGTGAGACCAATTAGAATGTGGCAGAAGCTATGGAAACCACTCCAGGCAGTTGCAAGAGGGGAGAGACCTTATTCCTTTTTTGAAAAAATTGCTGAAACTATAGAAAATGAGACTCCTACTTCTATTAGACATGTTCTTTATATTGATTACCCCAAGAAAGGGCTTGATCCCAGGGATGTTAATTTGAAGGTTGGAACACATGATTTACCATTTTTTATACCTGCTATGAGTTTTGGATCTCAAGGAGAGATAGCTTTTAAGGCCTTTGCTGAAGCTGCGAGGAGATTAAATATTGTGGCTATAAATGGAGAAGGTGGTGAGTTGAAAGATCTTATCGGGAAATATTACTACAATCGTGGAGAGCAGGTTGCATCCGGACGTTTTGGTGTTAATCTCGAATATTTGAATTCAAGCTTTCTAATTGAGATAAAAATAGGACAGGGAGCAAAGCCTGGTGAAGGTGGAATGTTGCCTGCGGTGAAAGTTTCTCCAGAAGTAGCTGCAACGCGTCACACTCCTCCATTCGTTGATCTTATTTCCCCTTCCAATAATCACGATATTTACTCCATAGAAGATCTTGCTCAGATAATTTATGAATTAAAGGTAGCAAATCCATCTGCAAAAATTTCGGTCAAGGTTCCCGCTGTACCTGGAATAGGTGTAATAGCTGTTGGAATAGCAAAAGCCGGGGCAGACATCATAGATATTTCTGGTTACGAGGGAGGTACAGGGGCGGCAAGAGAACATGCCCTAAGATATGCGGGAATTCCTATTGAGATAGGTGTTAAAGAAGCTCACAAAGAGCTTGTGAAGAATGGCTTGAGACAAAATGTTGAGATTTGGTGTGATGGTGGCATGAAGACTGTTAAGGATGCTTTGAAAATGATCCTGCTTGGGGCAAATCGTGTAGGATTTGGGACCTTATCTATGGTCGCTATTGGTTGCTCAATGTGCAGAAGTTGTCACACGGGAGATTGCTTTATGGGGATCGCAACTCAGGTAAAGGATTTTGAGGAGGCAAAGATCAAGGGTATCAGAAATTTCCATCCACTGAATTTTGAATATGCTGTGGATAATCTCGTGAGAATATTTACACTAATGGGAGAAGCACTGAGAATTGAACTTGCTCGTCTTGGATTTAAAAGTGTTTCAGAGGCAGTTGGAAGAAGTAATTTCCTGCTCTCTCGTAGAGGAATCGAGTTGGCTGAACTGATTGAGGAACCTCAAAAACCTTACTTTGTAGAAGAAGAACAGGTACTTCTCAAACGCCCCGTGCATTTTTTAACCCGTGCTATTTCAAACATTGCAATGGATACCCTATCAAAGAAAAATGCAAGGAGAGTAATTTACTCAGATTCCCTGGTCCACAGTAGTGATAGAGCTCTTGGCACCCATACTGCCGGAATTATTTTTAGGGATATGGAAGATCCCCGGGTAAAAAATCTTGATAGGATGATTATTAATCTGAATGGGGGAGCTACACCTGGCAATGGTCTCGGGGCGTTTAATACAGAAAAGATAGATATTGTCGTGGAAGGATGTGCACAGGACGGTGTAGGTAAAAGCTCATCGGGTGGTAAAATTTTGGTACTCAAAACCACGAATAACAAGGGTAAAATGATCGGAGGTTCTGTTGGAAAGTGCTTTGCCTATGGTTCGCAAAATGGCTTCTTCGTTATAAACGGATATGCTGACTCGAGATTTGGCATCAGATTTTCTGGAGGAATAATTGTTGTGGATTCTCAATTTAATAGTTTTGCAAATAGACGTAGGGGATACATTTCTCTTGCCTCAAATTCATCTTTAAAAGGATTTGCCTTTGAATATATGACAGGAGGAGTGGCAGTGGTAATTGGTGATCCCGGTCCATTCTTATGTTCTGGAATGACTGGCGGCCTGATATTTGTAAAATTGTTCCCCGAATACGGATTTGACCTTACTGAATTGGGGTTCAGAATAGCAAAAGGAGCAAGAGTAAAGATCGAGCAAAAATTATCAAACGACGATGTGGATCTAATAAGAGACATTCTGGATAAATATAAGCGTGAACTAAACGCTCGTAATAGAATTGAGAGAGCAAGAGAGATAGATGGAATTATTAGAAAGATAAGAGATTTTGTGAAAATACAGCCCATAGTGAAAAACGATTGAAAGTAGACTCCCAGGACCTTATTCAACCGTTGCAAAAGAGTATCATCTTCATATTTCGGAGATTCATATCCATTTGAAGCACCTACTTTGTTTCCATTCGATGGGTGTTGTGAAAATTAGTTTAAATGTCACGGATAGATTTTGCATAATTTGTGGATAGGGATGTATAATTTTGAGAAAATGCGGGAGGTGTGAAGTGAGTATTATCATTGCACTGATAATAAGTAGTATGAGCAGTATTGCTCAACCATCCTACTTTGATTCTCTAAATATGAGGTATGTTGGTGATTGGCCGTTCGCCCCGGCCAACGACATGGCCGTGGACAGTGCGCGAAACATAGTGTTTATGGCAAGTGGTGGTGGCATTCTGGTCTTTTCTATGGATTCAACTCCTCCTTATCTTTTATCAAGTTTAAAGTTCAGGTATAAAGTGGTATCTCTATTGTATGATGACTCCTCTCACAGACTTTATGCAGGGTTTGGCGGCTACGGCCTCAGTGTGTTCGATGTTTCGAATCCGTCTTCTCCCTATCTTATTGTGTGCTCCGCAGATCAAGGAGACTATTCTACTCCTTATGATATGGAAATATACGGCGACTACATAATAGCTTCAGGCATCATTGGTTCTGCTCCGGCATTACTGTTTTATGATCTCACGAATATGTCAAATTTTTTCTTTAATGGTTATCCTCTCATCTATGGGACTGGAGATCTGGAAATCAAAGACCATTACGTATTCGTAACCGAGGGATCTGGGGGAATAGAGGTTATTGATATTCTGAGACCAGCACGACCATCAAGGGTCTCATCCTATTCGGACGGAAAATACATGACTGATATAAAAATCTCGGGTAATTATGC
>CAYNMM010000094.1:0-38363 GCA_964398355.1 uncultured bacterium
CCCCGGGGAATGCACACGGAGTAGCTGCACTTATAGACGAGCTTAAATATGATGGAATACTCGGAACACTGGCAGGTGACGACTCAATCCTTGTGATTGTTAAACAACCAGAAAAGACAAAAAAGATTGTAAAAGAGTTCCAGAATCTTCTTCCTCATTGATAGCCCTAATTTTTCTCACCGTCAATCTAATCATTGGCATTATTTTCGGTTTTTTGGTAACATATAAATCCCCACTTCTAAACCCCAGATTAATCTCAATATATCGACTCTCAGCTTTTTTTATCAGTGTCATAATCTTTCTCATCGGGAGATTTCTCATTGTTTTCCTGAGAAATGTCTTAAAAAATCAAACTATACTCTGGTTTGTAATTTTACTACCTTCTGTCATCATCACTCTTGTTGGAGCTTACATGTGCGTTATGGCCGCGAATGGAAAAGAAATGTTACTTTTTGAAATAATTTCAATCTATTACATTGTCAGACACACAGAGATTCTAAAAAAGATCGGGAAATGACCCTTGAGGAGATTATCAGAGAGAAAATCAAAAACAATGGTCCAATCGAAGTGAGCGATTTTGTCGAACTTGCGCTGTATCATCCAGAGTTCGGTTTTTACAATCGTATTCCCCCCGTTATCGGAAAAAAGGGAGATTTTTACACAAGTTCTGACCTTCATCCAATTTTTGGGAGAACTCTCGGACGGTTCTTGATGTCCACAGGTAGTCCAGTAGTCCTTGAAGTCGGAGCAGGTAAAGGATGGCTTGCCCATGACATACTCCTTGAGTACAAAGGTGAATACTGGATAGTGGAAAAGAGCAGAGTGTTAGCTGACATTGAAAAAAATGTACTCAAAGAGTTTCCCAACGTAAAATGGTTTAAAACTATCGATGAGGTACCAGAATTCGATGGATTTTTTATCTCAAACGAACTTTTTGATGCATTCCCATTTAATTTGTATAAGAACGATAATGGAGAATGGTTCGAAATTTTATTAAATGAAGATTTCACTTATGAATTGAAGCCAGTGAATGAAAAAATAAAGAAGATACTTGCCAGATATGAAGGCGTAAAATTTGCCGTAATACCGGTCGGCTGGGAAACCCTGATAAAAAAACTCGCGGAGAGACACACGGGAGAAATCCTGGTTATTGATTATGGATACGAGAGGGAGGAACTTATAAAAAAATTCCCATTTGGTACAATACAAACGTATAAAAATCACGCTCCTGGTGGCCACTTCACTGAAAACGCTGGAGAGCAAGATATCACTTTTTTCATAGATTTTACTTTACTAAAAGAAATTTTTAAGGATGCGGGATACTCAGAGCTCAGCTTAAAAACTCAGGCTGAGTTTTTAATTGAAAACGGTGTGATTGAAATCTTACAAGAATATGAAAAGATAGCAGATGAAAAAGAAAGAGTTAAGGCCAGACTTGCTGTCAAAACCCTTATTTTGGATTTTGGAAGAAGTTTCAAGACATTAAGGGGAAAAAAGACATTATCGCTTTAATTAGAATCAGGAAATTCTCATCAAAAAACCTATTTTCTACCTGCCAGAATCGATAATTATCAAGCTTCATGGTTAAAATCCAAAGGCTGGGTTATCGCTGGTTTCCTGCAATTCTTCCAATCTTTATCCATAAGTCCTTTTTACAGGTTATGACCGTTTGATGGTTAGTTTAGCAGGAAGTATAATTAAAAAATGAAAAAATTTTTTCTTTTGCTACCACTGATAATGTTTTTAGGTGTTTCCTGTAGGGCCGAAATAAAAACCCATGTTGACTTTAACGAAATCAAATTACCACTAACAGGAATTAGGTTTTCTCAGGGTAGTATTGAATTCTATGTTCAGAAGGAATTTGATATTCAGCAGGAAAGCGATATCGAAATCGACGATATTGTGTGGAGTTATCAGGCAATTTCAAATGGTACAATTTCATACCAGGTTAGAATCTCAGCCACCGGGGAGGGATCATCCGGACTCTTTGCAGTTTGCAATCCTGAAAATTTATGTTTACCAATTAGAGGCACGTATGGAGATCCTCCAGATTATGTTATTAATGCACCAGTGATTTTCCAGGGACAAATCAGTGGTGGCATTAATACTTTCACGGATATACACCAAAATCCAGTTGCAAACGAAGAGATGCAGAGAGCCCTTGAAAATGGCAAAATATGGATTATTCTGAAGGTCACTGCAACAAATCCCGCTCAATTTATAAATGGAGATACATTAAGGATAGAAAATCTACATGGTGAACTAAGATTACACAAAAATCTTGATTATCTTTTCCCTCTTTCAGGACTATTCTTTTAATCATGATTGAACAACTTTTTTTATCGATTGTAATATCATGGATGCCGGGAAAACTTGTCACAATGCCGACATCTACCATGCCGGAAAAAATTCAACTTTCCATTCTTGATGCAGGCGTTAAAGTTGGCAAATTTTTCTTTAAAATTGATCCAATCCTACTCCCTGCAGATTTTAACGCAGGAATAAAATTGTCACAAAATTCTTTCTTTGTATCTATGAATATTTCAAAATTCTATGGTAATGGATACATCAAGCGTGAAAATGTAGATAAGATTTCAATTGATGCAGACGGGTTTAATATATCTTTCGGATACTCTTTTTCTCACATCAGTGCAGTGGCATATTATAGGGAGTATGGTAACCAGAACAGTGATGGTTTTATGATTGGTACGTTCTTGAACCCATTGATGGCAGAGGCTGGATTCGATTCTTATGAACAGTTGAGATTTGGGGCTGGTCTATTTATCAAAAAAAATAATTTCTTCGTTAAACTGGGCTTATATTCTTCAACAAAAGCTCTAAAAGATGGACGGCTGGTGGCATTTCCCTCCGTCAACTTTGGGTACGAAAAATGAAATTTTCAGAAGATTTTAAGTGGAAATCAAGAAGATTGATTATCGGTCTATCGAGTATGCTTGTACTTTCGTTTCTCTCTGACAAATATTTTGTCAAAAGGCCTTTATTTCACACAAGTGTCGGGAAATTAGTCGGTTTCATCTTTTTAATCCTGGGGTTTGTACTTGCATCCATTGGTGGTAGACATCTAAAACTCTATGGCAGAAGTAACCCGAATATGCCACGTGGTGCAACTGACAAACTTGTCACACAGGGAATTTATCAATACGTTAGACATCCTATGTTCACAGCATTCTTTTTGATCCTGATTGGGATTGGCCTTGTTCTTAACTCAGTTACATTTACCTTTGTTATGGCCCCTATTGGAATTGCCTATATCTTGTGGTTTGCATACAATGTCGATGAGAAGGAGGCACTTGAAAAATTTGGGGACGAATATAAAAAATACAAAAAGCAGGTTCCTGCATTTTTCCCCCTTCCAGGGAAAAAATTCAAAAATTAGTAGGGAACAATTCTTTTCTTGGGGAGTCTAAAAAATTGGTGAGTGAATTCGATGAAATTGTTCATCTCTATAAGGACCGGATTTTTAAAGTGCTATATATGAAGGTGGGGAACATGGAAGATGCAAAGGATCTGACTCAGGACGTTTTCCTGAAAGTCTATAAAGCATTACCAAAATTCAGGGGAGATGCAAACATTTATACATGGATTTACCGAATAGCTATAAACACTGCAAACACTTTTTTGAAAAAGAGGGGAAGAATACAGTCAACTTCCATTGAAGATCTTGAAGATCATTCTCTTCAATTTAATTTAAATAATGAAGAAAATTTAAAAGCACTGTTGAAAAGCAAGATTGAGGAGCTACCCGAACATTACAAAGATGTCCTCCTCCTGCACTATTTTGAAGGCTTTGACTATAAAGAAATATCGGATGTCCTGGGAATTAACATAGGAACGGTAAAATCAAGGCTTTTTAGGGCAAGAGAACTTTTATCACAAAAAATGAGGAGATATTTATGATGGATACAAAAGATTTTGAAAGAAAAATTATTTTGTACATTAAAAATGAGTTGAGTGAGCAGGAGATGCGAGAAATTGAGGATTTCATGCTTGCCCATCCTGAAGCCAGAGAGATTTACGAAAAAGAGCTGAAACTTGAGAAACTACTGTTCGACCTCCCGGATTCTTTACCAATGCCAGACCTTGAAATTAGAGTAAAAAGACCGCTCTGGCAAAAACTTGTTCCCGCAGTTGCGATTCTCGCCGTATTCGCAGCTGCAATTTTTAAGATTTCTATACCAGCAACTGCAACCAGTGGGGAATTCAAACTGGTGACACCTGCCCATGAGGTAGTTCTTGGGACGGAAAATCCAGAAATCGTCGTATCAGTCCCGGAAAATGCAAAAAATGTCTCCTTTTTGCTCGATGGAGATGTTATTTCAGGAGATGTTAAAAGATATGACGATGTTTACGTTGTAAAACCGAATTTTATCGATGAAGGTTACCATGAATTCAAAGCCATTATGAGACAGGACGGGAAAATGAGGACAATAACTAAAACTTTTTACGTGGTGAACGAAAATGAGTAATCTTTTGCTCACTATATTGATATTCTCTCAAATTATCCCGGAGAGAATTGTAATCCAACCAGGAGATAGTGTTAAAATCCTGTCGCCAGACGTGAAAGCAAAGAGAATAAGCGTCATTCCTCCAACGATTGGCTATGTCAAAAACGGATATTTTTATGCAACAAAACCCGGAGAAGGTGTTATTAAGATAAAATTAAAGAACAACAAAAAGAAATTGTACTCGTTCGTTAAAGTTACACGGAATATCAAATTGCTGAAAATCAGGGTCGTTCCCCAGAACGTGCAACTGGGAATGTCTGACAGTGTGAGATTCTACGTTAGACTACCCGATGGTACCAATGAAGAGCAATGCTTTGTAAGCTGGCATGTCATCCCAGCATGGATCGGGAAAATCTCCATAAATGGCCAGTTTATAGCAGGGAAAAGAAGTGGAAGAGGAAAAGTCGTTGCCATAGTCAAATGTAGAAACAGGCGCGGAATTGGGTTCTCCACTGTAACTGTTGGAGAAAATTCATCGATAAAAGAGATTAAAATTATTCCAGATCCCGTATATATTACTAATGGCCAAACTATGGATTTACATATCAAGCCTGAAATAACTGGACTCGATTCCTTTGACTGGATTGTAGAGCCTCGGATGATTGGATTTATCAACGATATGCAGCAATTCGTTCCCTTAAAGAGACGAGCAAGAGGAGTTGTATGGTTTACAGGATGGAAAGGGTCGAAAGTTTACGTTGGTAAAGCACTTGTAATAATAGGATCAAGGAAATCTTTGATTAGAATTGAGAAATATGTAATAAGACCCGGTGACTCTTGCAGACTTGTCGTGAATCCACCATCAAGAATTTTCAGGAGATTTAGAAAATCCAGTCTTAGAAATTTTATTTCATGGTCTGTCGAACCCGAATGGCTTGGTAGATTCACCAATCCTTTTAAATTTCCTGCAACTATTTTTGTCGCAGGAGATAAACCTGGTGTAGGAGAAATTTTAATAAAACTGAATGAACGAGAATTGAACATTTCCAGAACACCAATAATAGTTGGAAAAGAAGAATTAAAAATTAATCCATCGAGTGTAGTCATGAAGCTTGGTGAAGAGGTAAGGTTCACAGTCACTCCAAAGAGACCGGGGATCTGGCATGTGATACCATCTGTGGCTGGTGAAATTGATGGAAATGGACTTTTTAAAGCGGAATTACCCGTTAGAAACGTTTTTATCATATACGAAGTCAAAACATCAGAAGGCGGGGGAGCCATCGCACATGTGACAATTCTTCCTGAACCAGAAAACAATTAGTATCGGGATTTTTGAGATTATTATAAGGATATGTGGGGCCATGCCGAAGGCATGGCCCCACATATCCTTAATGTCCTTTGCAAATGAATTTCAGAAGTAACTCACTTGCTAACTGTACGTCTCCTGCTTCTTTTTTCTTCGATCACAGCCTGTGCTGCTGCAAGCCTCGCAATCGGGACACGGTAAGGTGAAGCAGATACGTAATCCATTCCTATTCTGTGACAGAATTTCACACTCTCAGGTTCTCCACCATGTTCACCACATATTCCGACTTTGAGCTCTGGTCTCGTTGACCTCCCTTTTTCGATGCCCATTTGCACGAGCTGACCAACACCTCTTTGATCGAGTACCTGGAAAGGATCATCCTTCAGAATTCCCATCTCGACATACTTAGGGAGAAACTTCCCGGCGTCATCTCTCGAAAATCCGAAAGTCGTCTGCGTCAGGTCGTTTGTTCCAAAAGAGAAAAATTCCGCAACAGTGGCAATTTCATCTGCAGTAAGAGCAGCACGCGGAAGCTCAATCATTGTCCCAACAAGATATTCTACTTCTTCTCCTTTTTCCTTGAATACCTCTCTTGCTACCCTATCAACAACAGCCTTTTGCATTTCAAGTTCTCTTACTGTCGAAACGAGGGGAATCATTATCTCTGGATAAACTTTCACTCCTTCCTGTTTAACTTCCACTGCCGCTTCAAATATTGCTCTTGCCTGCATTTCAGTAATTTCTGGATAGGTTATACCGAGTCTGCATCCTCTGTGTCCAAGCATAGGATTGGCCTCTGCGAGGGCCTCCGCTTTGGTTCTAATGGTCTCCTCAGAAACACCGAGCCTTTCAGCAAGCTCCTTGATCTGCTCGTCATCCTTTGGTAAAAATTCGTGCAATGGTGGATCGAGTGTTCTGATAGTCACTGGAAAGCCGTCCATTGCACGGAAGAGTTCCTTAAAATCTTCTCTCTGCATGGGTAAAAGTTTTGCCAGAGCCTTTTCTCGTTCCTCTCTCGTATCAGCGATAATCATTTCTTGCATCGCATAGATTCTCTCACCGGAGAAGAACATGTGTTCTGTCCTTGCGAGGCCAATTCCTTCAGCTCCAAATTCTCTTGCTCTCTTTGCATCTTCTGGTGTCTCAGCATTCGCTCTAACACCAATCCATCTAATCTCATCAGCCCATTTTAACAGCTGTTCAAATTCACCAAAAATTATCGGGGGAATTGTATCAACTTTTCCAAGCATCACTTCTCCTGAAGTTCCATCTATGCTGATAAAATCGCCTTTCTTAACTACTACTCCACCCACTCTAAACTCCTGTTTATCATAGTCAACTTCGATGTCTTCAGCGCCGACAACTGCAGGAATACCCATTCCTCTTGCGACGACCGCGGCGTGGGAAGTCATTCCACCGCGTGAAGTAAGGATTCCTTTACTCTTAGCCATTCCTTTAATATCATCGGGAGAAGTCTCATGTCTAACAAGAATCACAGCTTCACCAGATTCACCGAGTTCTGCGGCCTCATCTGACTCAAAAACAACTTTTCCATAAGCTGCTCCAGGTGAAGCGCCAAGCCCTTTTGCGATGACCTTTTTCTCGGCCTTAGGGTCAAATGTCGGATGGAGTAGCTCGTTTAACCTCCCCGCCTCAACACGCATAAGAGCTTCTTCTTTGTCGATCAACCCCTCATTCGCCATATCGACTGCAATCTTTACAGCTGCGCGTGCTGTTCTCTTTCCATTCCTTGTCTGAAGCAGGTAGAGCTTTTTCCTCTCAATTGTGAATTCGATGTCCTGCATATCTTTGTAGTGGTTCTCCAGCTTTTTGGCAATTTCATAAAGCTGTTTGTAAATTTCTGGCATCGTCTCCTCAAGTGTGGGCAGATCCCTATTTTTCTCCTGTTTCGAGTACTCATTCAAAGCATGTGGAGTTCTGATACCAGCCACCACATCTTCCCCCTGGGCATTGGGTAAAAATTCGCCGTAAAACTGATTTTCACCTGTCATTGGATCCCTTGAGAAAGCGACTCCTGTCCCGGAGTCCTCCCCCATATTACCAAAAACCATTGCTACCACATTAACAGCAGTTCCCCAGTCATCCGGAATTTTATTTAATTTCCTATACTCTACTGCTCTATCGCTATTCCAGGAATTAAAAACTGCAATTATAGCTTCCCATAGTTGTTTCCATGGATCTTGCGGAAATTCTTCTCCAGTCTCACTTTTGTAAATTTCCTTGTATTTTTGAACAAGTTTTTTCAACTGGTCTGGACCAAGCTCACTATCGGCTTCAACTCCGGCCTCTTTTTTGGCCTTATCCAGCTCTTTTTCAAACAATTCGTGTTTAATACCCTTCGCTGTTTCGCTAAACATCTGGATAAATCTGCGGTAAGCATCGTACGCAAATCTTACGTTATTAGTCTGTTTCGCGAGACCTTCTACAGATTCATCTGTCAAACCGAGATTTAGAATTGTATCCATCATCCCTGGCATAGAAACTCTGGCCCCTGATCTAACAGATACGAGTAAAGGATTTATATTATCGCCAAATTTCTTGCCAGTAACTTTTTCAAGTCTGTGGAGATGAGCAGTGACCTCTTCCTCAAGTCCCTCTGGAACGCGACCGGTCTTGAAAAAATACACACAGGCTTCGGTGGATATAGTAAAACCTGGTGGTACTGGAATACCGATTCTCGTCATCTCATGCAGGTTGGCACCTTTTCCACCAAGCAAGTTTCTCATTTGCGCGTTACCCTCAGCCTCTCCATTGGCAAAGAAATAAACATATTTTTTGGTGGACTTTTCCATTTCTTACCTCCCGTGAATTTTTCCGTTTCTCAAAACTATCGTTACGGTAACACCTTCCCCTATCTTACCTTTAAGGGTAATATCTCCTCCGTAAAATTTCAATTTTTTCTTACAAAAATACAATCCCATTCCCCATCCGTTTTCCTTTGTCGTAAATGCCGGTTCAAAAACTTTATCACTATATTTTTCATCGATTCCTATACCAGTGTCAGTAATTTGTAGCAAAATTGATGAATCATCGATTTTAGAAAGTCTTATGGTCAATTTTCCACCTCCTGGCATTGCTTCAATCGCGTTCTGTATAACATGTTCTATACATTGAGAAATATCGGCTGGATTAACGAGAAATTCAAGATCCGTATCTTCTATTTGAGTTTCCCAGTCTATATGGCGTGCCTTCAGAATAAGCTTTTTGGAATCAATTACCTTCTTCAAAATATCTTCAATTCTGACCCAGTTAGGTTTCTCAATGAATCTCTCTCTGAAATTCTTTATCCGTGAATTGATCAGGTCGACAAGCTCTTGAGCTTCGTCATAAATAGCCTTGAGGTATTGGAATTTTGGATCCTCCGGAGAAACATCTTCCATAAGTGATTTAGCAATCCCTCCAATTATGGTTGCGGGATTCTTTATGTCATGAGCAATCTCATTTATTGTCTCTCCAAGGGCCTCTATTTTCTCAAGTTGTGTTATTGTCTCCTGGTATTTTTTTAATGCCTGATTAACTCTTTCGAGTTCCCTGGCCTTGTCAAGGACCTCTTTATGTAACAATGCACGAGAAATTGCTATCGATGCAGGGTAAATGATCATCTCAAGCTTGCTCAACATACTGTCATCTATCTGAATGCTTGAGAACGGATTATCTGCAATAACAAGTCCTATTATTTCAGAATCACTCTTTAGGGGAATCAACATATAATCACAGTTTCCAATCGCTTCTCCAATATCTTTGAAAACCCCATCACACTTTGCAGATACTACCCTGAGCCAGGGAGCTTTATCCAGCAGTCTCCTTATTTCGTCGATAGGTACTTTTAACCTTTCAAGGACATTTTTAAATTTTTCTGCTTCTTTATTAAATTTTTCTTCGTCATACTCGATAATTTCCTCAAGTGATAAATTCTTCTCATCTATTTCCCTCCAGATCTTACCTGCTTCTTCAGGTGTTCTTGGTCCAATGGCATAAAAACCCTTCAGGAAAGAATCCTCTCTCAAGAGAACAAATGCCCTATTAAAACCGAGGAACTGACCCGCGGTTATAACCGAGGCTGTGGCATGAACGATCTTTTTGATGTCAAGTGAGGTTTGAAATATCTTTGAGAGCTTGGCTATTCCTGCAAGTTGCTGGATTTGAATATCCTGTGAGAGTTTTATTTTTTTATAAACTTCCTGTTCGGCCTTTAGCTCTTCATATAGATCAAGGAGAAGGGAGTAAACTCCATCGGCTTCGCGGTCGAGAATTTTTATCTCTTTTTTAAAAACGCTACATTGCACGCAGAAACGTTTAAATCTAAGTTTAACGTTCTTCCTCAGATTTTCATCAAGGGGATATATGCAATCATCAGGACCAAGTTCTGGACTTCTCCAACAAAGTTTTAACTCAGGCATTTTGTATATCATAAATCCAGCGAGTTATGGTAGTCAAAATTTTTATTGTCAACGGTGATTTGCAGCCTTAGACAATTTAAATCAACTGTATTAAAATAGAAAAATATTGCATAGAAACCCCATCAAGGAGGAAAGTTATGAGATATTTGATAATTGGAGCTGATGCCGCAGGTCTGTCTGCAGCTTCTCAAATTAGAAGAAGGGACAAGGAGGGCGAAATCATTGTTCTTGAAATGGGTAAATGGGTGTCTTACGGACTCTGTGGCCTTCCTTACTACCTCTCAGGTGAAGTCAAGAATATTGAAGATCTCTTATCTGTCCCAAAAGAAAAATTTGAAAAAACTCGTAACGTACAGATTAAACTATTTCATAAAGCTGTTGCGATAGACAGAGATAGAAAGGTCGTCATAGTAGAGAAAGTCGACACAGGTGAAAGAGTCGAGTTTCCATACGATAAGTTGATCATTACAACCGGAGCGGAACCTATAAAGCCATCTTCAATAAAGGGTATAGAACTTGAGGGAATCTATACTCTTCACTCCCTCGATGAAGGGGTACTGATCAGGAATGAGCTTCAAAGTGAAAAGGTGAAGAACGTCATTCTCGTGGGAGCTGGTTATGTTAATCTCGAAGTGGCGGAGGCGGTCCTGAAGTATGGGAAGAAACCTCTCGTTGTTGAAATGCTCGACAGAATCTTGAAAAACTTTGATCCAGATGTTTCTTCTCAGGTAAAGGAATATCTTGAAGGAAAGGGGATAAAATTTGCCCTTTCTTCGGCAGTTGAGGAATTCAGAGGTGAAAACGGGAGAGTAAAAAGTGTCATTGCAGGCGGCAAAGAGTATCTGGCCGACCTTGTAATACTTTCCATTGGTGTAAAGCCGAGAAATGAGCTTGCCAGAAACGCTGGACTCGAGCTCAATCCCGACGGTGGTATAAAGGTTGATTGTGAAATGAGAACTTCTGATCCGAATATCTTTGCAGCTGGAGACTGTGTATCAATCAAAAATCTCTTAACGGGCAAGCCTATGTTCGTGCCACTGGGAGATATTGCCAATAAAACTGGAGTTGTCGCAGGAGATGTGGCTGCCGGAGGAACGTTCAAATTCCCGGGAGTTCTTGGTACACAATCATCAAAACTTTTCGACATGATCGTCACAAAAACGGGCTTATCTGAAGAGGAAGCCCAAAAAGAGGGATTCAATACTGGTTCGGTTTTCATCAAAGCCAATAATTGTGCCCACTATATGCCCGATCATAACCCCATCTGGATTAAACTCGTCTTTGAAAAACCCTCTGGAAGAATCCTTGGGTCACAGGCGATAGGTTTCGAGAGAACAGAAAGAGTTAATGCAATAGCAGCAATGGCAATTACACAGGGGATGAGGATTCAGGATCTCCTTTTTGTTGATTTTGATTACACTCCACGATTGTCCCCTGTATGGGAACCCATTCAGCAGGCGTGTAGAGTCGCAATTAAACAACTTATGTAATTTTGTGATCCTCCCACGTGAACCTCACGAGGTGTGAGGTTCACGTGGGAGGATCAAAATTCTCAACGACTCTTTCTCTGCGTAAACTTTTCCATTTAAAAAATTCAATATGTTGCGAATCTGACAGTTTATAACCCAGATATGTGATCTAAAACCCTTAAAGGTTATGTTTATGTACAACTGTTTGTAATCTTCTTATACCCCCACTTTAACGAGTGCATGTACATTTCTGGTCAGGAACATTTCTTTTTCTATACATGGCAAAAAAATCCGTATGATTCTTTTGATTCTTTCGATACCAATCACTCTCTACTCTCCTCCTCTTCGTGAGAAACAAAGTTCTTCATTCTACCACCTTTATGACAAATGATAAATTTACATCGCGTTTCTGATGAATATCCGAAATTGAGTTGCACGTGACACGTAATCAACTCTGTAGATATAATTTAAAATCAGTTTCTTTGTTACACCCACATTTCAAATCAAATGTGCCTTCACAGGGATGACCTTGAGGAATAGCAATTCAACAAAAAGTTAACATGTAAATTTTGGGAATCGCAGAAGGTGGAAATCTTGATTTATAGTCGAATAAGTTTACATAAAAACGTTCTAACTTGATACTCAAATACTGTAAAATACAATTTCTATGGCTATTCTGTTTACAGCTATAATTTTGCATATAAATACGAAACCCGTCTACAAGTATTACATTGATCAATTACTCAGTCAGGTTCAGTATAGTAGTTATCAAACGGCAGATAGCCTTTACAACACCTATAATCTTGCCAAGAGTCTCCTTGCAAAGGGCAACTATGAAAATGCAATTTATAATTTCTATATTGTCACTCTATCTGACTCAGAGCGAGAATTTGTTGATTCTGCACTTTACTACATTTCCTTGATACAGGACAAAATAAATCTACCGGACGAGGCTATGGATTCAAGAAAATATTTTCTCCAAAGATACAAAAAGTCTGCACTGTCGGGAAAGATATCATTCCTTTACGCGTTGAATTTGAGAGACCTCACTAAGAACTTTGACGAAGCAATTAAATTTCTGCACAGGGCTGAGAAATCGGGGGACCCTGACATCCTCCCATTCACTTATTTTGAGCTTGGACTAACTTATTTTATGAAGAGAAATTTTGATAAAGCTTACAAATTTTTGCAATATGCGTCAAGATTTGCTTTTGATGAACCTGTCCAAAGCTATCTTACGTGTGTAAAGGGTTATATCTATGTTGAAATTGGTAAAATAAAAGAGGCGAAAGACATCCTCGGCTTTTGTAGCTCCCCCTATCTAAAAAATTACACTGATCTTTATAGGGCGAAGCTTTTCATTCAACTTGGGTTACCAGATAGTGCAGAAACCTTGCTTTCTGCTATCCTGAAAAGAGAGAATGTCGAAACAGACGTGTTGGGAAGCGCCTATTATTTGATGGGAGAAATCTCATTTATAAACGGGAAGTACAAGAAGTCGATGGAATATTATGAAAAAGCTCTCCAACACGTTACCTATGATATTGACCCAGACAAATTACGTTACAAAATCGAGCTCTGCAAATACAGGCTTGGTTACTATAAGTCTGCGACTGAACTAAATATAAATTTTGTAAACAAATACCCGGATAGTCCTCTTGCACCCGAATTGCTTTACGAGGTCTTTTTCCTCTATACAGTGAGGCACTGGTTCAAATCAGCATTGAAAATCCTTCAATGGCTTGCTGTAAGGTATGACGGAAATGCATACACAATCCAGGCAGTATCCGAAGGATTAAAAAGGGGCATACCGGCGAAAGACATCTACAAAATTGTTATTCCGCATATAAAAAAATCTTACCTTCAGAAAACTCCCTCGGCAAACCTCGTAATTGCCGTACTTTATGACTCTCTTGGAATGCCTGATTCCGCATTGGCTATTTACTCAAGAATAATAAAAACCGGATCAAAATCATTAAAATATCAAGCAATGTTGCAATCTATGAGAATCTATATGAAGATAAAACGTTACAATGAGGCTATTGCGGTTGGTGAACAGCTTTATAGTCTGGCAAGTCAACAGGATTCCAAGTTTTACATTCTTGAAAAACTCCAGGAAGCCTATATAAATTCTGGTCAAATAAAAGACCTTGAAAACTTCCTTTTAAGTGTCGTTGAAGATTTTAGTGGAGACTATAGGGCGCGTATTTATATAAAGCTTTCCGAATTAAGAAATGAGGTTGGGGACAGGTACATGGCAAAATTCTATTTGAAAAAGGCTTTCGAGTCTGCGGAATCAGATTCCCTCAAGAAAAAAATTTCTCTGTTGCTGGCCACTCAAAGATAGAATGTGGGTAATTCTTGCTCTAATATCTGCATTTGCCTGGGCTACATCAGATGCTCTTGTCAAAAAGGCCTACTCGAGCTGTGCGGAGCTGGACGAATTTTTTATCGTCTGGATCAGATACTTGTTTGCACTTCCCTTCATTTTCATACCACTGGTGAAGATTAGACTACCTCATCTTGATACAACTTTCTTTGTATGGCATATTGTATGGATTCCCCTGGAAACACTCGCATTAATTTTATATGTAAAAGCCATCTCTATTTCTGAAATATCAATTTCCCTGCCCTTTCTATCTCTAACTCCCCTATTTTTAATTTTCAACGGGTATTTGATCCTTGGTGAAAAGGCTTCTCCATCAGCGATCCTGGGTATATTACTGATTGTGTTTGGTTCATACGTAATGGGTATACCGGGATTCAAGGGTAAAATAATCGAACCCTTCAAATACGTTCTTAGTGATAAGGGAGTTAGACTCGTTATTCTTGTAGCTTTCTTGTATAGTATAACCTCAATTAGCGGAAAAGAGCTTGTTCTACATTCTGGTCCTATTTTCTTCAGCTTCTATTACACGCTGGTTATGAATCTTGTTTTAATTGTACCAGGTATAAAAGGTATGAAAAAAAGCCACTGGAAGCCATGCAAAATTTGGCTTTTAAGTGCTGGTTTGTTTTACGCTGCGATGATTCTTGCACACATGACAGCAATTGAGATGACCCAGGTAAGTTATATGATCGCCATGAAAAGGCTTTCCGGAGTTATCAGTGTTTTTTACGGTTGGCTCTTTTTTAGAGATCGGGAAATTATGCCTCGACTTGCTGGAAGCCTGTTGATGGTTCTTGGGGCTATCTTGATAACTATAGGCTCATGAAAAGTCGGAATTTATATATCGTATCCTCCACCATACTTGTTTCTCTGCTCAGCTTGAGCTCGTGGATGTACTTACTACCTATATTTTTAAAAGACCTCGGTGCTACCGATAAAAACATTGGATTTTCCTATACTCTTTTTACCCTTGGTGGTACCGGTCTCCAATTTGTAGGGGGTTTTCTCGCAGATAGATGGGGAAGAAAGGTGGCCATCGTCTTGCCCACCTACGTAACAGCAATCCTTGGAATCCTGATTGGGATAGCAAAAGTATGGTGGATTGTTACTTTTCTCTACACACTAACTGCGATTTTCTCTTCCTTCCAGTGGCCTGCTTTTCTGGCGATCGTGGGAGAGTCGTGCAAAAACAAAGAACGTGCTTTTTCCATTTTTGAATTTTCCATCGTCTCAGGCTTCGCACTCGGCCCTCTTATTGGATACTTCCTCCTAAATTTCACAAATATCAGAGTCTTGATTGTTCTCTCTGGAACAGTTTTCCTGCTCTCAGCCTTTGTAAGACATCTCTTCTTGCAGGAGACACTCAACGAGAGAAAAGGGATTAACATAGATTTCAGAAGAATCTTCACAAAAAATGTAATAAAATTTTTAATGGGATCAGTTACTCTATACTTACTCTTCTCTATTACAATAAATGGGCCATTCTTTACTCTTCACATGAAAACATTTGGACTCTCAGATAGAAGAATAAATCTGCTCATCTCATTCTCAACGTTATTTTCTTTGATCGTGTCAGTATTTTCTGCTAAATTATTAAGAGCAAATATATTAAAGAGAGTCTTCACCATTGCGATTTTACTGCATGGGGTCTCGGCATTTATCTGGGCTTACGTCTTTCCCCAAAAATTCAACGTTGTCCTTTTAATGATCTCTTTTGGCGCTGTCCAAATGGTGTTTATTGCGTACAATTCTATCATTTCGAGTCTCTCACCTGAATCCATCAGGGCAAGGACTATTGGAACAATTGGAACAATAAATGGACTCGTGTCATCGGGTGGTCCCTATATTGGCATGATAATAAAAGTGCATTACGGGATTCAATGGACATTCCTCATGGGATTTCTTTTCTCTGTATTAAGTGCATTTTTCTTCAAAAAAGTCCCCTATCCCAGTGTGACATCAAGATAAAGCATTATAACAACACCAAGTATTGTACCAAAAGTCGCATAACGCTCATGTCCTTTCCTGTGAGTTTCAGGTACTATCTCGTCACTAATAACGTAGAGCATTGCACCAGCTGCAAACCCCATAGCATAAGGAATTATGAATTTAACCTGATGCACTGCCCAGGCACCCAACATTGCAAGCGGAATCTCTACTAATCCTGACCTGATACCTGTATACACTGCATAAAAGCCCCTGCTGTAACCTGCACCAATGGCGGAAATGGAGACTGAAAATCCTTCGGGAATATTTTGAATGCCAATTGCAAGCATTAAAACAATAGCATCTCTCAACTGTCCTGAGCCAAAACTGACCCCAACAGCCAATCCCTCTGGCATGTTATGGAGAGTTATCGCTATGATAAACAACCATACAGCCTTTACCCTCTCCGGATGTAACCCCTCTGTGCCAATTATATTGTGCATGTGAGGAATGAGATGATCAGATAGATCAAGGAAAAAAGACCCTGCAAGAATCCCTATCAACACAGGTAAAATGCCCCCCATTTCCGTGCCAGGAATAATAAGACTCGTAAAACTCGCTGCAAGCATTACACCCGCAGCGAATCCCAGTGAGGCGTCCATAAATTTCTGAGATGGTCTACGAAAAAACAAAACAAGCAACGCCCCAAATGTATTTAACATTGTGGTAAATACCCCACCCCAGAATCCAAGCCAGACAACCTTATTCCCTGAAAGTCTTACAAATATTTGCAGGAAATTATCAACCATGCAAACAATTATAATAAAAGCTCCATGAGACGTCCAAAAGTTCTCAAAATTTAATCATTCTCAAAAAATATAGAATATGGTTTCACCAGTCACACTGCACCAGTACCGATCAAGCGCATCATATCTGCCGGTTTTCCACTACCATGCAAGTAATTTAATATGCCTGCCCGGAAAAATTGATCCAACTTCACCTCCAATTAATAATGAAAATTTCGACTTCTTCTCCTACACCATAATAGATCGGAGGAAACACAAAAGTACAAAACTTTACTGGGTGGGGACTAAATTCTATACGATTCTTTCGATTAACCCTTTTAGTTGCACCTTCACAATCCACCCGATAAGGGAAAGTTTATTGCTACCTATTCAGTAGAAAACCACAGATTTTGAGACGATAATCACTTCCCACACTTTTTGTCAAAACTCGTAAACACTTCCTAAATTTTACCAATTTGAGAAATTTGACACATCAGAGAAAGAAATTTGCTGATTCACACTGATTAAGAGTTACGTTTTTTTATCCGCGATTAAAAAGTTCTCAATTAATCAAACTGAGATAATTAGAGATTCCGTTCTGGACCATCGTATTCATGATCAGTTGGGTGAATTTTTCTCATTGGTTTCATTCTTGTCTGTTCCTCATATATATGAGCAATTATTCCCGGTGTTCTTGCCATAATGAAAAATGCGTTACCGAGTTCGGGAGGGAAACCCAGTTCACATAGAACTGCTGCGATAGCGCCATCTACATTAATGGGTAAATTTTTTCCCAGTACAGTGGAAAGTGCTTTCTGAACCTCCTGGGCGAACTCAATATATTTCCCGGAATATCCCGTTTCTCGTGCAATTTCAAAAAGTTTTTTAGTTCTTGGATCATTTGTATGATAGCGATGCCCAAATCCAAAAACTTTCTCCCTCTTTTCTTTTTTCTCTTTAACCATTTCAAGGGCAATATCAGCCAGACTTTTACCTGTTTCCTCTGCTCTTTTCAGACCATCGAGGTAAAATTTCATAGCATCTTCAATGGCACCTCCATGGTACCTGTAGATGGCAAGGATCCCTCCAGCGAGCGCAGCATTGAGAGGTGATCCGGTTGACGCAATGGTCCTCGCTGCAAGGGTTGATGGTGGAGTTGCTCCATGATCGATGGAAGACACAAGGATTGTATCTATTAACTTTCCAGTTTTTTCATCGGGCAATTCACCTTTCAGAATTAGATATATTGCCTGTGCAAAACTTACTTTCCCCATTAGATAGTCAATGGGGTATCCTCTAACTGAAATTTTATTTGGTTCAATCTTTGTAATCGATGTTTTCCAGTGAAGGTCACCCATCTTTCAACCTCCTATTTTTTCAAGTACTTCTTTTGTCACTTTTGGGATATCCATGAAAGATTCCACAACGTATGCGCCTACTTCTCTCAGTCTTTTCACTTTGCTTTCCCAGGACCCACGATTGCCCTCTACGATTGCACCCGCGTGGGAAAAACGCGTACCAGATTTAGCCGCCCTTCCTCCGATAAACGCAACCAGTGGTTTTGTAAATTCACCCTTTTCAATCAAATCCGCCACCCTTTCCTCCTGTGTGGTTCCTATCTCACCGAACATCACCACAACTTTAGTCTCCGGGTCTTTTTCAAAAAGTTTTATAACCTCAGGATGGGGAAGTCCTACAACTGCATCTCCACCGACATGAATAATAGTACTCTCACCGAGACCTGCTTTTGTAAGATAGTAAGAGATAGCGGAGGTAATCCCTCCACTCCTTGATGTTACACCAACAGGGCCGGGTTTGAACCATTCACGTGCAGAGGCGGCACGTCCACCTATCATGCCAAGTACTGCCTTCCCGGGCGATAACAAACCAAGTGTATTGGGCCCAACAAACATCGTCCCTTTTTCCTCAGCCCTTCTGGCAATCTCAAGCACGTCATGGATTGGCACCCTGTCAGGAATCAAAACAAGAAGTTTAACACCAGCTTCAATAGCTTCCAATGCAGTCTCCTTTACAGCAGGGGCCGGTACGAAAACCACACTCGCATCAATCGGCCCGACATTCTCCCAGGCCTCCCTGACTGTGTCAAAGACCGGTATTCCGTGAACTTCCTGACCACCACGTCCCGGTGTAACTCCTCCAACAACATTTGTCCCATATTCCTTCATCAATTTTGCACGGGCAGACCCCTCCCTTCCTGTAATTCCCTGGATAATTACCCTCGTTTTTTCGTCAACCAGTATTGACATCTCTTCCTCCTTATTTGAGAAATTCACTAAACGTGAAAAATGTTATAATACCAGCTACGAAAGTTCCAGCAACAAGCTGAGAAATCGTGTGTTTTTTCAGATAAAATCTTGCCCATAACACCGGAAGTATTAGAAAATAAACCCAGATAAACTTCACGCCAAAAACCATTATAATTGCCATCGCAAAAGCAGAAACCGTAGACGCATGGAGACTTATCTTCCAGAAAAAAGTTATAAACATCATGACAATTGCAAGTAAGACATAGTTTATCATTGAAACGGTAAGAGCAGGAGGGGCATCAAGCTTGTGAAGAACGAATGCGCCCACTCCAGCAGATGAGAGACTCACAATGAAAAATCTCCAGCGTTCCTCCCTTTTATCCAGATGCAAACTGCTAACCTTTCCCCTCTTCCAGTAATAATAAATAGCAGCAAATGGGATAATCGTTGAAAAAACGAGTGTGAGCATCGTCCATCCAATAGCTTTCACGCAACTTGATTCGTAATTCAATGCGAAAAAGAAAAATACAATCAAGGAAATTAATGTTCCATCAGATAGGTAGGAAATTACTGTTGCGAACTTTTTCATCAGTAGCCCAATTCACCCAAAATCCTCATGTCCTTCCGCCATCTGGGCTTAACTTTTACCCAGAGCTCAAGGTATACTGGCCGTCCAAGAAGAGCCTCAATCTCTTTTCTCGCTATTGTACCAAGCTTTTTTATAGCTCTCCCACCTTTCCCAAGAATTATTGCCTTCTGACTATCACGCTCAACATAGATAACTGCCCTGATGTAGTCTTTTCCTCCATGATGAGGACTATTTTCAACAAAATCCTCCACAAGTACTGCTGTCGAGTACGGTATTTCTTCTCCATACAAATAAAAAACTTTTTCCCTGATCAACTCGGAAACGAAAAATCTCTCCGGTTTATCAGTGACAATATCAGGTGGATAAAAAGGCTCACCTTCTGGAATATACTTGATGACAAGGTCAAGTAGCTCATCAGTATTGATTAGTTTTAGAGCACTGATTGGCACGATTTCAAGATAATCGTGTAGTTTTGAATAATAATCAATCACAGGCAAAACTTCGTCTTTTCTGATTGTATCAATCTTGTTTATGGCAAGAATCGCCCTCTTTCCCCTCTTCTTTATCTCTTCTATTATTTTTAAATCGATCTCACTCGGAGGGAGCATAGGCTCCGTTAAATGAAGTACAAGATCAGCCTCTTCGATAGCTTCAAAGGCCCGTTTTATCATAAGCCTGTGTAGCTCATAACGGGCTTTCTCCAGTATTCCTGGTGTATCAAGGAAAATGATCTGGTAATGGTCTCCTGTAAGAATACCAATAATTTTGTGTCTTGTAGTCTGAGGCTTGGGAGAGATGGCCGAAAGCTTAAATCTCAAAAAATTGTTTATAAGAGTCGACTTTCCAACATTAGGACGACCTACTATACCAACATAACCAGCTTTAAAATTTTCCATCACACTTTCTCCTCCCTTTTCAGTAAATATAAACCAATGCCAATGAATAGTATATTGGGGAACCACATGGCGACAATGGGAGGGATAATTGCCCTATCCGCAAGTTCTTCACCTCCAACGAGGAAGATGTAATAAAACATAAAAAGCAGGAATGAAAAGCCAAAGGCTGCACTAAAACCGCTCTTCCTTGTCATTACAGCAATAGGGGCTCCCATTAGGATGAATGCAATCGCCGCAAATGGAATAGAAAATTTTTTATGAATCTCTACCCACAACTGTGAAATCCTCTTCTTCATAAATTTCACCTTTCCAGGATCCGTATTGCCAAAACGCTTGATCTCACTTTTTAAGCTGACAATTCTCTCATAAAGCTGTGAAGCAGACATCTCTCTATCCCCTCGATACCGCCTCTCATGCAGGATCAACTTATAATTTACCGGCACAGATATCACCTGTCTTTTGAACCTTACAATCCTGTATTGCTCCTGTTTTGGGCCTTCGGTTTCATGAATTTCACCATTTTGAAGGATAAAGATAAGCTTATTCGTATCACTCACAAGTCTACCCTTTCTGGCAAAAATGGTCCTTACCCTTCCATCTGGCAATACCTGCTGAATCATAACGTCTTTAATCTCTGATGTCCTTTCATTCTTTCTTCGCACATAAATCAGGAAGTTCTCTATATTTGTAAAAACTCCCTCTCGTATCTGCGCTGCCGGTTTTTTCTCATGAATATCAATTAATAGGTTCTTTAACCTGTGATTGGATTCAGGTAGTACCGTATTGTTAAAAATAGACATAAGAACAAAAATCAGGAAACCAAAAACAATTGGTCCCAGGAGAATTCTTTTAAGCGAAATACCAAATGACTTCATGGCAAGGATTTCAAAATCCTGAGAAAGACGTCCAAAAGCCATAAGTGTTGCAATGAGAACTGCCATCGGTATCGTTAGAGCAAAAATAAATGGCAGCGAATAAAGGAAAACCTTTAACACAATCAAAAACTTGATGCCTTTTCTAAGAAATAGGTCAAGTAGATCAAACACCCTGTCAAGGATCATTATGATTGTTAGAACAGAAAATCCCCCGAGGAAAGGCAGAAGATGTTCTTTAACCACATAATCGTCGAGTTTCGTCATTTTCTGGAAATAAGGATAATAATTAAATTCAGGAGTACCGTTAAAATTATTGAAATCAAAATGGAGGTTCCAAGTGGGAAGTAAAATTTAAAGTTGTCTTTTTCATACACAATATCACCGGGTAATCTACCGAAATGTAAAAACTTTTCAAACAGGATGAAAAATACCCCGATAATAACGAGAAAAAATCCTATAGAAACAAGGAACTTACCGATATTCATCGGTTTCTAATATTAACAGCCTTGCACCATAATTTCAACAGACACCCCAATCCAGTCCAGAAAAAGATTTTAATTTGACAATGGTGGGGAGGTCGACATACAATATTCGTTATGAGTAGTTTTTTAATTGCATTGATCGTAATAATAATCATCGGAGTAGGTTACTGGATATATCAAACATCCACGAGAATTGTCGTGGTTGAAAAGGCTGGTCAGGTTTTCACAGCGAGGAAACTTTATATCAATCCAAAAACTATACTCCCTATTGCTATTCTGATTATAGCCCTGTTTATCGTTGTCAGTGTAAGAATCATCCCTGTCGGACATGCAATGGTTAAATTCAACATTCTCACAAAACACTTTTCGGTGTCCAATGAAGGGATAGCTATAGTTCCTCCATTTATTTACAAAACCTACATTTATGATATGAGACGGCAGGAGTATACTATGTCTGCCCGAAAGGGTGAGGGTAAAAGACCAAATATCGATGATTCACTCTGGTCACCCACAAAGGAGGGTCTGCAAGTTGGCATTGATCTCACCGCATGGTACAGGATAAATCCTGACAGCTTGATTGAGGTACATAGAAAAATTGGCCCAGATTACGATGAGAAGGTGATTCGTCCAGCTATTAGATCAGTTGTAAGACATGTTATTTCAGAATATCCAATAATGGATGTGTATTCAGCCAAGAGAAGAGAGATTCAGGAAGAAATTCTAAAAAGGGTAAGACAACTTCTTGAACCAGATGGATTTATAATTGAAGAAATTGTTCTGCGGGACGTACATTTTACACCGGATTTTGCAAAAGCTGTTGAAGAAAAGCAAATCGCCCAGCAGGAAGCTGAAAGAATGAAATATGTGCTTGAAAAGGAGAAACTTGAGGCTGAGAGGAAACAGATTGAGGCTGAAGGGAAAGCAAAAGCTATCGAAATTGTCTCTAAAAAGCTCAAAGAATATCCAGAATACATAAAATACCTCTATGTCGATAAAATTTCAGACAAAATCAGTGTGATAGTCTCTGATCAGGGAACAATTCTCAACCTTGGAGATTTGAAGAAAAAAGCATCTAAATGAGGAAATATTTTATCTGGGGATCTACCATCATCATTGGATTTGTGCTCCTCTTTATTTTTGCAGGTAAATTGGGCAAAAGGCGAGAAACCACATCAAATTGCACTGCAAGGGCTGTAATCGATAATCAGTATTTCCCGATCGCGCTGAACGAGATAAAACACGCAAAAAAGACAATCGATATTATGATGTTCGAACTTGTCTACTATCCAGCACGAAACGGCCCATCAAACAGACTGATAAACGCCCTGATTAAAGCGCAAAAACGTGGTGTCAAAGTAAGAATTATTATTGAAGGCGGTGAGAAATTCCTTGGCAATAGGTTTGTGAGAAAGGTGAGAAGAACCATCGATTACATCAAACCTTCTGGAATCAATATCCGATGTGATCCGGGAAGGCAAACCACGCATTCAAAGCTGTTGATAGTCGATACAAGTGACGTTCTCCTTGGCTCAACAAACTGGTCTTATTACAGTCTAACAAAGAATCACGAGACTAATGTCCTCATTAATTCAAAAACTCTTGCGAAAAAATTTACACATTATTTTTCACAAATCTGGTCAAGGAGTACTAATCCATAACCTCAAAGGGACTTGCAATTCTACCAAGAATGGCTGAGGCTGCGGCGACCTCCGGTGAAGCAAGGTAAACCTTACCGAATCCCTGCTTACCCGGGAAATTCCTATTGGCAGTTGATACCATAACTTCACCGTGGCCTGTCATTCCAATGTGTCCTTCGGCACATCCCCCACAGCTCGGATTTGCAATTATTGCCCCTGCCTCATAGAGATCCTTCAAAACACCTTTAAATAATAAATTTCCCCAGACCTTTTTCGTTGCCGGAACAATCTCTAATCTGACTCCTGGATGCACTTTTCTACCTTTCAATATCTTGGCTACCGATTCAATATCTTCTTCTCGTCCATTCGTGCACGACCCCACAAAAATTGTATCGACCTTGACATCTTTCAACTCATCGACATCAAAAACGTTAGCTGGATGTGGTGGTGCCGCTACCTGTGGTTTTATTCCATCAATATCAATGTTAATTTCTCTGGTATACTTTGCATCTGGGTCAGCCTCTGGATATTCAAAGTCATCTCCTATATATTTCTTTAAATCCTCGAAAAATCTTTCACCAGGGGGCATAAAACCAATTATACCTGCCATTTCTGTAACCATGCTTGCCAGTGTTATGCGTCCGGAAAGTCCCATATCTTCAAACACGTCACCGTAAAATTCGATGGCCTTTCCAAGTGCTTCTTTCGTTCCAATTTTTCTCAGGATATAGAGGGTCAAATCTTTCGCAGTCACTGGATACTCAATTCTCCCGCTGATATTAATTTTTATTGTTTCTGGAACCTCAAACCATGTCTTCCCCGTCTTAAACACAAAAGCAATATCAACATCACCCATCCCCTGACCAAATGCACCGAGAGCACCAAGTATGTTGTAATGACTGTCAGTTCCAACGGCCGTGCTGTACGGTGTCACAATTCCCTCCTCAAAAAGCACGTGAGAGCCTATTCCTGAATCAACGTCAAAAACTTTAACACCATGTTTACTGGCAAAATCACGACAAATCTGCTGATTTTCAGCGTATTTTATGGTCTTCGGTGGAGCAACAAGGTCAAACGTGAAGAAAGTCTTTGACGGATCATCAAGGGGTGTATCATCATATTCTCTTCTATAGTTTTTGACAACGTTTGGTCCCCCAAAATCCCTTGCTGATCTAACGTCAATACTTATCCAGACTATGTCACCTGGTTTTATGTCCTTCTCCTCTGAATGCCTCATAAAAATCTTTTCAACTACTGTCTTTCCCATGGTCCTTCTCCTTTTTATTAATTATGCAGGACACATCAAGACTTTTCACCAGACTTTATCTCAAAATTCCACAGACTGAAATTCCTCCTCACTGATAGGCAAATAACGAATCATTTTCCCATGGAACATTTTAAACCAGTCTCCTGAAGAATCCTGAAAAATACTTATGAATTTGTAAGAGAGAATTCTAAAAAATTTTTCCGTTATTACTAAGGAAATTACTGCTATGGGTATAGCTTTTCCTCCAGAATAATTTAGAAATTAATCAGAGGGGGTGAATTAACTCAGACAGAGACAAAATCTGCAATTTTTGTCGCCGCAGTACTGCAAAAAGAGATAAATTCTGGTTATGATCTATCTTCTTTTTTCTCAACCACTTCTATCAGCACCTTGCCTGTTTGTCTGGGATTTAAAAATGCTACCGTATAACCACCAGCACCTTCTTTTGGTCCATCAATAATCTCATACCCCATTTCCTTGAACTTTTTCAAGGTGTCCTTGATGTTTGTTGTTTCAAATGCAAGGTGGTGTATACCATCGCCGCGTTTCCTTAAAAAATTATCAAGTGCGGTCCCCGTCTTGATAGGAGAGGTGAGTTCCACACGAACATTTTCAAGATGAAATACTGCGACCTTCAAACCTCTATCCTCGAGCATTTCAAACTCCGGTTCCGCGCCAAAGAGTTCCCTAAAAATTTTAACCGCCTTATTAAGATCAGAAACTGCTATTCCAATATGGTTGATTCTATTTAAATTCACCCCAAACCTCCCTTAATGCGTCAGATATTTCACCGAGCGTTGCCCTATTTTTAACGGCGTCAATTATTAGTGGCATCAAATTCTCGTTACTGATTGCAGCTTTCTTCAGCCTGTCGAGAGACTTTAAAACTTTATCCTGGTTTCTATTTTTTTTATAGCTTTGAAGTCTCTCAAGCTGACGTCTCTCCACCTCAGGATCGACTTTTAATAATTCAATATTGGGTTCTTCATCGACTGTAAAGCTATTAACTCCTACCACTGTCCTTTCTCCATTCTCAATCTCCATCTGGTACCTGTATGAAGATTCTTCAATTCTTTTCTGGAAAAATCCCGACTTTATCGCCTCAACAGCACCTCCAATTTCATCTATCTGTTTTAAAAGTTCCCATACCGCTTCCTCAATCTGGTCTGTCAGTTTCTCGACCAAATAAGAGCCAGCGAGAGGATCAACTGAATCGGCGACTCCAGATTCGTAGGCTATTATTTGTTGCGTTCTCAAAGCTACAGTGGCTGATAATTCTGTAGGTAAAGCAAGTGCTTCGTCGAAAGAGTTGGTATGAAGCGACTGTGTACCGCCGAGAACCGCGGCAAGTGCCTGCAATGTTACCCTGATAATATTATTTAAAGGTTGCTGCGCGACAAGAGCCGAACCTGCCGTTTGAGTATGGAATCTCAATCTCATCGACTTCTCATTTTTTGCACCGAATCTATCTTTCATTATCCTGTACCAGATTCTGCGAGCTGCTCTAAATTTTGCCACTTCCTCGAAAAAGTAGTTGTGAGAATTAAAGAAAAATGAAAGACGCGGAGCAAATTTATCCACATCGATTCCCCGTTTTCTAACTTCTTCAACATAAGCAATTCCATCTGCAAATGTGAAGGCAAGCTCTTCCACTGCCGTGGCCCCTGCCTCCCGGTAATGATAGCCAGAAATGGAAATTGGATTCCATCTCGGAAGATGCTTTGCCGAAAACTCTATCAAATCACCAACAAGCCTCATGGATGGCTCAACAGGGTAAATGTAATTTCCTCGCGCCGCAAACTCCTTCAGGATATCATTCTGAACCGTTCCTGAAAGTTTTTCACGTGATACTCCATTCATGTCTGCAATCACAATGTACATGGCAAGAAGTACAGGAGCAGTCGCATTTATCGTCATGGAAGTCGAAACACGGCCAAGATCAATCCCTTTGAATACGATCGATAGATCTTCAAGTGTCGAAACAGCAACTCCTGTTCGCCCAATCTCTCCTTCAGCAAGGGGATGGTCTGAATCATACCCAAGTTGAGTAGGCAGATCAAAGGCAACTGATAAACCCGTCTGGCCCTGAGAAAGTAGATAGAGAAACCTTTTATTTGTATCTTCAGCGGATCCAAATCCTGCATACTGCCTCATCGTCCACAACCTGCCTCGATACATGTTCGGATAAACTCCTCGAGTAAAAGGTGGATGACCTGGCTCCCCAAGCTTCTTTTCGGGATCGAATCCTTCAAGATCTTCAGCCCTATAAATCTCTTTTATTGGTATTCCTGAGAGACTTTCAAACTTTCTTCCAGGCATAGTAAGCTTATTATAAGCCCTGTTATTGAAAAATCGGAATAATGAAAATAAGAGTCAGAAAGAAACTGATAATAAAAAACGGTATCGAATAAAAATGGAATCTCCATGCAAAATCTCTTCTCGCACTCAGCCGTAAAGTTATCAAATTGGCCAGAGAAGCAATGATTATCCCATTACCCCCAACATTTACACCGTAGGCAATTGGTAACCATTTATTGGTGAAATTAGCCATAAATATCCCGGCCGGAACATTACTCATTATCTGTGATAGCAAAGATGATGTGGCAAATATCATTTTTCCAGACTCCAGATTCAGACTGAGCATAAATCTCCTGATAAATTCAAGATTTCCAAGAACTCCAAAATCTACAAAAAATATCACAAATAACAAAAGTAATAGCCAGTCTGACTTGATAATGACTTCCTTCCTCAATAAAAGGTAAATGATTAGCACCATGAAAAATGCATAAGGTTCAATATTTACCTCCATAGCCACTATAAATAGCACAAGCAGGACAATAGATAAATAGAATAAAGGCCTATCTATTTGAGCCATCTGTATACCTTTTTTTATCCTTAAATTGCGACCAGATGAAAAAACTATAATCAGAAGAACTAAAAGCACCATCATCAACAAAGTTACAGGCAACATTTTGAAAATAAATTCATCGAATGGAACATCCCATCGTCTATAAATAAAAATATTTTGCGGATTTCCTATAGGCGTTAGCGCTGAACCAACATTGACAGCAATTGTCTCAAAAATTAAAAGTTTACCAATATCGTTCTCAAGAGCAAGAGAAATACTTATGGTGAGAGGGACAACAATAAAAAGAGTAATATCATTCGTGAGAAAGGTCGAAAGAAAGGCCGAAAAAAGGACAACACTAATGAAAAGCTTCCTCTCTGACTTAAAATTTCTCAAAAGTTTAACTGTCAGGTGCTCGAAATAGTTACTGTTCCTAATCCCCGTAGTTATGAGAATAAGGCCACCCAATGAAAATATTGTTCTCCAATTAACAAAGGATGGGTATTTCTTTATGAATTCAGGGAACAAAGATAGAAGAACAACCAATAAAATGAGAGACGCTGTCAGCACAAGGTCTTTTTTTATTAATTTCAAAATTGCATTCATTTTTAAAATTTTAACACATAGCAATAACAACTATCAAAGTCTGTAAAATACTGTCAGCAGCAATCCTTTCTGGTATTACTTTTAAAAACTGCTCAAGTGGTCATTGAATTTTCAGAAAAATATTGAAGGGATCCAGCTGAATGCTTTAATCCACGAATACTTTAAACCGGGTTTTTCTATAAAAAATTTGAACCTCCATGCGATGGTAAAAGGGACTTTGAGTTTTGAAGATATAAGTTTTAACCACGAATTGATGCTTTTTTCCTACCTCACTACATACATGTGTCAACAACTAACATGGGACCTTTTGACTGATGATTTGAGAGAGTATCGCATTGGGGTGAGGGTATAGCAGCGTTGTAGAGGATAGTTCATACTTTTTTATTCAGTGGAATAAACCGTCATACGTGACATTGTAATGTCCCCAAAATCAAGGTTTGGTAAAAATAAGGAAAGAGGAGGATATTCGTATTTCGTGGGTGAGGCTGTTTAAAAAATGCTCTGGGGAAAAGAGGAATGTAATTTCTAACCTTCTCCCCCCATAGTGCGCTCGACATTGCGGGAGAGGATTCTTCTTAAATATCCATCCCCCACAAAGCTTTGCTTTGTGGGGGATGGATAAAGGAGGGGTAAATTCTCTCCTTTCCCTTTGTCCACTCCCGCAGAGCAGAAGGGGAAATTGACGAAGTATCATTCAAAACAGATGGGGAAAATAATGGATATCATTTTAAACCTAAGGACAATTTCTCTTTGCTTTATTCATAAATTCTGTATAATTTCGTATTCTGCAAAAGTTTGTGTAACACCTTTTCCCCAATATATAACCATTTTTATTCATTTTTAAAATTTTCATGGGTAATATTTGCCCATCAATCCTCCTCTGCAAATGGAGGGTTGGATGTAGCCTCTTCCATCTCGTAGGAGGGAAGACTGGAAATGGATCTTCTCACAAGCGGGAGGGGAAAGATAAAGATTTTTTTGCGAAGTGAAAGGGGAAGTGATTACTGGTAAAATATTTTTCAAATATCTCCATTTCGGGGGTTGACATAATTGAGAATCATGTCATAAAATCGTGAAAAAGGAGCTCTTTTCATGAAACGGGTTTTAACTGTATGTCCTTATTGTGCAGTAGGGTGTAACTTTTATCTTGAAGTTGAGGACGGTCGGGTGGTGGGTCTCACACCTTCTTTAAATCATCCCATAAATGAAGGTGGCCTCTGTATCAAAGGTTGGCACGCCTACCAGGTCATCCATCATCCCGACAGATTGAAATTTCCCCTGGTAAAGGATGGCTCGACCTTCAAACAAGTCTCATGGGACAAAGCCATTTCAACAGTCGCCCAAAAATTTCTGGAAATTAAAAATAAATACGGCCCTGATGCTTTTGCTGTAATCGGTTCGGCAAGGTACACAAATGAAGAAAATTTCCTTATTCAAAAGTTCGCACGCGCAGTTCTTGGGACTAACAACGTTGACCACTGTGCAAGGATTTGTCATTCTCCAACTGTAACCGGTCTCTCAATGGCTTTTGGGTCAGGCGCCATGACAAACTCAATTGCAGAAATCGAGAACGCAAGAATGCTCCTCGTAGTCGGCTCAAATACAACAGAGGCTCATCCTCTGATAGCAAGAAGAATCATTCGAGCAACCAAAAAAGGCGCTAAACTTGTTGTTGTAGATCCGAGAAAGTCTGATATTGCTGAAATCGCCGACTTTCACCTGAAGATTCAGCCTAATTCAGACATTATCCTCTTTACAGCAATGGCAAAGATTATTATGGAGCATAATTTATACAATGAAAAATTCGTTAGATTACATACCGAGGGATTTGATCAATATCTTGATTTCCTACAACAATTTGATCTCTCAACTGTTGAGGACATAACAGGTGTCTCACTCAATCTTGTTGAAAAAGTGGCAAGAATGTACGCAACAACATCTCCTTCAACCATAATTTATTGCCTCGGTGTTACTGAACACTTAACAGGTACCGAAAATGTACTCTCTCTGGCTAATCTGGCACTGCTCACCGGACACATTGGAAAGCCATCCACTGGTGTGAATCCACTCCGCGGGCAAAATAACGTCCAGGGAGCATCTGATATGGCCGTCCTGGCAGAATTTCTTCCTGGTTATCAAAAGTATACCGATCCTGAAACTGTAAGAAAGTTCGAAAGAGAATGGGGCGTCAAAATTCCGGTGAATATGGGGTTGACGATTGGTGAATATCCGGATGCAATTTTGAATGGAAAGATAAAGGCCATGTATATAACAGGCGAAGATCCTGCACTCACGGACCCTGACACATCTAAAGTCCAGCAAGCCCTTCAATCCCTTGAATTCCTTGTCGTTCAGGACATATTCATGACAAAAACAGCTGAAATGGCAGATGTAGTGCTGCCCGCGGCACTCTGGGCAGAAAAGGATGGTACTTTCACAAATACTGAGAGACGCATCCAACGCATTCGGAAGGCTGTAGATCCTCCAGGTGAAGCAAAACCAGATTGGGAAATAATCTCCATGCTTGCAAAAAAGATGGGGTTCAATTGGGATTACAATCATCCATCTGAGATTATGGATGAAATCGCGAGACTCACCCCAATTTACGGAGGTGTCTCTTATGACAGACTGGAGAATGGATGGGGACTCCAGTGGCCAGTTCGTTCCCACGAACATCCAGGTACCCCTTATCTTCACAAAGATGGAAACTTTGCCCGTGGTAAAGGAAAATTTCATGTTGTTCATTACCAGCCACCATCAGATGAACGTAATGATCAGTACCCATTTTACCTTGTTACAGGCCGTCATGGATTTCACTGGCACGTAGGAAGTATGACTGGAAAATCTCCCGAACTTGTAAGAGAATACCCCAAACCATACGTCGTTATGAACAAAAATGAGGCAGAAACAATAGGGGCCAGCGAGGGAATGAAAGTGAAGATCAAATCCAGGCGTGGAGAAATTGAAGCATTTGTAAAATATGGAGAACTTGCGCCTAACACTGTTTTTATGACTTTACACTTCCCGGAGGAACCAGTCAATCTCCTGATGCCAAATACACTTGACCCCTACTCAAAAATGCCGGATTTGAAGGTAGCCGCAGTGAAAATTGAACCAATAAAGGGGGAAAAATGAAAAAGTTAAGTGCAAGAGATTTTGAAATCTTATTTGATTTATGGAGAGAAGAGGGTTACGAGATTTATGGTCCCAGGAAAGCGCCTTACGGCGGGGATTTCTTTTTTGAAAAAGTTGAGAGTTTCAGCGAGTGTGAGTTTGATGGATTTGTAAATACTCTGAAACCTCCAAAAGACTTCTTTTTCCCTCAAGATACACCTACTTTAAAACTTTACAAGGAAAAGATTGAATCCGTTGAAATAACAAAGAAAAGGGTAATCTTTGGGATTAGACCCTGCGATCTGGAAGGTCTATTAATTCTTGACAAGTTTTATCTTGAAAATATAACTGATCCCTATTACAGGGCGAGACGTGAGAACACTTTACTTGTGACATTTGCATGTTTTAATCCTTTACCAACATGTTTTTGCAAAGAGGCAAATGCGGGACCTGTTGCAAAAAATGGATACGATATCCAGGTCTTTGACCTTGGAGACGTTTTTATCGCAGTCTCTGGCTCTAAGAAAGGAGATAAATATCTTACTCATTTTGAAAATGCGGAGGAATCTTTACTCGAAAGGCTTAAAGAAGAGAATAAAAGGACACTTGAAAAATTTTCAGTTCGTCCATGGAGCAGTCAGAATCTTCATAACTTTAACATTACAAAAGACTCTGGCATCTGGCGTGAACTTGGAAAATATTGTCTCAAGTGTGGCGGCTGTAATTTCCTTTGCCCGACATGCTCGTGTTTTAACACTTATGACCTAACTTTCACTGACTATGTGGAGCAGAGAAGAGAATGGGACTCCTGTTTACTTGAGGGGTATCACAAAATGGCAGGTTCCAATCCCAAACCAGATGCTGCATCTCGTATGCACTTTAGATTCGAATGTAAACTCTCGCCGGAAATCAATAAACCGTATGGGAGAATCTCCTGTACCGGATGTGGTAGGTGCATACAGACGTGCATAGGAGATGCTCACATTGAGTCTCTACTTATTCTCATGGAGAAAGAAGGGGGTTGACAATGAAACGACATCTATTTAAACCCATAATGGCAAGTATAAGAAAAATTGTGAAAGAGACTCCTGATATAAAGACATTTTATTTTGACCGTAGCCTATGGGAATCTCATATACCCGGCCAATTCGCAGAACTCTGGGTCCCAGGAGCAGGTGAAATCCCTCTCTCCATTGCCTCCTCTCCCGGTGAAAATCACATAGCTTTCACAGTCAAAAAGGTGGGACTTGTGACTTCTGAACTGTTCAATAAACAAGAAGGTGACAGGATCGCCATACGGGGTCCTTTTGGCAATGGATTTCCCTTAGAAAAATTCAAGGGGAAAGAGCTGGTATTTGTAGGTGGAGGAATAGGTCTTCCTCCCTTAATGTCTACCATAATTTTCGCATTAAATAGTAGAAATTCACTGAAAGGTATTACCCTTTTTTATGGTGCAAGAACACCAGATGACATCGTTTACAAAAAACAATTAGAAGAGCTTTCAAAAGAGATTAGTGTTTACCTGACTGTAGACAGTGGAAATGACTCATGGGATGGCCCTATTGGAGTTGTGACTGAGATCATTACACCAGAGAGGGTCAATCCAAAAAATTCAATCGCAATGGTGTGTGGTCCTGGTATCATGATGTACTTTACGGTTAAAAAGTTGATGAATCTTGGATTTAAAGCCTCAGATATTTATCTCTCACTTGAACATCACATGAAGTGTGCAGTCGGGAAATGTGGACATTGTAGAATTGGACCGTATTATGTCTGTACAGATGGGCCAGTTTTCTCTTACGAATCCCTTGAAGAAATTGAGAAAAAATACGCTGGAGACATCTGGAGATAGAAATTCTCCATCGCGGTTAATATTAAAACAACTGGAAAAGTTATAATTCTTGAATGGTGTACTACGCCCCATTAAAATCAAGGTGAAATGGAATTTCTGACCTTCAGATTAAAAGATTTAATTGATATCCTGCTTGTATGGTTTATAACCTATGAAACTTTAAAACTTTTCAAAGGGACAAGAGCTTCATATATTTTCTGGGGTATCGTCCTCATTGTTATTACTGCAATCATTGCCAGTTTTTTGCATCTTGATGCGTTTAACTGGATAATGTCACAGATTGAGAGTATCGCTTTAATCGCTCTCATCGTTATTTTCCAGCCTGAAATTAGAAAAGTGCTCGCTACAATTGGGAGAACAAGTTTTCTGCGAAAACTTTACCCTTCTGGAGGATTGCAGGAAATCTCAAAGATTGCTACATCAGCCCTTATGCTGAGAGATCGGAAACTTGGTGGCATAATTGTTATAGAAAGAAAAGATTCACTGAAAGAGTTCATTGACGAAAGCGGAGTGCATGTCGATGCAGAAATTTCACCTCCTCTTGTGGTAACTATTTTCACACCGCCAACACCACTTCACGATGGAGCTATAGTGGTTAAAGAGGATAGGATTATTGCCTGTAGAGTCGTATTACCTCTTTCAAACAATCCGAACATCGATCCCTCTTTTGGCACAAGGCATCGTGCTGCCATTGGAATTACTGAGATCACCGACGCTGTAAGCATTGTTGTCTCTGAAGAGAGGAGATCAATCCGAATTGCTGTCAATGGAGAGATAACTCCTCCCCTGACCAAAGATGATGTTATTTCGACACTTATAAAACTAATCTACGGGGAGACAGAGAAAAATGAGTAACAGATTAACTTCAAACATGGGACTAAAAATTCTCTCCCTGTTCATAGCAGTCTTACTATGGTTTAATGCAGTGACTGAAAAAACTTACACAGTAACGAGGAAGATCCCACTAATCTTTAAGAATGCACCAGCCGGGCTCCAGATCGTTTCAAATCCACCAGACTCAGTACTTCTTACAATGTCAGCCAGCGGGAAAACCTTGATTCAGCTGAGTTTTTTTAAACCAGTTGCAATTATCGATCTTAGCAAAGCCCGTGAAGGTGAGAATAGAATAGAAATCTCAAGGAAGAACATACGATTTCCAACAGATCTCACTGCCAAAGTGATTGATATTCAGCCAACATTTTTAAACATTACACTGGTAAAAAAGGTAAGAAAAAAGGTAAAAATTATTCCTCTCATAACTGGTGTACCATCGAAAAATCTTGCAGTTAGCAAAATAAAAATAGAGTATCCCAAATCTGGAAAGGCCATTCTCGTAGGACCAAGGCTGTGGATCTCCAGGGTAACTCACATATTCACCGACTCTATTTCTATCAATAAATTAAAAAAAGATTCAACATTTACTGTGGGATTGATTCCACCTCATCGAGGTGTCAAAATTATACCGGATTCGGCAAAAGTGCATATTTTCCTTAAAAATCGGGAAACTTCATGGATCAAAATACCCATTAGTTTTAAAAACGTTAAGAAAAATTATCATCTTCAGGCATCAAGTTACTATCTAAAATTACTTGTCTCCGGGGCACCAAACGTAATGAAGGACACAGTGAATATAAATGCTTACATCGATCTTAATAAATTCCCACCCGGAGATTACCTTCTTAAACCACAGATTAAGAAGCCAGAACTCATGACAATAGACTCAATAGAACCACCTGAAATTCTTGTTAAGATTCGAAAAATAGGTGTAAAGTATCCGTTTTAACAAACCTGTGCAAAAGAGAGTACCGTTTCTATCATGGAAATACCACATCAACAGATATTTCGCCATTTTCCTCTCCATCATCCCTGTACTAAAGTTTAGATCGATTTTACATGGTTAGTGCGGCTGCTCGAAAAATGCTTTAGGGAAGATGTCATCTTTTCCATTTCTTGGAATGTGGAGACTGTAGGTGGATCTTCTTCTAAATAGGAGGGGTAAATAAAGAGTCTTTCCTGTGAAGTGAAAGGGGAAGTGATCACTGATAAAATGTTTTTTTGAATACCCTCTATGGTCAATTGACAGGTCAGGGCTACAAAAGTATATTACATTTCAGGCACCGGGGGAGCTGGCTTTGGCTGGCTGAGAAGGCCTCTGGGCCGACCCCTTGAACCTGAACCGGGTAATGCCGGCGGAGGGAAGGTGCCTTTAAAACCCTCCAAAAACAACCGGCTCCCGTTAATGCAGGGATATAATGGAAATAGAGATAAAAAACCTGTCCAGGTCATTCGAGATCAACGGCTCTCATTTGCCTGTATTGGAGAATATCTCTTTCTCCGTTTCAAACGGAGAATTCCTCACCATAATAGGTCCATCCGGGTGCGGTAAATCAACTATTCTGAATATTCTCGCAGGCTTTATAAAACCTGATAGTGGGGAGATTTACCTCGATGGGAAAAGAGTTAGGAATCTTCAAAATGTTACAGCGTATATGGTCCAAAAAGACCTGCTCTTACAATGGAGAACCGTGCTTTCAAATACAATTCTCGCACCGGAATTGCGAGGAGATGAATTAAAAAAGGCAAAAAGAGAAGCTACAAACTTGCTCGAAAGTTTTGGTCTGTCAGGATTTCTTAATTCCTATCCATCGGAGCTTTCTGGCGGCATGAGGCAAAGAGTGGCACTTGCAAGAACACTGATGTTTAAGCGTCCTCTATTGCTACTTGACGAACCCTTTGGTGCTCTTGACGCCATGACAAGATTTGTACTTCAGAATTTACTCATAAATGTCTGGCAAAAATACAAAAAAACAGTCATTTTCGTTACCCATGACATTGACGAGGCGCTCCTCCTTTCGGATAGAATCATTGTTCTATCGGCCAGGCCAGCGAAGATAAAGTCTATTTACAGAATTAGTGAAAAACGACCACGGGATCTTGCTTCCCTTGCGGAATTGAAAAAAACTATTTTTGATGAGTTAAAAGAGGAGATGGAAAAGGTTTTTAACAATGGGAAAGTATAAAAATTCTGGTATTTTAATTCTCATAATACTGATAATCTGGGAAATCGGTGTAAGAATTACACATGTTCCATATTATGTTTTGCCAGCACCATCAAAAATTCTGATTACTATATTCACTCAATCTCCATTACTTTTGAAACACAGCTTTTATACCCTAACAGAAATGATCCTTGGTTTCATCCTTGCCTTTGTTACCGGAAGTCTACTTGCTTTTTTGATGTTTAAGTATCCCTCGGTAGAGCAGGCTTTTTACCCAATAATAATCGGATCTCAGTCAATTCCGGTTTTTGCAATAGCTCCTCTACTCGTCCTGTGGTTTGGCTATGGACTGAATTCAAAAATCGTCATGACCGCATTGATTGTGTTCTTTCCCATAACCGTAAACACCCTGGAGGGACTCAAGTCTGCTGATCCTGACGTGGTAAAATTGTTTGAGTTGATGGGGGCATCTGATTATCAAATTCTGAAGAAAGTAAGAATTCCTGCTGCCCTACCCTTCATCTTAACAGGCTCCAAAATCGGTATTTCTGTGTCAACAATCGGTGCGGTCATCGGCGAATGGGTGGGCTCTAAATATGGTCTTGGCTACCTAATGTTACATGCAAATGCCCAGTTAAGAGTCGACCTGATTTTTGCCGCAATTTTTTATTTAACAGTTATGGGGGTAGGACTTTTTATACTTGTCTCGCAAACTGAAAAAATTTTAATGCCCTGGAAAAGGAGGTAAAACATGGTAGGCATAGCATTAATGTTCATAATTTCTCTCTCGAAAATTTCATTGATGCTTGATTGGTTTCCAAATGCTGATCATGTCCCAATCTATGTAGCACAGGAGCATGGAATCTTCAAAAAGCACGGTCTCAAAGTAAACATCCTGGTTCCAGCAGAAACAGCCGATCCACTGAAAATTGCAGCCACAGGGAAAGTAGACGTTGCAATCAACTATATGCCAGAGGTGATCATCGCCCGCTCACAGGGATTAAGGGTCAAATCCATTGGCATTCTCGTGGAGCATCCATTGATCACCGTTTTATATCTCAAAGATTCCGGCATTCGGACCCCGGCTGATTTAAAGGGAAAGAAAATCGGATACGCCGTTCCACACCTCCAGGAAATCCTGTTCAGAGCATTTGCAAGATACAACGGTCTTAAAGATGGTGATTATGAGCTCATAAACATAGGATTTAATATTACCCCATCTCTCCTGACCCACAAGGTCGACGCTGTGATCGGAGCGTACAGGAATTATGAGAAAAATGAAGTTGAATTAGAAGGGAAGAAACCTGGTGTCTTTCTACTTGAGAAAAATGGAATTCCTGATTTCTATGAACTTATCTTTATCAGCTCAGACCGCACAATAAGCAAGAAAAAAAATCAGTTAAAGGGATTTGTTGAGGCTATCGATGAAGCTATAAAATGGACAAGAAGGCATCCCGATGAGGCATTGCAATTATATTTCAAGGCAAATCCCGATGTCAGGAAAGAGCTGGACAGAAAGGCATTTTTTGACACGATAAATCTCTACGCCCATACACAGGTACAGTCTTATATAAAATGGAAAAAATTCATTGACTTCGCCCTGAAAGAGAAAATAATAACAAAACCTGTTAAGCCTGAAGATGTTTTCGTAAATCTAATAGGTAAATAAATTCTGAGAAAAATTAATAGCGACTGAGTGATATATAGGTTGTTGAATCGATTGAATGTGGGGGAATTTTAAACTTCTTCCCCCGCTTTTGGTGTGACGAAGGAATATATTTTTTTCTTCCCTCACTGCACGGAATGCGAGTGAGATTTGAGGATAATTAATCAAAAAGTTGCTCTCTCATAATCCCTTCCCAAAGAAGTTGTGAAAGGGATTCTGAAAATGCAATATCAGAACTCATGTCCTATCCTCAGGTAGGGGTGAAAGTGTTCAAAAATATTTTACCAGTGATCATTTCCCCTTCCACTTTGCGGAAAAACCATCTTTATCTCTCCCTCCTATTTGCGAGAAGATCCACCCACAACCTCCCCTCCCGCTTTGCGGGAGGGGATTAAGGGGAGGGATTTGCCCCTCCTTAATTCTCCCCAGCGAAGCGGGGGAGGAGATTGAAAGGTGATCCTCCCCCACGCCTCAAAAAGGCGTGGGGGAGGACATTAAACATT